>OZ220047.1:0-193540 GCA_964291365.2 Stappiaceae bacterium
CAAAACTCTGCAGCATAAAGGGACAGTTGTAATCCTCGTTCTCTCTCTCCCCATCCGCTAGTATCAGATCAACATGGTGGCCAACCTTTCTTTCTTCTCAGTTTACACTGGCACCAGTTGCACCACTGCACGTGACCGACAATTACTCCCGATCTCACAACTGCTACAGTGAACTTGTATGATTGTACATACAAGTAAGCACATGTAACCAAACCTGTATCATGCAGACAGCCAGTAATATCTTCCAAAGACAAGTTCACTATTGTAAACAACACTGGCTAGTACACACAACTGCTGCTGAAGTCACCTGACTGGTCACATGACACACACATACAACATACAAGCTTACAGGTATGCACATGCATTTTTGAATTAAAGCTCATCACGTGACACACAATGTGACCTCTCCCCCCTCTCTCTCTCTCTCTATCTCTCTCTCTCTCTCTCACACACACACACACACACACACACACACACACAAGCTCACGCATGCACTTGCACACTTGAATTAAAGCTCACCTTGTTCATGTGCATGATCTCCTGAAAACAGTTGCTGGTAAGTCTTCATCATCAGAGAGAGATCTGTAAATTGGGAAATCATCCTCACTAATAACAAGTCTACTGTTAATCAAGCAGGCAGTACATAGCAACAGCAGATATCCAGATATGACCTTTGAGCACAAAGATAGTGGTGAATAATTGAATATAAGATCACCCTTTGTACACAACGGAATTTCACCTTAAATTTCTAGAAGATTTGAGATTTGACTTTTGCTGGCACAACCATCCAAAAGTTCTCCCCAGGAAAAAAGTTTTAAGGCATAGCGGGTGGGCGTGGTTTGGGCGGAGTTAGTGACTACATAAAATAATATGGATATTGAAGGCATAGGGGGCCGCTATGCTGAAAAGGCCTGAGGAGAATACTGCATCTCTCCTCAGGCAGGCAGTATATAGCAACAGCAGACAAGCAAATAATGACCTTTGAGCACAAAGATAGTGGTGAATAATTGAATATAAAATCACCCTTTGTACACAATGGAATTTCACCTTAAATTTCTAGAAAACTTGACTTTTGTCGCCTAACCACCCCTCCTCCTATCAATCAATCTATGAAGAGAAGTCTGTGAATGACCAACCACATCTATGGTACATGCAACTACCATACACTCGCACATACATACACACATACCAACATAAAATTGCTTGTGTCTTAACGTACTCTTGATGTACATGTACAATATAGAACTCTAATGAACACTGGTAAAGTCACCTACAGGTACTGGTCACATGACACACCATGCAATCACACAAACTTTCACACACATACATGTTCAAGCACACATGATTAAAACACGTACATGTAATTGACACACACACATACACCAGCTTGTGCACACAATTGCTGCTGAAGTCACCTGATTGATCACATGACACATTCTCATGCATACACACAAGCCTATGCACATGCTGTTTTGAATTAAAGCTCACCTTGACTGGTCACATGACACCCCCATGTAATCTCTTACACACACCATGTACCACCACATGGCTCAAAAGGCAAAGAATGCACACACATAACACAAGCTTATCCACATGCATATTTGAATTAAGCTTGCTGTAACTGGTCACATGAAACACCCCACTCTCTCACTCACACACACACACACACAATGTACATACATAAGGTTGCAGCATAAAAAGGACATAAGATTCTGCATACAATTACATGTATGTGTACAGCATAGAGTTTGTCTATATCGCCTTTAAAGCTGGAGAGATATTGCCCAGGGGGTTGTGGGGAGTTGTACGCAGATCAGTGGTCAGAGCACCTGCAGCCTAAACATGAGGCACAGGGTTCGATCCTTGGCAGCTACCCTAGGTTTTTTCTCTTCCAAATGGCTTACAAGTACTTATATAGATGGGATGGTGCTCTAGTTCAGTTGCTATCAACACAAGACATGAGTGAATACCAAGCCCCATCCATAACCTTGAATCAGTGTTTCCCCAGCTTGCTTAAGGCATGTTGGCCCTGCAAGCCTTCAACGTAGATTTTTCTTTGATGTGGATGCCAAAAGCTTTGATGTGGCCATAGGCCACACCCAAACCATGCCCTTCCATCATGCTTTGAATTATTTTTGAGAAGAACACTACATGAACTATCATGTACATGTGTGATGGTAGAGGCACGTACCAAATTGTTTTTGTGTGTCCACACGCATCACAGTTAGGGAGACCATGCCTTTCAGAACATCACAGTCACAGACATCTACAATATAAAAGACGAGAGAGAGAGAGAAATAGAAAATATGAAACTACTTGCAAATTATACACAATATCGTGCTAAAAAAGGATGATACATGTAAGATACATTGTATTATATTAAAAAATTTTTATTTACTGCTATAACTAATTTATATCCCAAGGCTCCCCTCCATAGCAACAAACTACTGCAAATACTAAAACCAACTGCACAAAGAAGAGCTATCAAAGAAGAATGTACTGTATAGCTGAAAACAGCAGGCTGACTACACAAGCGTTGAGGACTGGCTGGCTACCTCACCTATGTATCAAGGCCATCTAACTTTCTGAACACTGTACTGTGCTCTCTACTAAAGCATAGTTACTTTCTTACCGCTACGTGTGTACCTGATAGTTGGTATGGACAGTAGGTGTCTTCATGACCGAGACTGACAGAACAGATTGGACTGCACTGTACAATTACAAGGCACTGTACGTAGCTGGAATGCACATGGCTAGATCTAGCATGGGATAGCTAATGACTTCCTGATTGTTTCAATTATGGTGTTTCACCTTCCTGTATCTATGTAAACAATGTGTGCACACACTGCTGACATTGTACTACTTACTAGTCAAGGATTGTTCATTCTCATCGGCCAGTGACCCTGTTACTGTGGGACCTGAAGAAGTTAATACCACACTGTATATCCTGGGGGGATTAATATCACTCTGTTAGGAGTGTGATATTAAGCATAGCTGTATTAGTAATACTATGTACAAGTGATATAAATAACACTTATACTATAAGCTCACAAAAGTAAACAACACTAGTGATCACACATGCTGCTAAAGTCACCGAAATGGTCACATGATACACCATATGATCTCTCTCTCTCTCTCACACACACACACACACACACACACACACACACACACACACACACACACACACACACACTATACCTGGATGGCCAGACATTCAATGTCTTTTACAGGAAACTTTGAGCTCCCAAAGGTAGTCTTCCAACACCTGCTTCTCAATGTGATGAAGCTTGGATCTACTATTACTATACTGGGACTTAAACGACTCCTAAAGAAACAAAAAGGAGGGAGGGAGGGAGGAGAGAGAGAGAGAATTGTAATACATGCAGTACACGTGTTGTACATATGTGCATGTAGGTGATTATATCCAAGCAACAAGTACATGTAAATATACAATCATAGCATAGAATGTGATTGTCTCTATTTACCTGAACATAGTAAGGAATACTGAACTCCTTGGTGATTCTTTGGATGCTGCAAAGACCAAAAAAACTGAGGCAATGGTAAACATACATGCATGGTATGAAGTCTGCAGTTAATATACACAGTGCACAGGCACGTCAAGTGCAGCAGAAGTATACATGTATCATTTGAGATACATGCTGAACGACGCCTAAAATGTGCATACATGTATTATACACTCCTACCATTTTTGGGGGGGGGGGGGGGGGGGGGGGGGGGAGTCTGGTGACATTTACCTCCTTTGTAAAAATACGTGTACATGCAGATTTAGCAAAAAGTTTTAGTTTTTAGGATTATATGTACCAGTATGTGGTACGCATGATAAACTGACTGTGATCTGTGTAGGGCATAGGGAGACGGGGGCTGCTGAAAGAAAACACCAGAGAATAGAGACAGAAGGAGAATGATGATGAGAAGCAGCAGCTGACAAAGACCAATCCATCCATGAAATATCATCTGACTGGAGAGAGAGAGCACAAACTGGTTATACTCAATAACAACTGTATTGCACATGTGCCTCAAACTTGATCATAGTTTAGGAGCATGTGTAATTACAGGATTTACCCACAAACAAAATTCATGGACACATGTGAGGGTGTGGCCTATGACCATATCAAAGCATTTTATATACGTCTTCCCCAATCAAAAAAAAGAAAAACTAGAGCTCTCTAGAGCACATACCCCACATGCACTGTATGACACATACATGTATATAGGAAAGCATACATGTAGCTACGTATTTACCCTAGCCTCTAGCCTTTAGTCTATAGAACAATATTTTTGACTCGACAACGTGTGTAGTGAAACTGCATACTATTATGGCACTACTAGGTGTGGTCAATAGGCATGGCCATTAAAAAAGCATGATTTGTAGCGTTTGTTACTATAAATGCTGTGGAGCATGATGCACACATGTACACTGGTATGTATGTATGAATTAAGTTCAACAAATTAAAGGGGCTATAGTTGGGTGGGGGAGTACATACATGTAGCATACATTTACACGTACGTGGAACATACCTGTTGGTTGCCATGGTAATGATGATGATGAGAGTGGCATTGAGGTCTCCTGTGAGTTCTCATGTAGAGTCTGCCATCACCACCAGTAGTGTATGAATAAAGTACAGTACAAGGACATTAGTATATCACAAGACTAGAATAATAATTTCAGCTAGGAAAATTAATAGGAATTAAATTTGGTGGTTTGGCAACCGTCAAATTAAAAAATTTCCTACTCACACTCTGTTTACATACATGCACATGCCCCAAGGGCCTCATACTGTACCTACAATGTATAACAATGTACATCAGCCACATGAAATATGAGCAAATTAAAAATTATCACAAGAACAAGCCATACTCTATTTTGAGTAGCACAGAAAATCTATGCTAGAGAACTCATAGCTCTCTATTTTTGTACTATCATTTACCTTCATCTCCAAAGTTGAAATTATTTCCAAAAAACATCCGAAATATGTCATTAGGATCAAACTCACCATCATCATAGGCGTAATGGTAGCTAGCTCGCCCTCCGTTCATGCCAGATGCTTGGAGACCTTCATCACCAAACTGGTCATATCAGTGTCTCTTCTCTTTGTCACTAAGCACAGAGTAGACCTTGCTCACAGCTGCAAGTAAAATGGACAATTACATCATGAAATATTCCACGTGAGTTTCATGTATACCAATGCACATCATTATGGGTGTGTCCCCATAGAGTTGCTATGTTGAAACTAAAAGATCGCTGGATCCCCAAGCTAGGGATATCTACATTAGCTCAAATGTCATAGTTTCAATTGCTAATCACAATCATATCGTTTTTGCTTGGGAATCCCGAGGGATCACCACCAGTGAATATCACCATGGAAGTTTACTATGTACAGTGTACGGGGATAAAAGTGACGACACAGCATCTTTGTCCAAGTATGTGATCATCTCTGATAATGTACAAAAATGGTGGAGAGAGATGCCTCCTCCCTTCAGATTTTGAGCAGGGCAAAAGCACATAGATGGAAAAAATATCACCTTATTACTACTACTTCCCAATCCAATACATGAAAACTGATACATGCACATGTACATACACTGTAGCAAACCATTTTATCCTATTATCTAAGAAAGATGTATGCATACATGCAGGAGTGCAGAACTGGGAGTACTAGAAAATCAATGATATCACATAAATGTACAAGTCACTTGTAATACCTTAAAGCTAAAAATTTTCATGTTGACTAAGTTAGCAGCAATGACCCCATACCACATACGTGTAACATTAGTAATGTGAATGTACTTTCATAAGGTTCATTTTCAATAGCTGACATTCTCACAAACATTTCTAAACTTAAATTTACACATGGTGGTAGCAGTACAGATACCTTTGAATGCTTCGTCCTATTCGGGGGCATGGTTTTTGTCCGGGTGTAGCTTGAGAGCTAGTTTCTTGTAGGCTTTCTTGATTTCGACTTCCTCTGCAGTCTTAGATACCCCTAGTATGGTATAGTGGTTACTGCCATATCTTAACACAATATAACGTACAAAAAGGGAAAAGTATATATAAGTGACGACCATTACCTAATGTGCTTAAAATTGCAATCTATCTGCAATTTTTTTTCTGCTTGTGCACTGCACGTGGACAATGTGTATGTACATCTTTGTAACTTCTTCCCTCCCTTACACAATTAAAGGCACAATCAGATAATTTTGAATAAACTTAAAGGGGGGAACTTTGATGCAAATTAAAGGAGGTCCCATGGGAACAACCTTATGTGTTGTACACGTACATTTCAAACTCCAAGGGGTCCCATATCATAAAGATCATCACTGCTCAACATGCTATTCAGAACATCACAGTCGCAGAGACAATGACATCTACATTATAAAAGACAAAATGGCTCTAACAGTAGCACCAGAAAAGTATTTCATAACATAAAATAAAGTAGAGGTACATACCACATCAGTCAATTGTTATTGTGTATCCACACCCATCACAATCATGGTAGGGAAGGACCACATGTCTTCACATCAGCAAGTCACTAAACATGCACATTTGCAATATGAAAAAATTAGAAATGCACGTGAGTTTCTAAATAATGCTTACCAAAACTCCTACAGAACAGTAACACTCTGTATGAAGAAAAAGGTTTTTGAACCAAACACACAGTACATGCATGCACACATGCACACAAACACACACACAGTTGCAGCAAAAAAAGCACACAATCTTCTCTATTTAGCACACAACTGCACGTATGAAGGTAGAGGTACTTACATGTACATGTACCATACATGTTTTGCATGTCAGTACCCAACACAGCTGGAGAACTGTGACATCCATTGCCACACACCGCATTACCTGTAAAGAAAGAATGACATACAACATAAACAATGCCTTAGGATACAGTGTTTGTCCACAGTTGCTCCAAGTTCCTTCCAGCCTATATATAAAAAAAAGAAAAAGACTTTGTGAACTCACAAGGTTGCAGCATAAAAAGCACACAAAATTCTCTGCTTAGCTACATGCTTATGTCAAGGCATCAGTGACTTGTTTTTGTCATCTAAATAATGCTCACCATACTCCTACAGGACACCATTAAAACAGTATAACCCACTGCTAACCTGTATAGCCCCATCACTCTTCACGTTGCCAACAACCATCCCATCCATGGCTGCAGGAGTAGCAGTAGACAATCCAGTTGATGTCTCGTTGAATGGATGCATGTAGAGGACATACATGTACGAGTCCAGACCAGCTCAATGCAAGGATTAACCACAGGTAGAGTCGACAGCTCGAGGTATCACCACATTCACTGTGGACATACCTGCATTTGTAAAAAAAGGAATGACATAAGTACACAATGCTAGACATGTACGTTGATTCTTCCACAATTGTTCTGCAGTTCATTCCAGCAAATTGCTTGAGGACAGATCTGTTTTCAAATGTAGACAGGTGGATTATTGAGCAGCATTTAAATCGGGGGGGGGGGGGGGGGGATAAATATTGCAAAATGGGTTAGGTATAGGGTCGTCAGTGTTCAAGCATACAGTTAGGCAGTGTGCATATTGCACATGCGTACCTTGCTGCAGGAGGTTGATACTGCCAGCCTAGCTGCCTGCATGGAGAGAAATATATATGCACAATGAGGACACTGGAGATAACCTAGTCTTGTTCCAAGTCCTCACCATGGCTAAAACAGCCTCCCCCCTCCGTAACCATAGCAAATCAGTAAACAAACATACTTGCAAAACATATGTACATGATAATAGTGCTCTAAATAGTGCTCACCAAAACTCCTATCACATGAGGGTAG
The DNA here is from genome assembly GCA_964291365.2 of Stappiaceae bacterium. GTDB lineage: Bacteria > Pseudomonadota > Alphaproteobacteria > Rhizobiales > Stappiaceae > JBDWFY01. The sequence continues at coordinate 7,830 of OZ220047.1, forward strand.
TAACACCTGCTAGTCTATATGAGGAAAAAAGGTCTTTGTCAACACCCAAACACACACACACACACCAGCACGTACACACACACAGTTGCAGCATAAAAAGTACATAAGATTCTCTAGTTAGCATGTAATCACATGAGGCACTTACATGTCATATCAGCGACTTGCTTTTGCATCCATCACAGCTGTGCCGTCCCAGATACCTCGCAGATATAAAAGACAAAATGGCTCTAACAATAGCACTAGAACAGTACTAAAGAAGTAAAAGTGGCACACTAGCGTACATGATAATAGTGCTCTAAATAGCGCTCACCAAAACTCCTACCACATGAGAGAGGGTATCTGAAATAGCAACACCTGCTAGTCTATATGAGGAAAAAAAAAGTCTTTGTCAACACCCAAACACACACACACACACACCACCACATACACACACACAGTTGCGGCATAAAAAACACACAAAATTCTCTAGTTAGCATGTAATCACATGTATGAAGGTAGAGACACTTACATGTCATAATATTATTAGCGACTTGCTTTTGCATCCATCACAGCTGTGCCGTCCCAGATATCTCGCAGATATAAAAGACAAAATAGCTCTAACAATAGCACTAGAACAGTACTAAAAAAATAAGTGGCACACTAGCGTACATGATAATAGTGCTTTAAATAGCGCTCACCAAAACTCCTATCACACGAGAGAGGGTATCTGAAATAGCAACACCTGCTAGTCTATATGAGGAAAAAAAAAGTCTTTGTCAACACCCAAAAACACACACACACACACAGTTGCAGCATAAAAAACACATAAAATTCTCTAGTTAGCATGTAATCACATGTATGAAGGTAGAGACACTTACGTGTACCATATCAGCAACTTGCTTTTGCATCCATCACAGCTGTGCCGTCCCGGATACCTCACAGACATAAAAGATAAAATGGCTCTAACAATAGCACTAGAACAGTACTAAAAAAACAAAAGTGGCACACTAGCGTTCATGCAGGAGCACGCTAGACTAGTGCCAAAAGAAAGAAAACAAAAGAAAGAAGTGGCACACTAGCGTTCATGCAGGAGCTCGCTAGTGGCACACTAGCGTTCATGCAGGAGCTCGCAAGGCTAGTAATTAAAGTAGCACTTACCGCTGGTCAGATGATCAATCCAATCCCGATGTTAGCGAAACGATGCAAGGTAGTTCCATTGTCATCTGACGAGCTGGTATATAAATGTGCAAGCTGTATGAAGAAAAAGGCTTTTTTAACCAAACACATAGTGCATACACACATACACTCACACACTGTCATATACATGTACATGTACATACATAAGGTTGCAGCATAAAAAGAAGCACACAAGATTCCCTAGTCAGCATACAACTGCACATAATTATGAAGATAGAGGTACTTAAGTACTCACCACATCAGTGTTTTGTTTGACTTTTGTTCACCAAGCACTTGTCTTCACCTCAGACTTGTTCACCTAGAATGATTGCACTCTAGGGCTTACTTCACTGAGGACTGACTTCACCTTGGACTTGCTAGAGCTTTGTCTTCATCTAGGATTTTCTTCACCAGGCTTGACCTGGACTTTTTCACCTAGATGGCCTTCATCTAGCACACCAAAGGACTACCACGACATGATCTGCGTCTACAAATTTAACATAGACTAGTGGATTAACATTTAAATTGGGAGGAGGGGGCACATGTCAATTATTGGTACAGAAACCACCAAAAAAAACAAAAAACAAAAAACAAAAAACACCACCAATTAAACTAAACAACTGTACTTGGAAGACCACAATGTTGCTCAAACACACAGGACACACATATGCACCATTGTCCCATTATCGACTTGTCATTTGCGTGAACTGGCATCAACAGAGTACTCCCACCTTACCTTACTGGTCCTTTCAACGGGGTGAGGTCAAGTGTAGCACTCTTCACGCTTCTGACATCCATGGCTGCATGAATAGTGGACAATTCAGTTGATGACATCTCGTTGGATGGATGAGGAGGATGGTTGTAGAGTTGAGGGCAGCTCAATTCAAGGATGAAGACCAGTCCAGATATCAACACCTCGAGTCCGAGTCATAACAGAGGTACAGACACAAAGCTACAACATAAAAAGCACACAAAATCCTCTAGTTAGGATGTTAGAGTTTCATATTGGGGGATCACACATGTTAGAAAGAAGACAATTGCATGCGTACAAAATTTGTATACCTCATATACAGTACTGTTGAATTTTGATAGTGAAATGTAGCTATACACATGGCATAGTGAATCTTAGTTAAGGCAGTCAGTCTGTTGCAAAGGTGCACTAATTTATATTTGTTTTAGGTAGCTCCAAGGAGACAAGGCCATGTAGCAATGTATACATAGGATAATTAGTGGTTTCAGATAAGGTTACTTTTCCACACAGGTGTGCACACCCACATGAACATGTATGCAGCCACAAATTGCTACATATGTGTACTCAAAATTAATACAACATAAATTAATACATAAGGCCAGGCAAAGTACATTTATAGTTTAGCATCAGCGCCAGCACGTCTCTTAGCCTCACCGCTTCAAACCGATTTGGCCGAGATTAGAGGGGGGTGTGGCACCAATTTGGGGGCAGAGTAAGGCATTAGGGGCGTAGTTCAATCACGTGAACAACCACTAATTTAATTAAATTACCGCCCGCCCGCATGTACTTTGAGGATGTGGCTGATGCTTAACTATGAGTGTAGTTTGCCTGGCCTAATGTACATTTGACAGGCTTCATGCACGACCAAGGGGAAGATCCTGAAATATAGACTAAATTCAGAAAGACAGTTCAAATGTGCACCAGATACGAAGCCAAAACACAGACATAGGCTTGACTGGACAGTACAAATGACATGCTAAAGCCCCATCCATATTAGGCTAAACTTTGAACTATCACGAAATAGCTACACGCCAACTCTGTGTGTTAACTTGCCTTGTGCCAGAACTCCCTGAGGTGGCAGTAGCCATGAGGCATTGGCGAGCGAGACACACCTGTAAATAAATTTCAAAAGAGATAGCAAATTATTTTAAATTTGGCAAAAAGTCTTGCTGATTTAACATTTCCCAAACTATCACAGTCAGGCCTATTGAAGGTACGCGTGCGTATTTGAACTCACATCATGATCTCAGACACCTGCCTGCTCTACCCAGCCAGCTGCAAAAACTTGCAGTTTGTCGGCATTTTTGAATTTCAAACAAACTGCACTGGGGGTATTCGTCCACGTGACATGACGTGGTCGTCCCGATTTTCAAATGCAGTTACCTCCATATGCATATTTTGCCCCGATTATATTAATGTCATATTCAAACGACCTTTACCAAACGACCTTTACCAAACGATCGCAGTAAAGATGGGTCGGAGCGAATCGTCTTTCAAGCGTACCTATGAGAAAGTGGTGTGCCAGCTGTCCTCCGTGCAAATGGGAGAGATATCTTGCCGATTTAACGAGCTCTACGCCAAGGCTGGGGTCCAAAAAGTCGCGTCGCGTTCTCCAAGTACTTGAACCTTCCAGTAGCTCTCAGTGGGTCTTCGATGCCTTCAACGAGAAAAAGGCACTAGGAGATGAGTGAGTGTGTATTAATTTTACGCTTGCTGGATTGTTTTAACAAGTGGGGATGCAGGCTTGGGGTAAAGTTTATACAGTGATATCAAGGCAAAGTTACAACCACAAATGAACCACATAGCAGCAAATTCAGGCACCTTTGCAACAGACGGGCTGCCCTAAAAACCACCTTTGTTTCTGCTGTGTAGACCGTTCCTGCACAGCTGCTTGTGGCTTATTAAATTGAGGTTTTAGTCCTAGCAGTTTTTCTATTGCAAAGGTGCATGAATCTACTGTACAAAGGTTGACCAGTGAAATTAAGCAGGAAGATAAAAAGCTACTGAGTAGAAACAATGCATATACATGTACAACAGAGTAATTTAGCTAGTAAACAAACAAGCTCATAATCAAGACATAAATGAAGGTAGAAGTGATAGGAAAAAGAAAATCTTCAACAACAAGCCACCCGCCTTGTTTGATCATAATGCACCTATCACTGTATTGCCCCAGATACTGCCCTACCAGCAAAGGGTGGGAATTTGTCCAGTATGAATCAATAACCTCTCCCCTGGAGTGAATTCTAATGCTCCTATTAGGACTGTACATTTACACCCTACTACAAATTCCCCTGATCTGGGGTATGTTTATTACATCAATCCCCACTTTCTGCCTGTTTGGGGGGGGGGGGGGGGGGGAAGATGAGGCAATACATTGATAGGTGCATAATTTATACAAGAGCACATAAGAACTAATGCAGGGGGAGGAAGAGCATGTAACTCCATAGACATTAGTGTACGGAGCAGAATTTTTGAATGATACTAAAAATAGAACATCTGGTCATGTGCAAAACCACAGTGTGATGATGACATATATATTGAATGTCCAAGCATCAAGCAATGAGTTTTGAGCATGCCACGGATAGATTTTACGCCTTGATTCACGTATTTTCAGTCTATTCTTGACTGGATGTTCTATTTTTAGTACGGTTCAAAAATTCTGCCCAGTTCAAGTTACGCGCTCTTCCTCTTATTTTTTATTCTTATGTGCTCTTGTTTGTAGTACTGTTTAGTTAGCCTCATCCCCAGACCCCTCAGATGTTTCACTAAAAACAAGAGAGTTCCTGGTATCTACATATAAGTCACATGATAAACATTGGCAAAATGGTGTTGCGCTAGCCTCACCACAAAGTGTTGATTGCAAACCTGCTTGGCACCTTTGGAAGATCAAATGTAGCTCTGTGGGGCCTCCAAGGATCGTACTACCCTCGCTGATAATCAGTATAGCTGTCTTTTTTACCTGCATTGAACCAGAGCACTTGAAAATCGTGCGATTTTCATGATCTGCCACCCTTCCTACCCTAGTATTTGGGCCTAATGTCACACACGTGACGTTAGATCCCAGGCTCCCCCTGTTTTCTCATGTGCGTTGAAAAGATAGGGGAGCTTGGGGACGAGCACTGGACCAAAACTATAATTTCCTACATGTCCTGTTTACCAAAACATGACATTTCCAACACATATCTGGCAGAGGATAGGGTGATATTTTTATGCAAACAAATAATGAAATGTGTAGAAAATGTTGCCCTATCCTACAGATTTCCTACATGTACGAAATCCAAATTTTCATCCTGTGGAGGCTACTGTTTAGTCACCTTTTTGAGTTGATAACCATGCTTATACTATACGTACAGTACATGCATAAATCCAGTTTATACGTAATTGTATTATTCAACCCATGCAGTCATATTGATGCCTTGAGGCTGCTGTTGAGCTGACGGTTTGGTTGCTCTGTGGCATGTTGGACAACTCTGCAGCTTGCTAGAACTCTGTCCAGCTCTCTCTAGACCAACTCTGTGAACTACAGACTGTCTGTCAGCAGACACTCAACCAGGAAGCCATCCACACCCACTCACATCATAATATGACCAATGTGGTAAATGTACCTACAGACTGTATAATCACTCAAACACAACTTGTAGATTCCGTATAGCTGGAAATTTTCACCAATTTCACCACCTGCTCTTGTTGGTAAAATTTTTTTATCCTTTAAATTTTTTATCCTGTGTTAATGATTACACAGGGAGCTTTACTGCATTGGTACAAGTTTATTCCAGAGAATATTTCTACAATACAAAGGTAGCTGGGCTTGGCAAAACTTTTGTGCAGTGAAAATTTTCGGCTATATGGTATATACATGTACTCTTACTAGCTATAGCATCTGCTACTAGTTTCACATTAAGTGTATTTGTGTAAGAAGATAACCTTGTCCCCAGACCCTTCCCAGCCTTTCAATTTTGCATGCTGAAAAGCGGGAGGGCCTGGTATCAGACGTCACGTGCATGACGAACGCGTAGAGAAACCTACCAGTAAGCAGGGTGCACCAAAGGTCACAAAAATTTTGATGGCTCTCGTTGCCAACGATCGAGATGTATGGTTCAAATGCTAGCTACCGAGTGTAGTACAATTCTTATGGACTATAGAGAGTAAGAAAATAAACTTGTAAAGACAGCGTGTGGCCTGCTTTTCGAAGAATCGAAGGGGCCTTTGACTGCTGGTCTTCATGTCATCATGACGCAAAGTCATGTGACTTCTGATACCAGGCCTTCCCGCTTTTCAGCATGCAACATTGAAAAGCTGGGAAGGGCCTGGGGACGAGACTATAAGAAGAGGGAAATGGTCTAACAAGTCACATGACTGCTCTTGTGGAGTAGGTGTGGTCTATCTGTGTCTCTCTTACACAGAATTTCCATATAATATAGCTGCTGAGGTGTGCTTCACGGAGCCGGACTTGGACATTATGGACGAGGCTCACAAAAGATCACTAAACACTGATGTACTCCATAAGAAGGGTGACAACCCCTTACCCAACTAACAATGCTCCCTTCTCAGGCTTCTGTCTCTTTATCATGACATTGTGTATCTTTTCTGACAGCTTAAGCCTTTCTCTCAGGGATGGGTTTTTATCTATGTCTCTAAATAGCTAGGACTGTGAATAGTGTTCTAATTAATGGAAAATCAATCTTACGACCACTGGAAGTTTTCGTGTTAGTAACTTTTGTACGATAAATTTCGTGTTGAAAGTTTTTAGTAAGAACAACCCCTTACTATGTTAACGTCAATAGTGTGCATGCATTCTTATAAGATTCATTTTCGTACATGTACCTGCCATCGACTACGAAAATATTTTTGCAACTAAGATTTCCAGATTTACTGTACATGCATGTACTCTTGGCTGCATATATTCACACTCTCTTTCTCTCTCTCTGTCCGTCTCTCTCTTTGTTATCCTGTCCTCCCTCCAGGTTGTACTCAATGTAACGACCTCAAACTGTTTGTCACCTCGGCTACCGTGGATGCTGTTAAATTCTCCAAATTTTCAGCAACGTTCCAACCTTCACAATCCCTGGTCAGTCTTTCCACTCAATATTTCCTCGTAACCCTTCGGATAATTACGTGGAGAATGCTACATTGTATGTAGCAGGCCATTCAGATTTACCTAGAGGTCACTTTGAGGCAATATTGGTCAGTTGTACATTGTGTGTGAAAGTGGTGTCATGTACATATTCATTCATTTGCAATTATGCACACATGTATTCCATGGCTCCAATCTTTAAAAGTATATACATGAAAAAAAAAAGTTCGGAAAGTGTTGCACTCAAGCTCCACCCTCTTTTTTTGTAAACGAGTGTGATTATCAAAGTCATAACAGGAAAATGTCCATTCAGATACAAACCTGGTATCTCACCCTTTCCCAGCTTCATGTACATGTAGGTCTACCACCCATAGCTATACTATGAACTACACCTATTCCAGCAGGAAGTAACCTTATAAAAGACCATTTAGAGTCTTACTGCTTTTATTACATCATTAGCTGCGTTCTGGTTTTTGTTCCAGCTTCATAGCTGCTTCCTTCACCGAGATATGGTTGACCAAGGGATCACCTTCGACAATTGTCGTCAAAGTTTTACTATGAAAAGTACATGTATAATGTATATGGGGATAAAAGGGGATGACACAGCTTTTGTGAGCGAGCATGTGATCATTTCGTACCTTCTCTGATGTTTGGCTGCTATCAACACAGACATAGTGAATATTAGCCCCATCCATGTTAGGCTAAGCCTTGAACTACATGTATCATGGAGTATGCCCAGTGCCCTGGGGCCAGTGGTGATTACTATTGAGCTACATGACTTATACATGTAGATGCATGTGTTGAGGTGGTGTGTGTATCTTTTAGAAGGATGCTCAATCTCAAGCAATGAATTCTACATCACACTTCATAATATTATTATAATTAAAGGGTTCTCCCCTCTCTCATCTCACAACAGGTCATCCTTTCTATGTCGTCATGTAATTGGTTCTCCATTTTTTATGTCGCAATGTCTCTCTCTCTCTGTCTCTTCTGTGCCTACAGGTCATTGTATCTGTTGTATCAATCTTCATTTATTCTAAAGCTCATGAGGAGGAGAGTGACCACCTCACCTACCTCCATGTCTACCAACAATGGAAGATCAACAAGTAAGCACTCAAGCTAACCAGCTGTAGGCATGATAAAGAGATGAATGTTGTAATGTACAGTGGAAAATGTATACAATTGATAATGCTGTTTTAGTGCCTGATTACAGTGCTCTGTTTACAAATGTACATGTAAATGTTCTGGGGTTGTGTATGTGTGTGTGTATTTGCATGGTCTTGTACACCCTCACCTTGGGAGTTTCTGTGTGTGTGTATGCATGAGTATTTGCATGGTTTGTTAGCTTCACTTGTGTGTGTGTGTGTGTGTGTGTGTGTGTGTGTGTGTGTGTGTGTGTGTTTGCACGGTCTTGTACACTCTGGAGCCTCTGTGTGTGTATGCATGAGTGTTTGCATGGTCTGTTACATGTAGCTTCACTTCATGAGCGAGCTTGCTTACTCAGCAAGTTCCAAGGTAGACTCCACCTTCCAATTATTGCATTGTCTGAATGTTTGTACTGTGGTTGACTCGTGTGTACTCAACCACAGATGCTTGGATATACTGGGATACAACCAAGCTTGGCGTCATGCTCCAAGCAATAAATTTATGAGATTTTTACTAGTTTGTATGAGAATTATGGTACTGTAGATACCCCTTCAATTCCTGACCAATCAGATTACAGTACTTTTGTTACAACCATGATTACAGTATGGCATTATTGTCTATTACTTCTATTGTTTTGTCTGCAGTAACAATAGCACCTTGGACAGGGACCTTGAACCTACTAGCTCTGGTGCCAACTGCCACATCACAGTACGTGACCTACCTCTCTCGGACCAGCCAAGGGAGCAGCCCTTTCAGCGAAGATTTAATGGACTCACTGAATACAATTACAGGTACATTACAGGGTTTCTTACTGGATTTTCATTAGGGAGAGAAATACAAGTCAATCTTATGATAAAACACCACCATCTCTAGGGGGTCTGGGAGCATCCCTCCCAGAAAGATTTTTGAAATTTAAGACCTCTCAGACAGCATTTTAGATCCATTTTTACCAAAAATAACATTGATATGGAAGCTTTGCAGTTTGTGATTACACTATACATGTATTTGAGATTTTATTACATCTACATGTATTAGTTTCAAGAATTTTGGGGGGAGGAAACCTGGTCTTGGGGGGGGGGGGGGGGGGGGGGGGATATCCCAGGGCACCCCCTCCAAACGAAACACTGGTTAGACATTTATGGATCAAACAATTGCTGAATAAAATTATAATTCTTTCTTGATCTTTTAAGTCATGATTTTTAATGCTTAATTTCATGATAATTACCATGTCATGTAGCCTCATCCCTTGGAGGGGGAAATATATAGCTTGGAGGGGGGTACTTCCTTCTTCCTCCCCCCTTGTATGAAACCATGCTTTACATTGTACATATTCAGTTTTGTGTTTTTACTGTCATGATTTTATTTAATGTTTAGGGGTGTACATGTATGTATCATAGGAGTGGTATAACCTCATCCCCAGGCTCATTCCCAGTTTTTCAATGTTTCACACTGAAATTTGAAAACACTAGTAATGGGCCTGGGGATGTACGAGGCTATAGGAATAGAAGGCAATGATGTGTTTGTTCTGTGGTAGGCAACAAAACATAGTGTTTGCAATTGCCTAGCAACCAAAGTTTTTATAGGCAAATTGCCGGCTATGGGATGAGTGTAGGTGATCATAGGGTCGCCTGATGATAACTTCATCATCAAAGGAGTCATGGGGAACAAATCAGTTACATGACATTAATTGGTGTGCACTCAACTATGCATCTCGTGCACCCCAATTAATTACTCTTTGTGTGCCTGTTTGCATTGTGATTACGTTGTATGTGTACAATCATGCTGTACACAACATTTGTCAGTTTGGCTGGTATCAACACGGATACATTAAGGAATGCTGAGGCCCCATCCATGCTAGATGAACTTTAACTGTAATAATTATATCATTGACAATTTTGATTACCAAAATTATTATTGTAGCTTTCTGTCAAGAAAAATGAAAATGGCTCAAAGAGCAAAGACGGAATGATAGATGAGACTAAAAGAGCCCAAAAAAAAGGTTTGTACCATGAAGCTGAGAGTACATCATGGACATGTCATATAGATCAGGACAAGAGTGTTAACCACATACGTGCTATAGCGTTTCCTGGTGGAGTGGCCTGTACATTGTTGTCTGCCATGCATGTACATGTAGCTGTATTTACAGCACTAAACTATACACCACAGAGGAGGTATGAAATGATCACGTGTTTCAGGGCAAAAATGCTGTGTCATCACTTTCATCCCCATATACTTTTACATAGTAACTTAAACTTTGATGGTGGTTTTTCAAGGGTGATCCCTCAGGTAAAGGTGATATGGGACTGATCAGCGATCAAAACCAAAACATTTGAGCTAGAGATCTCTAAACTCGGGGATCCCACAATTTTTTAGCTTCAAGGACAGTGGACTGTATGATGATGCACCCATGATGGTATTCGCAAAAGTGATGTGGAATATTAATGAATTTGTACTTCCTCTGTATACAACACATGTAGGACTGATTAATGGTTTTGCTTGCATCACTCTATTGGAATGCTTATCAGGCGTTTGTATGGGAGCTCAACACTATTTTTCCTGATATAGTATTGATGAAGCAACTTGATTTGCTGGTCAGCAAGGTTTGAAGGTTTGAGTGGGTGAAGTGGAGGGGACCGGAGGGTGTGGCAATGGGAAGGCTGGCTGTACTGTGTGAATATTTTTGAGAGAAAGGGGTGCCATCTTAATCTTAGACTACTGCTTTATTTTATTCTCATTCTTATATTTAGATCGAGGTTGAGGCTTAGGAAGTATGTGAACAGTTTGAGAAGTGCAGTGAAAAAATTATCTGGAGGAAATTCACAAAAATTGCTTTTTATTCAATGTATACTATACAGTATGCACCTACTCTAGCAAATGTCTTATCTGTCTTATTTATTATTATTTTGTGTGAACTTGATTGTAGCACACCGAAAAAAAAAATGATGGAAATTATGAGGAGTATTCTACTTTGTTGATAGAGTTTGTATGTGTTTTGTGTAATAATTTTATTTCAAATGCTGGTAAAGGTTTGATGGTCAAACTGTTGTTACATGTATTACATGTTCATATTTCATCCTATCACCTCTTTCAATCTACGTACTTCTAGCAAGCCCACTATGACTATTCAAACATACATTGATGTAGCTAGTTATCTCAAAAAGGAGAAACGTTTATGCCTGCCAAAATAATTCCAATAAAAGATACATGCATATATCTTACACTTTTAATTATGCTACAGGGAGAAGTACAAAAATTAATTTGTTATTAAGGTATGTCTATCTATCATAAGAATTAAGTTGGTCTATCTTCTACAAACCATACTAAATTTAAAGAGAAAACCATCCTACATACGGACGTCCCTTATCCTATTCATTTCAGCGGGAAAACTTTGTTGAGCATTAAAATTTGGCGAAACAGTCATCAGAATGGCCATCGGCGGATTTTAACCACTGAATTAATTTTGGCGATTGTGAGCTCTTCAGCATAGCACACAATATTAAATGGCGGATCAGAATGCATTGGTGGAATCAGGATTGCGAGCTCTTCAGCATACCACACAATAATGGTGGATCCAGTAAATCGTCTTTAGTTAGCCTCGTCCCCAGGCTCCCCAATCTTCTCACGATTCCCATATGGCTGAGTCAGCAAAAATCTTGCCAATTAGCGATCGCGAAACTAAGGGGCAACCGCTATGAAACCACATTTATTATTGTGTGAGTAAACATATATTCCCCAGTGGGCGTGCATGCCCGAGCTAAGGAAACGTGGGGAGGGGGCTGGCAGCGCATGCGTGCGCAGATTCACTATTCGACGAGTTCGAGTCGACCTTCAGCGAAAAGCAGCATGGCAGGCCAGGTGAGTCAGTGCTTTGGTTATTATTAGTTATGCAGTGCTCCGTTTAAGGAGTAAACCATAGCTTTATATTGTATCGCAGTGTTGTACAGCTAGCACGAATTTAATAATAGCTTGTTGTTTGAGGTTTCATTGTGTACACACATAATAGAGTACACCCTTCGCCCACATGAAAATATGCCGCCTCGGGATTCACTGTGGGAGCAGACGCTGGCAAAAATCTTCAAGGCAGAAGAGCTGTTGGACCAGTATCAGAAAGAGGTAGCTTTACTCCAGTAACCAGCCGGCCAGTATTACAACTAGTACGGTACACAGTTTGAACAAACGTCCCCAGGCATAAAATAATATTATTTCTAAGATGACTACAGTGTCATAATTATAAGTTTTGCATGGCTATGTGGGCACAACTGTTGTTGCTAACATTACAAAAATTCACAAATTTTGAAAGTCACGACCCAAAAAGCACCGTGTTTCTTGACTGCTCATTAAGAAACATTAATTAGCCAATTAATGTCATGTATTTTGTTTGCATACATAGAAAATAACTAACAATGATCACTATGGACACAATAATGTTTAATATCAATTTTACAGTGTCCCCTAGCTAGCACAGCTCTAGTAGACCTGCATTGCTAGCCTGTTATCGAGCTTGTAAAATAAGCATCGGACTGTCAAGTTGATCATCATCTTTATCTGAGTTGACTCTGAAAAATGCATCAGCTCTAATTCATTATTATGGTGCCCTATAATATACATTTTACACTATAATAAAAAAAAACTGTTGTATCGGAATAATACCGACTGATTAGAATTATTTCGAAACGGTATTATTTCTGTGCACACGCAGATTGTACAAACATAATGGTCCCATACGTGTAATCTATGCATAGCCACTCTGTATGTGCAGACGTTTTTCAAAATTAACTTTATGCTGCAACCTGGAAACTGTAAACTACAATATTTGTATTAATGCAATAGGTACCCTCTCTGTACTAGCGTATATGCACGGCTGACAAGACAGTGGAGTCCACTTAAATAATAATTTTTTACAGTGTGGTCAGTATTAATGTAAAACGGTTAGCACTCAAAAACTGTAAGTTGTGGCTAAGTAACCATGCACCGTGCTCCTCTATTACTGTATGTATTATGTATAGTGTCCCACACTAAAGCAGCTGTGATTAGACCATTAATTTGGGCAATAACATACGAACGTTATCTAGCATTTTACCTCTCTTATAAATGTAGGAAAAGGAGGACGTCCTTTGTGAATTTGGAGATCCTGCTGTATTTGATGCCACTGCTGAGGAGCAAGCCAATGAAGGTTCTCTGCATTATATTAGGCGCTATACTTACATTATATGTATACCTGTTACCTAAATGGTAGTTGGCTTTAAATAAAAAATTTTTCTCCCGTAATGTTTTTCTACTTCTCAGTGCAAAAAAATTAATAAGTGTGCTATAAGTTAGTTTATGGAAGCTTAGCTGATGCTGACAAGTACGTGAATGGGCCATCATAAGGGAGCTTTTTGCCTGCCTAGCTACTGTACCAGTACCAGCTACAGCTGATTCATTATCCTTGAGAGTAGAGAGATACACTAACTTTGTTGGATACCCTAATAGTGTGTGTGTGTGTGTGTGTGTGTATGTGAGTGCGCCGCGTGCATGTGTGCACCGATAGGGCAGAGTTCCACATCTTTACGCAGTTTTGGGGGTGAACCTTCAGTCCCCAGTGCAACACAAACCACTAATTATCCCCAACAATGCCACTCCATTGTACAGCTCTGCACACACATGGGAGTCTGTAAACGGTGGGACTGGGACTGACCTTTGATCTCAACTTTACCCTCATGTGCCAGGTAGGTACATGTACATGTACTAGCATACTTGTTACTGCCTGTGGTTGTGTATTATACTACCACTAAACAGTGCATAACAATAAGTTGTAGAGATATAGTAGGAGTGGGATTAGGGCTTTTTGTAAATTATGCTGGCAAAAATTTTGAGCATTGTAGGGGATGTCCTGGCATTTGAGATAATGCTAGCATTATAGGGCCTATTTTTGAAGGATTATTGGACCAACTTTTTACATCTGCTCCACAAATTTTTAAAAACAAGCAGGTGTTTTTTTGTAGTCACTGAGTGACATAGAGTACTTGGAGACTAAAGCAAACTAGTTAGAGACTCACAGAGGGCTAACACAGGCTCGTCCATTGACCTCAACTAAGATAAACCTTTGACCCTGAGTGAATGACATCATACTATATAAACTTACAAACAGCTTCACAGAAAGACAAGCACGCTGTATGGAAGGACTACATAGAGGACCTCTGTAATGCTCCAATAGAATAATAGATGACTGATGGACATGTTTCCCTTTTTTTTTTTTTTTTTGTATCAAAGTACAAAGATTTGACAAGAATAATGCCAATACCTTGAGCATTATAGGGGCATTCCTGAGCATTATAGGACCATTATCTGGAAATTTGAGAATAGCATTATAGGCCCAAAATTTTAGCATAATTTACAAAAGCCTAGAGTGGATATGGGAGAAATATAGTACTATAGCCGGATGATCGACCTGAGGCTTATAAAACCAGCCATAACTTAGCAATGAGTTGTCATAAAAAACAAGAAACAAAAAACCACAAGGTAGCTGAGAGATTTGCTGTCTCTCCTGAGGTTTGAATCAAGCAAATCAGTTAAGAACACGCCCATGCAATTTTCAATTTTTAGGCTCTATGGGAAAATTTGTATGTAAAATGATTTCCAGCATGTAGATTGTAGCTCGTGCATGCTTCATCCGTTCAACGGGAAACACCCAGTGCTAATTATATAGGGCCTCGTTGAGAGGAAGCTATTCACACCTTAACCATAAGGATTACTATCACTGCCACTCTGCTATTGAGATTGAGCCAAAATATCGGGCATCCAGAATCACTACTGTACTATAGCTGTGCATGGTCCCCAGCTCCATAACTATAATATACCCCTGAAAAAATGATTGATATCTTTCCACTCTGTAGATGTGGTATGGTAAAAATATGTACTCCTAGAGCAGCCAGCAGCCACCTCTGGATGGATGCACACACTTCAGACAACACACCCACATATACAGCAACTGCTCTCAGCATTAAAAACAATATTATACCACTCACAACAAAATTACAAAAAATGTGTACAATGTGTTTACACATGTATATATTATTTTACAGCATTTTCAATTTGAATGTATTGTGGTGGTGATGCTATAAATTAAAGTTTTTATTAGTTTGATACCAGTTTTTGCTGATGTTCTTTGAATTTTTCCATGTATTCTGTCCCCTAGCTAGCCCTGCAACTCAGCAAATGCACTCTCAGAGATCCACCTGTGGGAATATACAATGATGTAATTGATAATTCACTCTCTTACAAAACTCACCATAGAAAAATCTGACTTGTATTGTTTTGCCAAAACGTTCCTCACTGGTCCACCTCGGCCTGTATATAGTTTGAAGAAATGACATCATAATGATGTAGTTGATAATTATAAAAATATGTCTTGTACATACCTCATGCAAATTAATAAACAATACAATGCTGATTTTTTATTTGCAAATGACAACAACAGATGGACAGGACTGATCACTTTACCCCTAGTGCATGAGTTTGGGATCCCATGTGTATATGCTAAGTAAAACTAGTTTCTAAGTACACATCACCTTTTTCTGTAGTGGTTGATCTTTGCTCTGAACCACATGCTGTTTTCTCTCGCTCTAGATTGGCTTCATGTGAGGGGGTGAGGGAGGAGGGAGAGTGCCTTCTGTGAGGGGTGAGGAGGGAGAGACGCATCTTCTGTGATGGGGGAGGGGGAGTCTTTGCAGCGTGACGGTGAGCAAAATGAAGCACTTTTTTCTTTTGGAGTATTCTATTCTCTCTCCTTCAGCCATCTGCATGGCAGTACGATGCAATAATTTTTTCGGATACATAAACCTCTCTCTCTCCCTCTGCCCCCACCCTCCCATCTCTCTTTCGCTTCCTTATAGTGGTGTCCTTGCATGTGAACACTAACTTATTTTTGATGTGTACCTGTTTAAGTTTCCTGAGTTTTCAGTGGGTTTGCTAGCTATCCTCTTCTTCTCGGATGAATCATACACAGCAGATCTTCACGAATCTTTACTGCCAGATCGGTAATGATATTTATTTTGCTGAGGTGAGCAGACATGAAGAGCATCATCATGTTGGTTACTGGATACTGATTAAAGGGACAGCTGTAATTAACCTCATTCTCTCCCTCCTTGTCCGCTAGTATTGGATCAACATGGTGGCCACCCTTTCTTTCTTTCTCAGTTTTACGCTGGCACCAGCTGCACCACTGCACAGCCACTCCACTCACTCATCTTGCTGGCTGATAGCAACACACATACAGACAAAGAGAAAATACTGAAGTAAACTCATACTCCATGACTCTTATCTACTTCAATGGATTATGGTGTCCAGTTTTGTGTGTAGACCTTAATTAGAGGAGTATCCCCATAAGTAGTCCAACCCTTGCATTCAGCAAATTTTTAACTAGTCTTGTATAAAATGATGTGCATAGCAGTAGAAACACTTCTCATCTTCTCTTACATGCATGTCTAGTTGCAGCAGAGGTTTCACTGGCCAGATTTTTTTCCATGAGAGTATTTTAGGAATAGGCTCATTGTCGCTGGGATGATTTTGACTAGCATAACTAGTCGTCACTGCTGGATCAACCTGAAGAAGAGGAAAGAGAGAGAGAGAGGGTCACACAAACTATGTACATGTAGCTGTACTACATGTATATATATATATAATAAGTTCAGAAAAAGGGACATAATTATCATGCCCCTCTAATTATTGATATACCCTGTACCAGCTACCACATCTTCAGGGAATTCCACTAACATCACTGCTAATTGCTGGATGTGGTGTGCAGTGGACCAACCTGGAGCATGCCCAGTAGACTTTAGCTCATCACAAAATCTGCCACATAAAGTGTTAGGAGCATGCCTTGCTAAGATATCTATCTACATGGTGTATGTGGTGACATTGTGTGTCTGTGAATGAGTCCCATGAGTTTTGTGTGTTTTTGTGTATGCATGTGCACGTACATGTACGGTATTAAAACTTAATTTTTGTTTGAACTCACAAGAAAAGTGACCTTAGCCGCTAGTATTCCCAGCACTGGAGCTCTTGAAGGCTGAAAGGCACTAGCTAACAACTCCAATAATCTATGATAAGAGAGAGTGTAACAACAAAATTAACATTTAATACCATGTTGGTTCTGAAACAGTGTTTGTAGAGGGATGCAAAGTTTTGGGGAGAGCTCAGTTAGACTGTCCAGACATTCACTGACACAATGTTTGCTTACCAGACCTCACTGCTGATGATGGTTGGTCTATAGTATTGCAATATCTAGCTTTTTGTACACACAGGCAATGTTTAGCCAGTGGAAACAATGTCCCCACACACCTCAAGATAAAACCACATTGTAGAAGTTACACCACTGGTGTGGCTACATGGACTATCACTACACAATCTCTACAGCACAAGCTGAGAGGTCAGGTCCAACCAGGTGAGACAAAAAATACCTGCACAAACATGCTAGCTTTCTCTTTTATGAGGGTTAGCCTTGCCCCCTAGCATTGAAAAGCTGGGGCATGGGGCCAGCCATGGGACAAGATTATTTAGGAGACTGTCTGACCTTCCACCAGTGAGGTGAGTTGGATCTTGTTTGTCCTCTTGAAGGTGCTTCTCCATCGCAGGGATGATGGCAGTGTGAGCTGAGACAAGGCTCCATGCAAAGAGAGGGACAGCAAAATCCAAAGCTGGACAGATGAACTGTGTTTGTGCATGTATGCATGTGTGTGTGTGTGTGTGTGGTGTGTGTGTGGAGACAGTTAAGATTGCCCAACAGAGAGCAGTAGTGTACATACATGTGCATGCACACATACAAACTGTACACAGAATTTGAAACTACATGTGGCTAGCTGTGCCTCAGTGATCTGCATGTGTGCTATGAGGTAGTATAATGAGCTGCAGTAGTATGGGTGGCAGGAGGACACTGGAATTTGCACTTCTCTCCAAGAACAGTGATCAACTCAGAAAGCGCAAATATGGTGCTCGTTGACCTATGACAAGGTCAATCACCACCTGAAAATGTGCAAGGAAGCTGTTTAAAGCCAACAAATGCCTCACCCCAACCATCCGTCCTCACAGCATACGACAGGACTAAGGAAACTGGTCCACAGCAGTAGACGAAGAACTCCACAAAATATGATGTACAAAATATGCAGGCTCTTGAAGTTGCATTACGCAAAACATTATGGAAACAAACCAATGGCTGCATAGCAGAACTACAGGCCAGTTTTGACGGACATCACCAAGTCGAGTGGCATCACCGGCCGAAAAACACAATCCTCAAAAACTGTGAGAAAAGGGCTAACAGAGATTAACAAAAAAATGGGAGGCGAAAGCCGAGGAATTCAAGCAAACATTTCCAACGGAAGAGAGCCAGGGGACACAGAAAACGGACCTGACACTAGAACCAATCAAAAGGCCCCGTATAAACCACAATGGTTTTTTGAACAAACACGGTAGGACAGAAAATGCAGCCATCACACAGCTCATTGAAGCAGTGGAATGAGGTAGGCTCAGAAACTAAATCAATCTATCATGCATAATATTAACTCACACTCCCCCGCCCCCCCCCCCCCCCCCCCCCCCGGCAGCTAGACAACAAAAAGCCCCTGCCCCCACAGAACCCTCTATAGCAAAGAGGATGAGGGCAGAGGAGGATACAGAGGAGGAAGAGGAAACGAAAAGGGAAGCAGAGGAAGAGGCCGCACCTACTAAACAGACAGAAACTGAAAAGACAACTTAATGCCATATAGAGACAGAAAGTAAGAATCAAACATACTCCTAGCTGTAACAACATTGTAAGCCTATCAACATATTCTCTGTCTAGTGCTGAACGTAGTATACTATCAAAAGGTCTCTCATTTATTCCCGAGCCCAAGTCTATAGACCACAATGATATAGCTACAGGCCTCTCGAAGCTCCGTAAAAAATTCTCGTACAATACGAACTAGCTACTAATTAAAAAACCCTACTTCAATCACAACACAACAACACTGTCAAACAGTACCGGTACCCAACCAGACCCACCTAACTCAACCTTTGATCCATGGGAAAAAATCAAACATTCAAAGTGAAAAATAATTCCCTTACTAGGGCTGAAAGCAAAAACACGTTCCTCAATCTATTTCTAAACAAACTAGACCAAGAAATTATCTCCCTAGGTACAAACAACAAACAAATTAAAGGTGACAATATCACCAAAGCCGAAAGAGCAGCAATCAAATCATTAAAAAAAAACAAAGATATAGTCATCAACAAAGCCGACAGAGGATCAACCATTGTAGTGTTAAACAAATGCAACTACACTGAGGAAGGCCTCAAAAATCCAGACGAACCAAAAGTATACAAACAACTCAAAGCAGACACCACTGCCTTCATAAGAACCTATATTATGAAATTCCTAGTTGAACTTTGATTCCAAAAATGGATGCCAATGGAATTTGTCGACTTCTGTACACCCTCCATACAATTCAGAACCTCACAACTCTACTTCCTACAAAAGATACTCAAAAACCCAATGGGCATAAGACCTAATGTTTCCAGTCTCAATAGTGTAACTGAGAACATCTCAAGTTTTGTAGACTACTGGCTTCAACTACTAGTCAAACAACTTCCATCATTTCTAAAACACACCAAGGAATTTGTCGACCTAATCACAACCACTCAAATTCCACTAAACAGTACTCTAGTCAGTATTGATGTATCCTCACTATATATGAACATACTACACAAAGATGGTATCACATCCAGCATCAATGCCCTCAAATGGGACCAAAATCCACACCCTCTACGGCCACCAATTGAGTTCTGGAGGAAATGCTAAACATTGTCCTCAAGAATAACGTCTTTGAATTCAACAGAGACTTCTTCCTCCAACTACAAGGAACAGCCATGGGCACCAAAATGGCCCCAGCATATGCTAAGCTATTCATGGGGTCATTGGAACCTATCCTAGCATGGCTAGGACATCCATACATACTACTATGGAAAAGATACATTGATGACATATTCCTAATATGGACAGGCACAGACAAACAACTAAACACATTCATCGCAAACATCAACAAAGTCCACCCCACGATCAAATTCACACACAAATAAGACTGAAATGAACTTAGATTTTTGGATGTTATGGTCTACAAAAGCCCAAACTTCAAAGACGGAGGCCTCCTGGATGTAAAAACACATATAAGACCGACCAACAAACAATTGTACATCCACAAAACCTCACACCATCCCAAAAGTGTGAAAACAGCCATCCCAAAAGGAGAAACACTAAGATACCTCCTCACAAACACACAAGGGGATATGCTCAAACTTATTACAAATAAACTAAAAGACAAACTCATTGAAAGAGGCTACAAAGCGGAGGAAATTACAAGTATCATTCGACAATATCCTTTCCACAACTGCACTCAACTCATCAAGAACAACAACAAAGCAGCAACCACACCCCCAGTAGTCCTCCCGGTCAAATTCAGTCCCATATGCTAGTCTGGCATAGCCAACCCTCGCAGAAAGAGGAGGGTCTGGTCAAATGCCTATACTGGGCTTGTGACAGAGGAATGTAATTAGCCACTACGTGCGTGGTACACACTCAAGTGGGTGTGGTTGATGTGTCAACCACACTGGCCACCACACGTAGCCACGTACGTGCAGAGAAAGTCGCCGAGGCTGTGCATTAAGCTGAGAGATGCAATGTAAGGTAAGGTAGTGTTGTAGAGGCCTATTTGCTGCTAAATAATTGCGGACTGCCAGATGACCGTGACCAATGAAGAGCGTTGTGTCGCCAATTGTGGGGACAGTCAGTTCAACCTGGTCAACGACTAGTCACCCTCCATAAAGGATAAAATAGCCAACTCCTGCTCAGGCTTGAATGAGCTACATCCGAGATTAGTGGCTGCCGACCTAGCAGTCTCTACCAGCAATACCGTAGTGCTATAGCAGCCATCGATATGCAATCACATCATAGATACTTTAGACTACGCGCGCGCTAGGCCGGCTGGCCAGCGGTTGTCAGTTTACGCAACACTCCATTAATTGCATACTTGCGGGGACAACCAGATTCCGTATGTCTGACACAAGCCTGGTATAGGCATTTGACCAGACCCTCCTCTTCCTGCGAGGGTCGGCTACGCCAGATTACCCATATGCAAGGACATTAGGGAAATCCTATACACATATTGGCCGGATATCGAACATGACACACTACTTAATGCCATATTCCCTAACAAACCAATGATAGCATACAAACTGAGGTGGACTTGCTAGGATGTGTGTACTATTAGCACGAATGCTACTCTTTTAATGCTACTACTATATCCCTAGCATTTTGAATAATTATATGGCTTAGTATTAAATACATCATAAATCCACGATCGGGAGTTACTATTGGGTTATGGGGGATACATCTCGACATAAGCTATAGCGTACAAACAAGATGTGCACAAAATTAATATTCGGTATGGAGTTCCTGCACGACTTTGGCGAGCTCACCAGTTTCAGTGTTCGTAGCCTTCAGCTGGACTGCTCCAGGATCTCTTTCAAGCGCTCATTGACACGGAATCGTAGGCCTGGGAACGAGACTGCCACTCCGTTCCCAATCCGATCTGCTCACACGTATCAGATATCAGATCTGGAGCTCTGACTAGTGCACTGGAACCGGGTTGCAATGTATCACGCGCGTAGACACACGCAATGTTTTATGTGGTTGCGCGTTCTGCTGAAGGGGCTTATAAATATTCATGCGCAATTAATGTATCGATAATAAGACTACCGAATCAGGCATTTACAAGCAAATTGAAGTGCCTGTAGTTATGTCCCATGCATATGATATTCTCTGCACCTATGCAGACAGTAATCATGTGTGTGTGTGTGTGTGTGTGTGTGTGTGTGTGTGTGTGTGTGTGTGTGTGTGTGTGTGTGTGTGTGTGTGTGTGTGTGTGTGTGTGTGTGTGTGTCTGTGTCTGTGTATATGTGAAGATGTAGATGTGGATAGCTGCTCTTGAAAAGTTCTCATTGCACCCATGCACATATATTATTATGTTTCTATAACAGGGAGAGAGATAGGTGTGAATATAAGATGTGTAGCTATACAGGGAACTAAGGAGAGAAATCAAAGAGTGAGGGAGGAATACAAGGTTGACTAGATATGACATAAGTCTACACAGATGTGCACAGGGTTACTTTTAATTGCACTCTCCATGGGCTCAAAAGAAACAATAGCTCTCACAAAAGACTGTTTATAGTTAATTAATTAAGATTTCACATCATGTGCTGAATAATTAGCATATAATTAGCTACATGCATCGTGTACATGGCCCCTGCTTTGATTGGTGTACAAGCGCCCAAGGTCATTCGTTCTCTTCGAAGCTGTCGCAACCGTGTGATTTCTACTATGATTGACTCCTCTGACAGGGCCCCGAGCAATATCCATCGCTATGGCGTTAAGGGATGTAATGTAAGTGGCATGGGAAAACGTAACATAGCTTGTGGGCTACGAGCGCCCAACTAGCTACAGGCAAATTACTTCACTTTCGTACGAACGTACGTCGTTCGCTCTAGCAAGGGGAACCAGAGGGGAAAGGGGGGAGGGGGGGGGGGGGGGGTGGCGTACAGACTGATAGGTAGCTTTATGGAATTCCTTGGTATTGCCTATTGTTTTGGGCAATGTGTTCTTCGATTCCATGTGGCCAGTAGTCCAGCGTACCTAGCTAGATTCCACTCGCGATCGTGCCTCGATATCTGGCACACGCTATGCCCGGACCATATGTTGGAACGCTTGTGAAAGATATTTTGTAGTCTATAGGAGACTGGTGTTCATGTGTGCATTCTTGTCCGCTGCTCGCGAGTGAACTTGATGATCGGGGACTATTGATCGTGATCGAAAAAGGAGGAACTCAGTGAGCGACGTTTCCAGGTGAGTGTTTGATGTAACAAAGTTTCAACTTTGACTGTAAAGGTGTTGGCACGATTAGGCCACTCCAAATAAATTACTTGTTTCTCATCCCTAAAATTGATTCGGGCGGGCGGCCTTTTTGGCGAGTAATGGTCGTCCAAATCACAAGTTTTGTAGGAAATAGTCGTCAAAATTACAAGTTCAACTCGCCCGAAAATTGAAGCTGTATAGTTTTGTATTGTGCTGGTACAAATGGAATTACATGCGGGCGGAAATAATGGGGGGATGAGAAACAACTAAGTGATTGAGTGGCCTTACCTAATGTCGAGTGACACAGGACAAATATACAGCATACATTATTATACTGCTAAGCAGGGGAGTTGTGTGGGTTGTCGTGGAAGACAGTGACCGTGCTCCGTGTGCGACCGTAAACAGTGTACGCTACAACTACCGGAAGTCCATATATTTATCGGAATTGCATGGTTTGTACAGTACGTATGGGAGGTAATGATATGCGTAGACCGCGCCCGTGTACTGAATGTCAAGTTTGTGCATACTGTATTAACTTTTTTGTTCATCCAAGAAGGCTGTTCTTGAGCTCAAAATGTAGCTCAATGGTAAACTTGTTGGGCAGCTCCATGTACTTAAGACCTGGGTCAAGTATTGAACAGTGATTTCTCATTAATACACACCATACGTACGTGATTTCACGTATTGCAGTAAAGTATACTTAGTCATGCGACTTAGCAGTCCAGAGATATGAGCCTTGAAACATTGATGCAAAAGTCATACTTTTTCTTAGACCCAGGCCTTAACTGCGTAGAGAGTGGAAATTTCCTACTAGTTAGCAGTATTGCTCTGTTACTCAGTTTGAGCATAATTTTGCCAACATTATAGGCAATTAACAATCGACATAAAATCATACATACCTATGCTTCTAGCACTGTGTCTCGGCACTTCATCACCGAGACTATAGGAGATGCATGTTGGGGTGGTCTGATATATTTGTAGCCTCTATTCCTACCCCTCAAGCAAATGCACAAGCAGGAATAAATACCAATTTGTAGCCATCTCCTTATTCATTATAGTGTAATACTATAGTTACTTGTTTGAAGCATAAGTGGCTCTCAGAGAGTAGTTAATTTGAGTGAGTGCTCAGTCTCTAAGATGTAAATATTTAGTCAAACTTTGTCAAGAGTGTCACTAAACTCACCAATGTGCATTTCACAGCATGTCAGTGTGCTTCCCCTGTGTATCCTGTGTATTTGTAGTTAAGCTTGTACTGTTAACAAGGGTACATAAGGAGAAGAGAGTACATGTATCTAACTGCTAAAAAGCTGTTTTAAAGTACAGTACAAAGGTCACCAGACATACTTTTGTATAGCCAGTTATAATACCGTACCTTTGTGAAAAAGGGCCCACTACAGAATATCAGCCCACCCCCCACTTTGGGCTCAATTTCCTGCTAAGGTCTAAAGTTTACTCTAATATGCGCCCATATGTAGCCGCCCCGGAACACGCATGCGGCTAACTATTAAGTGGGTGTGGTTAAGATCTCTAGCCATGCATGATCGTGCTGAAATGCGGCATAAGACGAACTAGGACTAGTTCTACGGCTGTTTGGCAGGTTATTTTTCGGTCGTGCCTCAATTATTTGAAGTGCAGTCCTGCCATTTGAGTTACAGTTGCTGTCAACAGTACCGTGAAGTATCGGCCCAATAAAAGCCGGACTGCCCTCGATTAGTAACCGTACTTGAGCAAGGCTGAAATCAATAGTAGCTGCAGCTACTATTCAAATAATGAAGATCACGTAGGTAGTTTACCTGGGCGCTCTTTTGCGTCTAACTGCGACAGTGATACTTCGAATATCGGCCCACCCCCCAGTCTAGATCCAATGTAAGGTGCACCGCCCATGGGCCCTTTTTCGCGAAGGTACAGTAATATCTTTTCAAGTTGTGGTATTAACATATTATGTAGGTCTACTTTGTGCTTCAAAAGAGCTTCTTCAGGTAGAGTTAGATACTCCCTTATTTGTTAAACAAGCAGTGAGGTATAGTATACCTAAGCGCAACGAGGCCCCAGTGTTGGGCATGTACATATGTAGGTGTATTTCTTTGCCTTGTTATAATTATTATTGATGTAGCAGGTGGTGAACTTGCTACTATATTGTTCTGTTGGTGAGCTACTGATACTTCCGGTCTTCAGGAGCTTGAGTTGATGATACAGGCTGATCTGTGTAAGCATTAAAGTACATGTAGCTATAGATCCATACGAGTATGGTAGAACTTGAAGGTTATCAGTGTTGCCAGGTCTACAGATTTAGCCGTATTCTACAGATTTATGTACTTGCATTGTATAAGATGGAAGTACGGATGGATAGAGGCTTCTCTGGATGACAAATTAGAAATAAAGTCATTAATGTGATAGAATAATGACATCAGTTTCTCTCTCCAACTGCTACGTATGATGTTATATTTATACTTAGAGAATAACTTTTGGTTTCCATGACTTCCTGTCTACCGTCAGGCTCTGGATTTATCAGGGAAGAAGCTTGTGTGGTAAAAGAAGGTTTGAGATCAACTAGCATGTGTGTGGGTGGGTGGGGGGGGGGGTCATTTTTTGCATTCAGCTGTGTTGTTACTTCATGCCCGTGGTATGGTGTTGAGAAGATCTAACTACAAGTGTGTGTATATGTATACTAGTGTATGTTGTGAGTTTTTCTATATGTGCCCTGAATATGCATGTAGTTGTACTATACTAGAACCATAGCTTGCTCTTAGTGTGTATCATGCACACGTACACATATTTAATATTTGGTTATCTCTTTTTTGCTTCAGAGAGGGGATGGTGTGCTGATTACAGAAGATGACAAGAGAGAGTGGCTGGCCTGTATTGTACAGAAGGAACACACCTTAATGTGTGTGAACAATTTTCTAACATTCTCTCCTTCCATCCAATCCATAACGAGTGTCCATTGAAGTTATTCTCAGCACATGCTGGGTGGATGATGCTGCACCACATTCCTTGAATGAAAGTTGCTTTTGCTCGCAGACTAAAACTTGACTACTCACCTTCCCCCATCGGTCATGTCACCTTATATTTTCATTATTTTTGTAAATTTTGATGGGGACAGCCATGCTGAATCCATAATTCCCATAGTTAAACCTCTTGTTCTGTCGTTTATGTAGGAGTCTGTACATGGATGCTGATGTACATGGATGACTGTATTGGAATGGTAACGTTTGTCGTGTGTGTTTATGTGTGTGTATTAGCAAGGGCATATACTGGCCATAGCTTTCGGAGAGCCAGCACAGCTTTCCCAAAGATTATGTTAATCCGTTTATTCTGTTGTTTATTCTGTTGTTTATATAGGAGTGTGATGCTGATGTACATGTATCGGAGTTCGTAAGGGGGTGCTGAAATCACAGCTTTGCTGGCCATAGGCAGGGGGTGCGGGAGTGGAGCTTTCATAAGTTTATTTATTTTGTGTGAAAGCCAGCACATGTTAGCAAGGGCATATGTGGAAGTTATGTGTGAGGAAGCTTCTCGTAAGGGGAGTGATCAGTTAGAGGGTGATAGTTTGTGGTGAAGTCGCAGCTTTGTGGGCCATAGGCGGTGGCTGCGGGAGGGGAGCTTTCGGAGAGCCAGCACAGCTTTCCCAAAGATTATGTGTTAATCCTTTTGTTCTGTTGTTTATATAGGAGTGTGATGCTGATGTACATGTATCGGAGTTCGTAAGGGGGTGCTGAAATCTCAGCTTTGCTGGCCATAGGCAGGGGGTGCGGGAGTGGAGCTTTCATAAGTTTATTTTGTGTGAAAGCCAGCACATGTCAGCAAGGGCATATGTGGGAGTTATGTGCGAGGAAGCTTCTCGTAAGAGGAATGCTCAATTAGAGTGTGATAGTTTGTGGTGAAGTCGCAGCTTTGTGGGCCATAGGTGGTGGCTGCGGGAGGGGAGCTTTCGGACAGCCAGCACAGCTTTCCCAAAGATTATGTGTTAATCCTTTTGTTCTGTTGTTTATGTAGGAGTGTGATGCCGATGTACATGTATCGGAGTTCGTAAGGGGGTGCTGAAATCACAGCTTTGCTGGCCATAGGCAGGGGGTGCGGGAGTGGAGCTTTCATAAGTTTATTTATTTTGTGTGAAAGCCAACACATGTTAGCAAGGGCATATGTGGGAGTTATGTGTGAGGAAGTTTCTCGTAAGGGGAGTGCTCAGTTAGAGGGTGATAGTTTGTGGTGAAGTCGCAGCTTTGTGGGCCATAGGCAGTGGCTGTGGGAGGGGAGCTTTCGGAGAGCCAGCACAGCTTTCCCAAAGATTATGTGTTAATCCTATTGTTCTGTTTTTGATATAGGAGTGTGATGCTGATGTACATGTATCGGAGTTCGTAAGTGGGTGCTCAGAGGGGGCTGAAGGAGGGGAGCTTTCGGAGAGCCAGCACAGCTTTCCCAAAATTTATGTGTTAATCATTTTATTCTGTTCTTTATATAGGAGTGTGATGCTGATGTACATGTATCGGAGTTCGTAAGGGGTGCTCAGAGGGGGCTGAAGGAGGGGAGCTTTCGGAGAGCCAGCACAGCTTTCCCAAAATTTATGTTAATCCTTTTATTCTGTTCTTTATATAGGAGTGTGATGTCGGAGTTCGTAAGGGGGTGCTCAGAGGGGGCTGAAGGAGGGGAGCTTTCGGAGAGCCAGCACAGCTTTCCCAAAATTTATGTTAATCCTTTTATTCTGTTCTTTATATAGGAGTGTGATGTCAGGGGGTGCTCAGAGGGTGTGGTAGTGGCTGCGGGAGGGGAGCTTTCGGAGAGCCAGCACAGCCCAAAGATTATGTGTTAATCCTATTGTTCTGTTGTTTATATAGGAATGTGATGCTGATGTACATGTATTGGAGTTCGTAAGGGGGTGCTCAGAGGATGAGGTAGTACTAGTTCAGGGTGAAATCACAGCTTTGCTGGCCATAGGCAGGGGATGCGGGAGTGGAGCTTTCATAAATTTGTTTTGTGTGAAAGCCAGCACATGTTAGCAAGGGCATATGTGGGAGTTATGTGCGAGGAAGCTTCTCGTAAGGGGAATGCTCAGTTAGAGGGTGAGATAATAATAGTGAAGTCGCAGCTTTGTGGGCCGTAGGCAGTGGCTGCGGGAGGGGTAGTAATAGTCCATGGTGCATGGCAAGCCTGCTGGGGTAGATGCAGGAAGCTTTTCGTGCTTAGTTAGAAGGTAAGGTAGTAGTAATAGCCCTCAGTTAAGTCACCATGTATTCAACTGTAGATCTGATGTCGAGCAAGGGATCTGCACTCTACACGATGTCCAGTGGATAGGTAAGACATTTACACACACATAGGCTTGTAAGTAATTGTACCTATAATACTATGCTGGCTGTCCCTAAAATTTGCTTTCGATTCATTGGTAAACTCTAATGTACTTTTTCTTTGCTGATTTTTGTATCATTATTTTTGCCTTCTTGTATCTCATTTTCATTGTTGTACTTGATTGTTTTGTACTCCCTCCTCATTTTTGGCTGCTCATTGTAATATTCATTGTTTATTTCCTTCTTAATTTCCTTTTTGTAGCTCATTTTTATTTATTTCAACATTTCATTATTGTAATCATTCCTTACTATTCAATTTAATATGATGTAATCTGTTCTCTACAATTGGCTACGCGCACGCGTATCGTACGTGCGCGTACCGCGCATATTGGTGTACAAAAAGCGCAAATATTGACATTGGATAGCGTATGAATGTTTGCGCGTAGTCCGATGGGATCGATTTCCATTCCCAGTATTTAGACCAATGCATCGATAAGGAAGTTGTATTCCGCTTCTTCAAGCCTCCGTACGCTTGCAAACTGGGAATGAGATCGAGACCTACTTTGATACTGGTACTCGTTCGTGGACTGGAGGACCCCGGCAGGCTAGATATGAGCGTGCGAAGGCACACCTTGCTATGTGTATATATACCATGGCGCTTTTCTATAAACTTCTCGTGGATCATGGCTAGATCTCAGCGTTTGTCTCGAGCCACCCGAGGCGTGAACTCAACGGTACAATCTTTCATCGCGGTTTAATATTATGAATCTGTCTATTAACGCACTGTAGTCTTATGGAAGGGAAATCACATTACAAATATAATCGGATCAACAGCATTATCACGTTTTAATTATTAGATAATTAGGATTAAGCTAGCTCTATGTAGCTCTGCATAGCAGGTTGACAAGATTCAGACATTGAATCATTAAGTTTGGTGTGAAGTGCCTGCAGGCTACACAGGCAGGGGCATGGTAGAGGCCAGCAGAAGCAGTGGCAACTATATGCAGGTGCCATGGGGCCGTGGGAGGGGCTGCCTGTCAGATTGGTGGGGTGTATGTGTGCACTATGCATATGTGCTGATTGGCATTCTGGCATGCAATATCCCATGCATTGAAATGATGTATTGCCATTAACCCCATTAATTGTGACTGACCGTAATGATAATATTATTAAAGAAACAATTGTCAAGAAGAAGAGGGAATATTAAAAACCACAATACATGTAGATACAGTACAACAGATGTGTCGGCTAAGTACAGTTACACTGAATAACGGACCTTGCTCGTGGTTGATTGCTTTTCTGTCTGTGGTGATCACTGCAGGGGAGAGAGAGGTGAGAGGGCTTCAATAATGTAACAACACAGGCACCGACACACAATTTATTGACACACACACCAGGCAGGGAGATGGGAGAGAGTGTGTGCGAGTGAGGAGCAGTATGAATGTTATTGCATACCTCTTATGGACTTGCTAGTGTGTGTGTACTAGCAGTACGAATACTACTGTTATCCATTATACTAATACACACACTCACTAATGGAGCCACAGCGTTAAGCAGTGTGTCAGCTTCCCCTCACAACCATTATAAACACCAACACCTAGAGAGAGAGAGAGAGAGAGAGAGAGTGAGGATGCTTGAGTGTGCACTAGATCTTGGAAATGCTAAATATTATCCTCAAATAACACATTTGAATTCAACGGAGACTTCTTCCTCCAACTACAAGGAACGGCCATGGGCACCAAAATGGCCCCAGCATATGCTAACTTATTCATGGGGTCATTGGAACCTATCCTAGCACGGCTAGGACATCCATCCATACTACTATGGAAAAGATACATTGATGCCATATTCCTAATATGGACAGGCACAGACGAACAACTCAACACATTCATCACAAACATCAACGAAGTCCGCCCCATGATCAAATTCACAATTGTGACGGTGTACAAAGGCCCAGACAGAGGCCTCCTGGATGTAAAAAAACACACATAAACCTGACCAACAAACAATTGTACATCCATAAGACCTCACACCATCCCAAAAATGTTAAAACAGTCATCCCAAAAGGAGAAACACTAAGATACCTCTGCACAAACACGCAAGGGGATACATTCAAACTTATTACAAATAAACTAAAAGACAAACCGTAATTGAAAGAGGCTACAAAGCGGAGGAAACTATCACACTCTATATTCTCTTGTTGCATTGCTGTTTGTGACCCCAAGGGTGGCAACACTGATACTTATAATAACCTGTTTCTACCACCAGGGGACCACTGGTTATACCGACAGCACACATACACAGACAATCAAACAGTAAACACACCCCCACCAGTTAACAAATAACTATACCAACTTCCCACAATATGAAACAACGGACATTAAACTTCCACAACGTTAACAGCACATACCTATAACCACACAGGAAGAACTAAGGACCATAGACATACTGTATGCGCCCTATTTAAAGCGCACCATAAACAGAGTAGCTCAAGGCCCGAGCTCAAGGCCCAGACCAACCACTGGCCCAACGACACTACGATCGAAACATCCACGCACTAAACATAACATCTAAAGACTCCCAAACAACCAGAACCAAACACACACAACATTCTCAAACAACAGCTGCCACACAATCATAAACTTACCATAGCTGGTGGGTGCCCTACTCTCAGGGCTACTCTCTGACTTGGCTGGTAGGAAAATGACAGTGATCGTTGGGGCATCATTGTATGCACTTGGAGGAACCGATTATACGCGCGATGACCTATTTCAGCGAAATTAATTGAATACGGTAAGCAATATTTGAGGCCACGCTATTGAAACTGTATTATCGCCTTTGGGAAAGACGTTGGGAGGAAATGCTTACCTGGAGCGAAAAGAGCGATCGTCAAGGTAACTGCCAGTACCAAAAGGGATGGTCGACGTCGATCTATGGAGTGTGAAAAGCTATTCGAGTGGTAAGTGTGTGTGTGTGTGTGTGCGTTTGCGTTTATAGTATGAGTGTAGCTGTAAGAGCGTAGTTTTGATGTTATGGCAAAGCGTAGCCTATATATTATTGTAAAAGTAGCTTTGGGAATCATCTCATAATAATAAGAGACAAAGCAATAATTGGTAGTAGGTTTTATACGCTAAAGAACTAGTAAATGTTAGTCATTGTTGACGTTGAGTGTGCCAGGTTAGGAAACAACCACTGCTACTCTCTCCTGTGTGGCATAGCCACACATTGCACTCCCTGCAGAACCAAGGGGTCTTGACTGATTGCTTTCTGGTGTTGGATCTATATGGAAGAACGACTCCACGGTCTACAAAGCGAGAACCGTGCATTTGCGAGCTATATGAAGTACGCCCACACTTATGCATGCATTTGCGAGCTATGCAAACCATGCCCACACTTTTGCGTGTACATATACGCGCATAAGAGAACAGTAATAATCACATGACTGGGGTTAACAATTCGATTGAGCAGAGTGTATGAACTAAATACAATTCGATTGATTTGGACCTGAACTAACTACTGATACACAGTGTCCATGTCCATCGGCAGCTATGGAAGAGGGTACTGTGCAGCGATGTCTCGAATAATGTTGTTGAACGCCGGTCACTGCGTTCGTCCATGTCGCTCTCGCCACATGAACTCAAGTAACTGGGAAGTTCAGTTGCATGGCACCCCATCATTCTTTTTATCTTAGTTTTGCTCCTATTCCAATAGGACTCAATATTTTGTGTGTGGACTCCAGTTGTGGAGTTCACAAATTCTATAGAATGATTCACTGTACCATGGGATGCCACTCCTGGTAGGGAGCCCACCCTATTGTACATTGACGCCTGATCAGAACGTATAATCGTACCCGGGGCAACATGATTCTGAATAATGGGTAGAAGTGTTGCAGCATCCCTCTGAGCGACCAGCTGCACGAACCCAAGTGCTGGTGAATAGGATGTATCGGCCATTCCAAATACCCATACCTCTGTGCTGGTTGATCGACCACGATGATACTGAAAAAAATTAATATTATAGGTAAGAACTTATACAATAATGTGTGTAATGTATGTATTACCTTGGGTTTATGCCTGTACAGAGACTCATCCACCTGCACAATCACTCCAGGGCCTCCCAGAATGATTGGTGTAGCCAAGAGTTTAGTCGAGCACACCTCCCTCAACCACCTATAAATATCAACAGCTGTATTCTTGTCAACCTCGATGTCAGATGCAGCATCCTTTACGGGATACTCCTTCACCCAGAAATGTATTAGGAGAAGCCATTTCTGTAAAGAAAGCCTAGATTTTGAAAAAAAACTTCCCTGCTTGATGCTCTTGGTTGTCTTGCACTGAGGACACCGCCACACAAGACCATCTGTGACATCATTTCGAGTTCCTTGCCTCATAGGAACATTGCAGTTGGAGCAGTCCTGTGATCTTGCCAGCAATCTCTTGGTTCGAAACCAAGCGATCAAGTCATCAGTGGGGCCATAGATTACTGGCCCAAGCTCTAAAAGAGACATAGCTATTTAAATGCACTATTTGTTTGGCTTACGTAGCAGAAGTGCGTTCTCAAAAGAACACGTTAGCAGTCTATACTCAGCAGTAGCTCTCTCACGAGTGGTAGTCTTCTTCCTCAGAACGTTCGAAAAAGCGCGGTAAAAGCCCGCGCTTGCGCGGGAAGGGGGGCATGCCCCGGGGTAAATTACTATTGCACGCAATGCGCAAGCGCTGTATTAATTATTATTGTTCTGCGGAAGTGTGCGCGTGGTTCGCGTAGCTCGCAAACACATAGTTCAAGGTAGTTCGTGCTTTGCAGACCATGGAGTCGTTCTTCCATATAGATCCAAGATATCATAGTTTCAAACATAATTTGTATGGCTATACAACTTGCACTGCAGCAAACAAATGAAGCCATAGTTCAAGATATATTAGCTACATATATTATACTAAAGTTACCATGGTCCACACCATAAAGATGACCAAGGACTCGCCTGAGTCAAAGATGCCGCTTTAGCCTTATGATTTGTCTCTTGGTGACTCGAATCAACACCTGAATTTCAATACAAGGAACTATCTGTACAAAGATGTATGGTTGGAATTATCTCTGTAGAGGCAGCATAAAATCTCTATCGAGACACAGCACAAAAGTATGAATGGATCAATATTCTTGATGTTTTATTCTATCGTAATCTTGCCTTTGTTGACTCGTAAATCACACCCTTGGCACACTTACTTTCATGCCATCTCACTCAAATTCCAACTTAAATGTTGGACACCATCATTTAGGAGCATCTCCAAACTGAATTAACGTCATAGTGACATTAAGCTCAGATATCCATCCCCCCTCCTCTTAATGTCACACTTGGGGCTAGTTTTGCCCAAATTTTTTCAGTAAAATCAAACAGTTAATATCAACTCTTGTTCTTAACATCATGGCCTCAACCCCTCCACCCCCTTAATGTCACTATGATGTTAAGCGTACTAAATTTAGTTTGGAGATGCCCCCTTACATGGATCTTGCATAATATTATTGGGATCATATTATTATTGAAGTCTAATAATAATAATTATTGATGTATACTATTGGCATCAGTTAATTGACCGACAAAATTAGCTGCTCTAAGTATAGTCGCAGTTGTGCATCTTGAACTTTTTTAAGCTTCTTAACTTTCTTAAGCTAGCTAATCACGAAACTGTTATACATGCAATCCTGTCTGAAGGGAACCTTATTGAGCCAGTCAGGCCACCTGGTCTGCAGTCTAGATCTGTTTGCCTGTTAGGCCACTGGGATTGCTGCCTGCCAGAATGGTGTCTGATTACCAAAGAGGTAGCTATATACTGGTATATAGCAGCAAGATGATAGCTAGCTAAAGCCTAAAGAGATCCAAGAAGCAAGCTGCTTCTCGTGTCATAAAAACGTAATTGGCTAGTGGTGACCTTTAACCTTCATCGAGCACCTTCGGCCGGCCGCATGTAGCTAGCTGGCGCCGCGCCATAATTATGAAGTGGCTGTCTTGTCCTGTTGACCTTTGACCCTTGCGGCATTCGACCTGTGCCTAACCTGAACCTATGCATATTATGCCCCGATTAATGTCCTATTCAAACGACCTTTACCAAACGATCGCAGTAAAGATGGGTCGGAGCGAGTCGTCTTTCAAGCGTACCTATGAGAAGGTGGTGTGCCAGCTGTCCTCCGTGCAAATGGGAGAGATATCTTGCCGATTTAACGAGCTCTACGCCAAGGCTGGGGTCCAAAAAGTCGCGCCGCGTTCTCCAAGTACTTGAACCTTCCAGTAACTCTCAGTGGGTCTTCAATGCCTTCAAAGAGAAAAAGACACTAGGATATGAGTGAGTGTGTATTAATTTTACGCTTGCTGGATTGTTTTAACAAGTGGGGATGCAGGTTTGGGGTAAAGTTTATGCAGTGATATTAGGGCAAAGTTACAACCACAAATGAACCACATAGCAGCAAATTCAGGCACCTTTGCAACAGACGGGCTGCCCTAAAAACCACCTTTGTTTCTGCTGTGTAGACTGTTCCTGCACAGCTGCTTGTTGCTTATTAAATTAAGGTTCTTGTCCTAGCAGTTTTTCTATTGCAAAGGTGCATGAATCTACTGTACAAAGGTTGACCAGTGAAATTAAGCAGGAAGATAAAAAGCTACTGAGTAGAAACAATGCATATACATGTACAATAGCTAGTAAGCAAACAAGCTCATAATCAAGACATAAATGAAGGTAGAAGTAATAGGAAAAAATCTTCAACAACAAGCCACCCGCCTTGTTTGATCATAATGCACCTATCACTGTATTGCCCCAGGTACTGCCCTACCAGCAAAGGGTAGGAATTTGTCCAGTATGAATCAATAACCTCTCCCCTGGAGTGAATTCTAATGCTCCTATTAGGACTGTACATTTACACCCTATTACAATCCCCCTGATCTGGGGTATGTTTATTACATCAAATCCCCGCTTTCTGCCTGTTTGGGGGGGGGGGGGGGGGGGAAGGTGAGGCAATACATTGATAAGTGCGTAATTTATACAAGAGCACATAAGAACTAATGCAGGGAGAGGAAGAGCATGTAACTCCCATAGACATTAGTGTACAGGGCAGAATTTTTGAACGATACTAAAAATTGAACATCTGGTCATGTGCAAAACCACAGTGTGATGATGACATGTATATTGAATGTCCAAGCATCAAGCAATGAGTTTTGAGCATGCTACGGATAGATTTTACGCCTTGATTCACGTATTTTCAGTCTATTCTTGACTGGATGTTCTATTTTTAGTACGGTTCAAAAATTCTGGCCAGTTCAAGTTACACGCTCTTCCTCTTGTTTTTTATTCTTATGCGCTCTTGTTTATGGTACTGTTTAGTTAGCCTCATCCCCAGACCCCTCAGATGTTTCACTAAAAACAAGAGAGTGCCTGGTATCTAAGTCACATGACAAACATTGGCAAAATGGTGTTGCACTAGCCTCACCACAAAGTGTTGATTGCAAACCTGCTTGGCACCTTTGGAAGATCAAATGTAGCTCTGTGGGGCCTCCAAGGATCGTACTACCCTCGCTGATAATCAGTATAGCCGTCTTTTTTACCTGCATTGAACCAGAGCACTTGAAAATCGTACGATTTTCATGATCTGCCACCCTTCCTACCCTAGTATATGGGCCTAATGTCACACACGTGACATTAGATCCCAGGCTCCCCCTTTTTTCTTGTGTGCATTGAAAAGATAGGGGAGCTTGGGGACGAGCACTGGACCAAAACTAAACTTTCCTACATGTCCTGTGTACCAAAACATGACATTTCCTCACATTTCCAACACATACATGTACCTGGCAGAGGATAGGGTGATACTTTTATGCAAACAAATGAAATGTGTAGAAAATGTTGCCCTATCCTACAGATTTCCTACATGTACGAAATCCAAATTTTCATCCTGTGGAGGCTACTGTTTAGTCACCTTTTTGAGTTGATAACCATGCTTATACTATACATTCAGTACATAAACCCAGTTTATACGTAATTGTATTATTCACCCCATGCAGTCATGTTGATGCCTCGAGGCTGCTGTTGAGCTGACAGTTTGGTTGCTCTGTGGCATGTTGGACAACTCTGCAGCTTGCTAGAACTCTGTCCAGCTCTCTCTAGACCAACTCTGTGAACTACAGTCTGTCAGCAGACACTCAACCAGGAAGCCATCCACACCCACTCACATCATAATATGACCAATGTGGTAAATGTACCTACAGACTGTATAATCACTCAAACACAACGTGTAGATTCCGTTAGCTGGAAATTTTCACCAATTTCACCACCTGCTCTTGTGGGTGAAATTTTTTTATCCTTAAATTTTTTGTCCTGTGTTAATGATTACACAGGGAGCTTTACTGCATTGGTGCAAGCAGGAGCGTATGAGGCGTCCGTCTGCGTATCTGATGTGTTAGGCGAAGTTCATTAGCTGTAGGATGGCCCATAGCATGTTTTAGGCGAAGTACTTGAGGCTGCTTTCCCTTATTTGGAATGTGCAGCTGGTGCAGTGCATAGCAGATTACTTAGTACAAGCCACACTGGACCAGCTAATAAACTTAGTCTGTGTCTGCTTGTAGTGTGGTTGTAGTGAGGGTGGTAGTGTTGATTCTATCGCAACTGAGTGTGGTCAATGGAAATGCCCTGCAGCTGGCCATTCCATATAAGGTCATGCATAGAAGTCGGACGCTCCTTCACCGCCCTTCGGGCGGCTCATACGCTCCTGGTGCAAGTTTATTCCACAGAATATTTCTATAATACAAAGGTAGCTGGGCTTGGCAAAACTTTTGTGCAATGAAAATTTTCGGCTATATGGTATATACATGTACTCTTACTAGCTATAGCGCCTGCTACTAGTTTCACATTAAGTGTATTTGTGTAAGAAGATAACCTTGTCCCCAGACCCTTCCCAGCCTTTCAATTTTGCATGCTGAAAAGCGGGAGGGCCTGGTATCAGAAGTCACGTGCATGACGAACACGTAGAGAGACCTACCAGTAAGCAGGGTGCACCAAAGGTCACGAAAATTTTGATGGCTCTCGTTTCCAACGATCGAGATGTATGGTTCAAATGCTAGCTACCGAGTGTAGTACAATTCTTATAGACTATAGAGAGTAAGAAAATAAACTTGTAAAGACAGCATGTGGCCTGCTTTTTGAAGAATCGAAGGGGCCTTTGACTGCTGGTCTTTGTGTCATCATGATGCAAAGTCATGTGACTTCTGATACCAGGCCTTCCCGCTTTTCAGCATGCAACACTGAAAGCTGGGAAGGGCCTGGGGACGAAGCTATAAGAAGAGGGAAATGGTCTAACAAGTCACATGACTGCTCTTGTGGAGTGGGTGTGGTCTATCTCTGTCTCTCCTACACAGAATTTCCATATAATAATTATTATAGCTGCTGAGGTGTGCTTCAGGGAGCCGGACTTGGACATTATGGACGAGGCTCACAAAAGATCACTAAACACTGATGTACTCCATGAGAAGGGTGACAACCCCTTACCCAACTAACAATGCTCGCTTCTCAGGCTTCTGTCTCTTTTTCCTACCTCCATGTCTACCAACAATGGAAGATCAACAAGTAAGCACTCAAGCTAACCAGCTGTAGGCATGATAAAGAGATGAATGTTGTGATGTACAGTGGAAAATGTATACAATTGATAATGCTGTTTTAGTGCCTGATTATAGTGCTCTGTTTACAAATGTACATGTAAATGTTCTGGGGTTGTGTATGTGTGTGTGTGTATTTGCATGGTCTTGTACACCCTCACCTTGGGAGTTTCTGTGTGTGTGTGTGTGTGTGTGTGTGTGTGTATGCATGAGTATTTGCATGGTTTGTTAGCTTCACTTGTGTGTGTGTGTATTTGCATGGTCTTGTACACTCTGGAGCCTCTGTGTGTGTATGCATGAGTGTTTGCATGGTCTGTTACATGTAGCTTCACTTCATGAGCGAGCTTGCTTACTCAGCATGTTCCAAGGTAGACTCCGCCTTCCAATTATTGCATTGTCTGAATGCTTGTACTGTGGTTGACTTGTGTGTACTCAACCACAGATGCTTGGATATACTGGGATACAACCAAGCTTGGCGTCATGCTCCAAGCAATAAATTTATGAGATTTTTACTAGTTTGTATGAGAATTACGGTACTGTAGATACCCCTTCAATTCCTGACCAATCAGATTACAGTACTTTTGTTGCAACCATGATTACGGTATGGCATTATTGTCTATTACTTCTATTGTTTTGTCTGCAGTAACAATAGCACCTTGGACAGGGACCTTGAACCTACTAGCTCTGGTGCCAACTGCCACATCACAGTATGTGATCTACCTCTCTCAGACCAGCCAAGGGAGCCAGCCCTTTCAGCGAAGATTTAATGGACTCACTGAATACAATTACAGGTACATTACAGGGTTTCTTACTGGATTTTCATTAGGGAGATAAGTACAAGTCAATCTTATGATAAAACACCACCATCTCTAGGGGGTCTGGGAGCATCCCTCCCAGAAAGATTTTTGAAACTTAAGACCTCTCAGACAGCATTTTAGATCCATTTTTACCAAAAATGACATTGATACGGAAGCTTTGCAGTTTGTGATTACACTATACATGTATTTGAGATTTTATTACATCTACATGTATTAGTTTCAAGAATTTTGGGGGGAGGAAACCTGGTCTTGGGGGGGGGGGGGGGGGGGGGGATATCCCAGGGCACCCCCTCCAAATGAAACACTGTTAGACATTTATAGATCAAACAATCCCTGAATAAAATTATAATTCTTTCTTGATCTTTTAAGTCATGATTTTTAATGCTTAATTTCATGATAATTACCATGTCATGTAGCCTCATCCCTTGGAGGGGGAAATATATAGCTTGGAGGGGGGGTACTCCCTTCTTCCTCCCCCCTTGTATGAAACCATGCTTACATTGTACATATTCAGTTTTGTGTTTTTACTGTCATGATTTTATTTAATGTTTAGGGGTGTACATGTATGTATCACAGGAGTGGTATAACCTCATCCCCAGGCCCATTCCCAGTTTTTCAATGTTTCATGCTGAAATTTGAAAACACTAGTAATGGGCCTGGGGATGTACGAGGCTATAGGAATAGAAGGCAATGATGTGTTTGTTCTGTGGTAGGCAACAAAGCATAGTGTTTGCAATTGCCTAGCAACCAAAGTTTTTATAGGCAAATTACCGGCTATGGGATGAGTGTAGGTGATCATAGGGTCGCCTGATGATAACTTCATCATCAAAGGAGTCATGGGGAAACAAATCAGTTACATGACATTAATTGGGGTGCACTCAACTATGCATCTCGTGCATCCCAATTAATTACTCTTTGTGTGCCTGTTTGCATTGTGGTTACGTTGTATGTGTACAATCATGCTGTACACAACATTTATCAGTTTGGCTGGTATCAACACGGATACATTAAGGAATGCTGAGGCCCCATCCATGCTAGATGAACTTTAACTGTAATAATTATATCATTGACAATTTTGATTACCAAAATTATTATTGTAGCTTTCTGTCAAGAAAAATGAAAATGGCTCAAAGAGCAAAGATGGAGTGATAGATGAGACTAAAAGAGACCAAAAAAAAAGGTTTGTACCATGAAGCTGAGAGTACATGTCACATAGATCACGACAAGCGTGTTAACCACATACATGCTATAGCGTTCTGGTGGAGTGGCTGTACATCGTTGTTTGCCATGCAAGTGGCTGTATTTACAACACTAAACTATACACCACAGAGGTCAAGGAGGTATGAAATGATCACGTGCTCAGGCAAAAATGCTGTGTCATCACTTTCATCCCCATATACTTTACATAGTACTTAAACTTTGATGGTAGTTTTCAAGGGTGATCCCTCAGGATCCGCAAGTAAAGGTGATATGACTGATCAGCGATCAAAACCATAACATTTGAGCTAGAGATCTCTAACTCAGGGATCCCGCAATTTTTTAGCTTCAAGAAAGTAACTGTATGATGATGCACCATTCACTATTCGACGAGTTCGAGTCGACCTTCAGCGAAAGCAGCATGGCAGGCCAGGTGAGTCAGTGCTTTGGTTATTATAGTTATGCAGTGCTTGTTAAGAGTAACCATAGCTTTATATTGTATCGCAGTGTGTACAGCTAGCACGAATAATAACTTCTTGTTTGAGGTTTCATTGTATGCACACATAATAGAGTACACCCTTCGCCCACATGAAATATGCCACCTCTGATTCACTGTGGGAGCAGACGCTGGCAAAAATCTTCGAGGCAGAAGAGCTGTTGACCAGTGTCAGAAGAGGTAGCTTACTCCAGTAACCAGCCGGCCAGTATTACAACTAGTACAGTACACAGTTTGAACAAACGTCCCAGGCATAAATAATATCATTTCTAAGATGACTACAATGTCATAATTATAAGTTTGCATGGCTATGTGGCACAACTGTTGTTGCTAACATTACAAAATTCACAAATTTGAAAGTCACGACCAAAAAGCGCCGTGTTTCTTGACTGCTCATTAAGAACATTAATTAGCCAATTAATGTCATGTATTTGTTTGCATACATAGAAATAACTAACAATGATCACTATGACACAATAATGTTAATATCAATTTTAC
Source organism: Stappiaceae bacterium (assembly GCA_964291365.2). Taxonomy (GTDB): domain Bacteria; phylum Pseudomonadota; class Alphaproteobacteria; order Rhizobiales; family Stappiaceae; genus JBDWFY01. Next base: position 48,792 of record OZ220047.1, read on the forward strand.
AGTGTCCCTAGCTAGCACAGCTCTAGTAGGCTTGCATTGCTAGCCTGTTATCGAGCTTGTAAAATAAGCATCGACTGTCAAGTTGATCATCATCTTTATCTGAGTTGACTCTGAAAATGCATCAGCTCTAATTCATTATTATGGTGCCCTATAATACATTTTACACTATAATTAAAAAAACTATTGTATCGGAATAATACCGACTGATTATAATTATTTCGAAACAGTATTATTCTGTGCACACGCAGATTGTACGAACATAATGTCCATATGTGTAATCTATGCATAGCCACTCTGTATGTGCAGACGTTTTCAAAATTAACTTTATGCTGCACCTGGAGCTGTAACTACAAAATTTGTACAATGCAATAGGTACCTCTCTGTACTAGCGTATATGCACGGCTGACAAGACAGTGGAGTCCACTTAAATAATAATTTTTACAGTGTGGTCAGTATTAATGTAAACGGTTGGCACTCAAAACTGTAAGTTGTGGCTAAGTAACCATGCACCATGCTCCTCTATTACTGTATGTATTATGTATAGTGTCCACACTAAAGCAGCTGTGATTAGACATTAATTTGGGCAATAACGTACGAACGTTATCTAGCATTTTACCTCTCTTATAAATGTAGGACTAGGAGACGTCCTTTGTGAATTCGGAGATCCTGCTGTATTTGATGCCACTGCTGAGAGCAAGCCAACGAAGGTTCTCTGCATTATATTAGGCGCTATACTTACATTATATGTATACCTGTTACCTAAATGGTAGTTGGCTTTAAATAAAAATTTTCTCCCGTAATGTTTTCTACTTCTCAGTGCAAAAAATTAATAAGTGTGCTATAAGTTAGTTATGGAAGCTTAGCTGATGCTGACAAGTACGTGAATGGGCCATCATAAGGGAGCTTTTTGCCTGCTAGCTACTGTACCAGTACCAGCTACAGCTGATTCATTATCCTTGAGAGTAGAGAGATACACTAACTTTGTTGGATACCCTAATAGTGTGTGTGTGTGTGTGTGTGTGTGTGTGTGTGTGTGTGTGTGTGTGTGTGTGTGTGTGTGTGTGTGTGTGTGTGTGTGTACGTGAGTGCGTGCATGCATGTGTGCACCGATAGGGCAGAGTTCCACATCTTTACGCAGTTTGGGGGTGACCTTCAGTCCCAGTGCAACCACAAACCACTAATTATCCCCAACAATGCCACTCCATTGTACAGCTCTGCACACACATGGGAGTCTGTAAACGGTGGACTGGACTGACCTTTGATCTCAACTTTACCCTCATGTGCCAGGTAGGTACATGTACATGTACTAGCATACTTGTTACTGCCTGTGGTTGTGTATTATACTACCACTAAACAGTGCATACAATAAGTTGTAGAGATATAGTAGGAGTGGATTAGGCTTTTGTAAATTATTATGCTGGCAAAATTTTGAGCATTGTATACGTAGGGATGTCCTGGCATTTGAGAATAATGCTAGCATTATAGGCCTATTTTTGAAGGATTATTGGACCAACTTTTACATCTGCTCACAAATTTTAAAACAAGCAGGTGTTTTTTGTAGTCACTGAGTGACATAGAGTACTTGGAGACTAAAGCAACTAGTTAGAGACTCACAGAGGCTAACACAGGCTCGTCATTGACCTCAACTAAGATAACCTTTGACCCTGAGTGAATGACATCATACTATATAACTTACAAACAGCTTCACAGAAAGACAAGCACGCTGTATGGAAGACTACATAGAGACCTCTGTAATGCTCCAATACAATAATAGATGACTGATGACATGTTCCTTTTTTTTTTTTTTTGTATCAAAGTACAAAGATTTGACAAGAATAATGCCAATACCTTGAGCATTATAGGGGCATTCCTGAGCATTATAGGACCATTATCTGGAAATTTGAGAATAGCATTATAGGCCAAAATTTTAGCATAATTTACAAAAGCCTAGAGTGGATATGGGAGAAATATAGTACTATAGCCGGATGATCGACCTGAGGCTTATAAAACCAGCCATAACTTAGCAATGAGTTGTCATAAAAACAAGAAACAAAAACCACAAGGTAGCTGAGAGATTGCTGTCTCTCCTGAGGTTTGAATCAAGCAAATCAGTTAAGAACACGCCATGCAATTTCAATTTTTAGCTCTATGGAAATTTGTATGTAAAATGATTTCCAGCATGTAGATTGTAGCTCGTGCATGCTTCATCCGTTCAACGGGAAACACCCAGTGCTAATATATAGGCCTCGTTGAGAGGAAGCTATTCACACCTTAACCATAAGGATTACTATCACTGCCACTCTGCTATTGAGATTGAGCCAAAATATCGGGCATCCAGAATCACTACTGTACTATAGCTGTGCATGGTCCCAGCTCCATAACTATAATATACCCCTGAAAAATGATTGATATTGTTCCACTCTGTAGATGTGGTATGGTAAAATATGTACTCCTAGAGCAGCCAGCAGCCACCTCTGGATGGATGCACACACTTCAGACAACACACCCACACATACAGCAACTGCTCTCAGCATTAATAACAATATTATACCACTCACAACAAAATTACAAAAAACACAGTTGATCATACATGTACAATTTGTTACACATGTATATATTATTTAGAGCATTTCAATTTGAATGTATTGTGGTGGTGATGCTATAATTAAATTTTTATTAGTTTGATACCAGTTTTGCTGATATTCTTTGAATTTTTCCATGTATTCTGTCCCCTAGCTAGCCCTGCAACTCAGCAAGTGCACTCTCAGAGGTCTACCTGTGGAATATACAATGATGTAATTGATAATTCACTCTCTAATTAAACAAACTCACCATAGAAAATCAGACTTGTATTGTTTTGCCACACGTTCCTCACTGGTCACCTCAGCCTGTATACAGTCGAAGAAATGACATCATAATGATGTAATTGATAATTATAAAAAATGTCTTGTACATACCTCATGCAAATTAATAAACAATACAATGCTGATTTTTATTTGCAAATGACAACAACAGATGGACAGACTGATCACTTTACCCCTAGTGCATGAGTTTGGGATCCCATGTGTATATGCTAAGTAAAACTAGTTTCTAAGTACACATCACCTTTTCTGTAGTGGTTGATCTTTGCTCTGAACCACATGCTGTTTCTCTCGCTCTAGATTGGCTTCATGTGAGGGGTGAGGGAGGAGGAGAGTGCCTTCTGTGAGGGGTGAGGAGGGAGAGACGCATCTTCTGTGATGGGGAGGGGAGTCTTTGCAGCGTGGCGGTGAGCAAATGAAGCACTTTTTCTTTTGGAGTATTCTATTCTCTCTCCTTCAGCCATCTGCATGGCAGTACGATGCAATAATTTTTCGGATACATAAACCTCTCTCTCTCCCTCTGCCCCCACCCTCCCATCTCTCTTTCGCTTCCTTATAGTGGTGTCCTTGCATGTGAACACTAACTTATTTTGATGTGTACCTGTTTAAGTTTCCTGAGTTTCAGTGGGTTGCTAGCTATCCTCTTCTTCTCGGATGAATCATACACAGCAGATCTTCACGAATCTTTACTGCCAGATCGGTAATGATATTTATTTTGCTGAGTGAGCAGACATGAAGAGCATCATCATGTTGGTTACTGGATACTGATTAAAGGGACAGCTGTAATTAACCTCATTCTCTCTCTCCTTGTCCGCTAGTATCGGATCAACATGGTGGCCAACCTTTCTTTCTTCTCAGTTTACGCTGGCACCAGCTGCACCACTGCACAGCCACTCCACTCACTCATCTTGCTGGCTGATAGCAACACACATACAGACAAAGAGAAAATACTGAAGTAACTCATACTCCATGACTCTTATCTACTTCAATGGATTATGGTGTCCAGTTTGTGTGTAGACCTTAATTAGAGGAGTATCCCCATAAGTAGTCAACCCTTGCATTCAGCAAATTTTAACTAGTCTTGTATAAAATGATGTGCATAGCAGTAGAAACACTTCTCGTCTTCTCTTACATGCATGTCTAGTTGCAGCAGAGGTTCACTGGCCAGATTAGGATAATTGTCCACCTCCCACTCGACTGAAGCTCCGCCCGGGAGCTAGTAGTGACTCCAGCGTTGCTTCAAGTCCAGCAGAGCCATCCAAATCTCTCTCTACAACAGACAGTATGAGCTTTAGTTTGGCAATTCATATTATTATAGCAGAATGTTACCGATCACTAGTTTGAGGATCTTGACAGGCAGTAGCTACCAGCTCCATACACCTAGCAGCCTCATCACATGACATCACAGCAGCTTGCTGGGAACAAGTCTGAATACCTATACACAGTGCAATGGGGGAGAAATTTATTAATAGGTAGCCAAATCTGCTGTAGTCTTCAAAAATAGAGTGTTTCCAACTTTCAGCTGAGCTGTTCAAAGAAGCATCTCTCCCTCTCTCTCTCACTCACTCACACTCACACTCACACACACACACACTCTATACACATATAATCCCATACCGTCTTGCAGTTTAGATTTGGCATAGTTAAGCTCATCCTTGATAGTCATCTTAGTGAGTCTCTCATCACCAGTAGCTATTATCAGCCTACAAAAAATCAAATAACATCATTGCACATACATGTGGTAAACACGTGACATCTTTACTTTTGTAACAGGTACAAGAAAAATCTATCTTAGCCAAGACAGGCCCGAAATAGATCAATAGCTCCCATATAATATAGGTAAGTCTGCAAGTACATACATATGTACAAAACTACTGTTAACTTATGACTTTAACAAAAATGATTATGAATTTTCTACATTTGTATGAAAGATGCAGAGAGAGTATTCTGGTCTTGAGGAGTTGAGAAGATGGAGAGCAACTTGTATGACGTACTGAAATCCATCACGACCTGAGCTGTCCCTCCTGCAGAGTAGGGAGTCACATGATGATCACATGACAACCACAGAGGTCACATGACTTTACCATCCTTTTAGCTGCTCCAGTGCTGTGGCTACGAATGCTCTAATACACTCTCTTCCATTCTGAAATGGAAAGTTAGCAATCAACACAGAATTCACAAAGCTAATAATACCACCAAATCTATTGTAGCCCTATCTTATGGATATGTACATATATGTACACATGTACATGTACCTGTAAAATCACAGAGTCATCAGAGCTGAGTACTCTTTGAACAAGTCGGGAAGACTTGATTGACGATGGATGTTCTCAGCTCCTCATGTCCTGCCCTCTGGCAACCACGGACGATAGGAACTAGCATATCCAAATATAGAAGCACAGGCAATGATGTCATGATTTATGAATAGTAACACTGATTCACCGCTACTAGTCCGAGAGGTAGTTGATTTTACGTGTGCATATGTGTACGAACATGTACATGTATGTGTGTGTGTGTGTGCTACGAGGCAAAATCGAGATATTAATTTTTTCCATGAGAGTATTTTAGGAATAGGCTCATTGTCGCTGGGATGATTTGACTAGCATAACTAGTCGTCACTGCTGGATCAACCTGAAGAAGAGGAAAGAGAGAGAGAGGGTCACACAACTATGTACATGTAGCTGTACTACATGTATATATAATAAGTTCAGAAAAGGGCATAATTATCATGCCCCTCTAATTATTGATATATCTGTATGACTAGCTGCAGTGCTTCAGCTACCACATCTTCAGGGAATTCCCCTAACATCACTGCTAATTGCTGGATGTGGTGTGCAATGACCAACTGAGCATGCCCAGTAGACTTTAGCTCATCACAAAATCTGCACATAAAGTGTTAGGAGCATGCCTTGCTAAGATATCTATCTACATGGTGTATGTGTGACATTGTGTGTCTGTGAATGAGTCCATGAGTTTGTGTGTTTGTGTATGCCATGTGCACATACATGTACGGTATTAAAACTTAATTTTGTTTGAACTCACAAGAAAGTGACCTTAGCCGCTAGTATTCCCAGCACTGGAGCTCTTGAAGGCTGAAAGGCACTAGCTAACAACTCCAATAATCTATGATAAGAGAGAGTGTACAACAAAATTAACATTTAATACCATGTTGGTTCTGAACAGTGTTGTAGAGGATGCAAAGTTTGGGAGAGCTCAGTTAGACTGTCAGACATTCACTGACACAATGTTGCTACCAGACCTCACTGCTGATGATGGTTGGTCTATAGTATTGCAATATCTAGCTTTTGTACACACAGGCAATGTTAGCCAGTGGAACAATGTCCCCACACACCTCAAGATAAACCACATTGTAGAAGTTACACCACTGGTGTGGCTACATGGACTATCACTACACAATCTCTACAGCACAAGCTGAGAGGTCAGGTCAACCAGGTGAGACAAAAATACCTGCACAAACATGCTAGCTTTCTCTTTTATGAGGTAGCCTTGTCCCCTAGCATTGAAAAGCTGGGCATGGGCCAGCCATGGGACAAGATTATTTAGGAGACTGTCTGACCTTCCACCAGTGAGGTGAGTTGGATCTTGTTGTCTCTTGAAGGTGCTTCTCCATCGCAGGGATGATGGCAGTGTGAGCTGAGACAAGGCTCCATGCAAAGAGAGGACAGCAAATCCAAAGCTGACAGATGAACTGTGTTGTGCATGTATGCATGTGTGTGTGTGTGTGTGTGTGTGTGGAGACAGTTAAGATTGTCCAACAGAGAGCAGTAGTGTACATACATGTGCATGCACACATACAACTGTACACAGAATTGAACTACATGTGGCTAGCTATTGTGACTGATGATTTTCTCTTGCTAGCCTGCTTACCTGAGTAGGAGAGTGTGCATTCATCTTCTTCCACAAACTGATTGATATCCTCAGTCCAGTCCTGAACCTACAATCATAGCAATGATACACTGATCTTAATAATGCTTATTCAGCAATACAATACTACATACATGTACCTGTACCTCAGTGATCTGCATGTGTGCTAAGAGGTAGTATAATGAGCTGCGGTAGTATGGGCGGCAGGAGACACTGGAATTTGCACTTCTCTCCAAGAACAGTGATCAACTCAGAAAGCGCAAATATGGTGCTCGTTGACCTATGACAAGGTCAATCACCACCTGAAAATGTGCAAGGAAGCTGTTAAAGCCAACAAACGCCTCACCCCAACCATCCGTCTCACAGCATACGACAGACTAAGGAACTGTCCACAGCAGTACGCGAAGAACTCACAAAATATGATGTACAAATATGCAGGCTCTTGAAGTTGCATTACGCAAACATTATGGAACAAACCAATGGCTGCATAGCAGAACTACAGGCCAGTTTGACGGACATCACCAAGTCGAGTGCATCACCGGCCGAAAACACAATCCTCAAAAACTGTGAGAAAAGGCTAACAGAGATTAACAAAAAATAGGAGGCGAAAGCCGAGGAATTCAAGCAAACATTCCAACGGAAGAGAGCCAGGGACACAGAAACGGACCTGACACTAGAACCAATCAAAAGGCCCCGTATAACCACAATGGTTTTGAACAACACGGTAGACAGAAATGCAGCCATCACACAGCTCATTGAAGCAGTGAATGAGGTAGGCTCAGAACTAAATCAATCTAACATGCATAATATTAACTCACACTCCCCCCACCCCCCCCCGGCAGCTAGACAACAAAAGGTCCCTGCCCCCATAGAACCCTCCATAGCAAAGAGGATGAGGGCAGAGGAGGATACAGAGGAGGAAGAGGAAACGAAAAGGGAAGCAGAGGAAGAGGCCGCACCTACTAAACAGACAGATACTGAAAAGACAGACTTAATGCCATATAGAGACAGAAAGTAAGAATCAAACATACTCCTAGCTGTAACAACATTGTAAGCCTATCAACATATTCTCTGTCTAGTGCTGAACGTAGTATACTACCAAAAGGTCTCTCATTTATTCCCGAGCCCAAGTCTATAGACCACAATGATATAGCTACAGGCCTCTCGAAGCTCCGTAAAAAATTCTCGTACAATACGAACTAGCTACTAAATAAAAAACCCTACTTCAATCACAACACAACAACACTGTCAAACAGTACCGGTACCCAACCAGACCCACCTAACTCAACCTTTGATCCATGGGAAAAAATCAAACATTCAAAGTGAAAAATAATTCCCTTACTAGGGCTGAAAGCAAAAACACGTTCCTCAATCTATTTCTAAACAAACTAGACCAAGAAATTATCTCCCTAGGTACAAACAACAAACAAATTAAAGGTGACAATATCACCAAAGCTGAAAGAGCAGCAATCAAATCATTAAAAAAAAACAAAGATATAGTCATCAACAAAGCCGACAGAGGATCAACCATTGTAGTGTTAAACAAATGCAACTACATTGAGGAAGGCCTCAAAAATCCAGACGAACCAAAAGTATACAAACAACTCAAAGCAGACACCACTGCCTTCATAAGAACTTATATTATGAAATTCCTAGTTGAACTTTGATTCCAAAAATGGATGCCAATGGAATTTGTCGACTTCTGTACACCCTCCGTACAATTCAGAACCTCACAACTCTACTTCCTAAAAAAGATACTCAAAAACCCAATGGGCATAAGACCTAATGTTTCCAGTCTCAATAGCGTAACTGAGAACATCTCAAGTTTCGTAGACTACTGGCTTCAACTACTAGTCAAACAACTTCCATCATTTCTAAAACACACCAAGGAATTTGTCGACCTAATCACAACCACTCAAATTCCACTAAACAGTACTCTAGTCGGTATTGATGTATCCTCACTATAATATATGAACATACTACACAAAGATGGTATCACATCCAGCATCAATGCCCTCAAATGGGACCAAAATCCACACCCTCTACGGCCACCAATCGAGTTCTGGAGGAAATGCTAAACATTGTCCTCAAGAATAACGTCTTTGAATTCAACAGAGACTTCTTCCTCCAACTACAAGGAACGGCCATGGGCACCAAAATGGCCCCAGCATATGCTAAGCTATTCATGGGGTCATTGGAACCTATCCTAGCATGGCTAGGACATCCATACATACTACCATGGAAAAGATACATTGATGACATATTCCTAATATGGACAGGCACAGACAAACAACTAAACACATTCATCACAAACATCAACAAAGTCCACCCCACGATCAAATTCACACACAAATAAGACTGAAATGAACTTAGATTTTTGGATGTTATGGTCTACAAAAGCCCAAACTTCAAAGACAGAGGCCTCCTGGATGTAAAAACACATATAAGACCGACCAACAAACAATTGTACATCCACAAAACCTCACACCATCCCAAAAGTGTGAAAACAGCCATCCTAAAAGGAGAAACACTAAGATACCTCCTCACAAACACACAAGGGGATACGCTCAAACTTATTACAAATAAACTAAAAGACAAACTCATTGAAAGAGGCTACAAAGCGGAGGAAATTACAAGTATCATTCGACAATATCCTTTCCACAACTGCACTCAACTCACCAAGAACAACAACAAAGCAGCCACCACACCCCCAGTAGTCCTCCCGGTCAAATTCAGTCCCATATGCTAGTCTGGCGTAGCCAACCCTCGCAGAAAGAGGAGGGTCTGGTCAAATGCCTATACCGGGCTTGTGACAGAGGAATGTAATTAGCCACTACGTGCGTGGTACACACTCAAGTGGGTGTGGTTGATGTGTCAACCACACTGGCCACCACACGTAGCCACGTACGTGCAGAGAAAGTCGCCGAGGCTGTGCATTAAGCTGAGAGATGCAATGTAAGGTAAGGTAGTGTTGTAGAGGCCTATTTGCTGCTAAATAATTGCGGACTGCCAGATGACCGTGACCAATGAAGAGCGTTGTGTCGCCAATTGTGGGGACAGTCAGTTCAACCTGGTCAACGACTAGTCACCCTCCATAAAGGATAAAATAGCCAACTGCTGCTCAGGCTTGAATGAGCTACATCCGAGATTAGTGGCTGCCGACCTAGCAGTCTCTACCAGCAATACCGTAGTGCTATAGCAGCCATCGATATGCAATCACATCATAGATACTTTAGACTACGCGCGAGCTAGGCCGGCTGGCCAGCGGTTGTCAGTTTACGCAACACTCCATTAATTGCATACTTGCGGGGACAACCAGATTCCGTATGTCTGACACAAGCCTGGTATAGGCATTTGACCAGACCCTCCTCTTCCTGCGAGGGTCGGCTACGCCAGATTACCCATATGCAAGGACATTAGGGAAATCCTATACACATATTGGCCGGATATCGAACATGACACACTACTTAATGCCATATTCCCTAACAAACCAATGATAGCATACAAACTGAGGTGGACTTGCTAGGATGTGTGTACTAGCAGCACGAATGCTACTCTTTTAATGCTACTACTATATCCCTAGCATTTTGAATAATTATATGGCTTAGTATTAAATACATCATAAATCCACGATCGGGAGTTACTATTGGGTTATGGGGGATACATCTCGACATAAGCTATAGCGTACAAACAAGATGTGCACAAATTAATATTCGGTATGGAGTCCTCGGGGCCATGACAAGCACCACTTTGGCGAGCTCACCAGTTTCAGTGTTCTTAGCCTTCAGCTGGACTGCTCCAGGATCTCTTTCAAGCGCTCATTGACACGGAATCGTAGGCCTGGGAACGAGACTGCCACTCCGTTCCCAATCCGATCTGCTCACACGTATCAGATATCAGATCTGGAGCTCTGACTAGTGCACTGGAACCGGGTTGCAATGTATCACGCGCGTCCACACACGCAATGTTTTATGTGGTTGCGCGTTCTGCTGAAGGGGCTTATAAATATTCATGCGCAATTAATGTATCGATAATAAGACTACTGAATCAGGCATTTACAAGCAAATTGAAGTGCCTGTAGTTATGTCCCATGCATATGATATTCTCTGCACCTATGCAGACAGTAATCATGTGTGTGTGTGTGTGTGTGTGTGTGTGTGTGTGTGTGTGTGTGTGTGTGTGTGTGTGTCTGTGTATATGTGAAGATGTAGATGTGGATAGCTGCTCTTGAAAAGTTCTCATTGCGCCCATGCACATATATTATTATGTTTCTATAACAGGGAGAGAGATAGGTGTGAATATAAGATGTGTAGCTATACAGGGAACTAAGGAGAGAAATCAAAGAGTGAGGGAGGAATACAAGGTTGACTAGATATGACATAAGTCTACACAGATGTGCACAGGGTTACTTTTAATTGCACTCTCCATGGGCTCAAAAGAAACAATAGCTCTCACAAAAGACTGTTTATAGTTAACTAATTAAGATTTCACATCATGTGCTGAATAATTAGCATATAATTAGCTACATGCATCGTGTACATGGCCCCTGCTTTGATTGGTGTACAAGCGCCCAAGGTCATTCGTTCTCTTCGAAGCTATCGCAACCGTGTGATTTCTACTATGATTGACTCCTCTGACAGGGCCCCGAGCAATATCCATCGCTATGGCGTTAAGGGATGTAATGTAAGTGGCATGGGAAAACGTAACATAGCTTGTGGGCTACGAGCGCCCAACTAGCTACAGGCAAATTACTTCACTTTCATACGAACGTACGTCGTTCGCTCTAGCAAGGGGAACCAGAGGGGAAAGGGGGGAGGGGGGTGGCGTACAGACTGATAGGTAGCTTTATGGAATTCCTTGGTATTGCCTATTGTTTTGGGCAATGTGTTCTTCGATTCCATGTGGCCAGTAGTCCAGCGTACCTAGCTAGATTCCACTCGCGATCGTGCCTCGATATCTGGCACACGCTATGCCCGGACCATATGTTGGAACGCTTGTGAAAGATATTTTGTAGTCTATAGGAGACTGGTGTTCATGTGTGCATTCTTGTCCGCTGCTCGCGAGTGAACTTGATGATCGGGGACTATTGATCGTGATCGAAAAAGGAGGAACTCAGTGAGCGACGTTTCCAGGTGAGTGTTTGATGTAACAAAGTTTCAACTTTGACTGTAAAGGTGTTGGCACGATTAGGCCACTCCAAATAAATTACTTGTTTCTCATCCCTAAAATTGATTCGGGCGGGCGGCCTTTTTGGCGAGTAATGGTCGTCCAAATCACAAGTTTTGTAGGAAATAGTCGTCAAAATTACAAGTTCAACTCGCCCGAAAATTGAAGCGGTATAGTTTTGTATTGTGCTGGTACAAATGGAATTACATGCGGGCGGAAATAATGGGGGGATGAGAAACAACTAATTGATTGAGTGGCCTTACCTAAAGTCGAGTGACACAGGACAAATATACAGCATACATTATTATACTGCTAAGCAGGGGAGTTGTGTGGGTTGTCGTGGAAGACAGTGACCGTGCTCCGTGTGCGACCGTAAACAGTGTACGCTACAACTGCCGGAAGTCCATATATTTATCGGAATTGCATGGTTTGTACAGTACGTATGGGAGGTAATGATATGCGTAGACCGCGCCCGCGTACTGAATGTCAAGTTTGTGCATACTGTATTAACTTTTTTGTTCATCCAAGAAGGCTGTTCTTGAGCTCAAAATGTAGCTCAATGGTAAACTTGTTGGGCAGCTCCATGTACTTAAGACCTGGGTCAAGTATTGAACAGCGATTTCTCATTAATACACACCATACGTACGTGATTTCACGTATTGCATACTTAGTCATGCGACTTAGCAGTCCAGAGATATGAACCTTGAAACATTGATGCAAAAGTCATACTTTTTCTTAGACCCAGGCCTTAACTGCGTAGAGAGTGGAAATTTCCTACTAGTTAGCAGTATTGCTCTGTTACTCAGTCTGAGCATAATTTTGCCAACATTATAGGCAATTAACGATCGACATAAAATCATACATACCTATGCTTCTAGCACTGTGTCTCGGCACTTCATCACCGAGACTATAGGAGATGCATGTTGGGGTGGTCTGACATATTTGTAGCCTCTATTCCTACCCCTCAAGCAAATGCACAAGCAGGAATAAATACCAATTTGTAGCCATCTCCTTATTCATTATAGTGTATAGCTACTTGTTTGAAGCATCAGTGGCTCTCAGAGAGTAGTTACAAGATTGATGATTTGAGTGAGTGCTCAGTCTCTCAGATGTAAATGTGTAGTCAAACTTTGTCAAGAGTGTCACTAAACTCACCAATGTGCATTTCACAGCATGTCAGTGTGCTTCCCCTGTGTGTCCTGTGTATTTGTAGTTAAGCTTGTACTGTTAACAAGGGTACATAAGGAGAAGAGAGTACATGTATCTAACTGCTAAAAAGCTGTTTTAAAGTACAGTACAAAGGTCACCAGACATACTTTTGTATAGCCAGTTATAATACCGTACCTTCGTGAAAAAGGGCCCACTACTGAATATCAGCCCATCCCCCACTTTGGGCTCAATTTCCTGCTAAGGTCTAAAGTTTACTCTAATATGCGCCCATATGTAGCTGCCCCGGAACACGCATGTGCGATAACTATTAAGTGGGTGTGGTTAAGATCTCTAGCCATGCATGATCGTGCTGAAATGCGGCATAAGACGAACTAGGACTAGTTCTACGGCTGTTTGGCAGGTTATTTTTCGGTCGTGCCTCAATTATTTGAAGTGCAGTCCTGCCATTTGAGTTACAGTTGCTGTCAACAGTACCGTGAAGTATCGGCCCAATAAAAGCCGGACCGCCCTCGATTAGTAACCGTACTTGAGCAAGGCTGAAATCAATAGTAGCCGCGGCTACTATTCAAATAATGAAGATCACGTAGGTAGTTTACCTGGGCGCTCTTTTGCGTCTAACTGCAACAGTGATACTTCGAATATCGGCCCACCCCCCAGTCTAGATCCAATGTAAGGTGCACCGCCCATGGGCCCTTTTTCGCGAAGGTACAGTAATATCTTTTCAAGTTGTGGTATTAACATATTATGTAGGTCTACTTTGTGCTTCAAAAGAGCTTCTTCAGGTAGAGTTAGATACTCCCTTATTTGTTAAACAAGCAGTGAGGTATAGTATACCTAAGCGCAACGAGGCCCCAGTGTTGGGCATGTACATATGTAGGTGTATTTCTTTGCCTTGTTATAATTATTATTGATGTAGCAGACGGTGAACTTGCTACTATATTGTTCTGTTGGTGAGCTACTGATACTTCCGGTCTTCAGAACCTTGAGTTGATGATACAGGCTGATCTGTGTAAGCATTAAAGTACATGTAGCTATAGATCCATACGAGTATGGCAGAACTTGAAGGTTATCAGTGTTGCCAGGTCTACAGATTTAGCTGTATTCTACAGAGTTGTGTACTTGCATTGTATAAGATGGAAGTACGGATGGATAGAGGCTTCTCTGGGTGACAAATTAGAAATAAAGTCATTAATGTGATAGAATAATGACATCAATTTCTCTCTCCAACTGCTACGTATGATGTTATATTTATACTTAGAGAATAACGTTTGGTTTCCATGACTTCCTGTCTACCGTCAGGCTCTGGATTTATCAGGGAAGAAGCTTGTACGGTAAAAGAAGGTTTGAGATCGACTAGCATGTGTGTGGGTGGGGGGGGGAGTCATTTTTTGCATTCAGCTGTGTTGTTACTTCATGCCCGTGGTATGGTGTTGAGAAGATCTAACTACAAGTGTGCGTATATTATGTATACTGGTGTATGTTGTGAGTTTTTCTATATGTGCCCTGAATGTGCATGTAGTTGTACTATACTAGAACCATAGCTTGCTCTTAGTGTGTATCATGCACACGTACACATATTTAGTATTTGGTTATCTCTTTTTTGCTTCAGAGAGGGTGTGAAGTTGATGGCGTGCTGATTACAGAAGATGACAAGAGAGAGTGGCTGGCCTGTATCGTACAGAAGGAACAGACCTTAATGTGTGTCAACAATTTTCTAACATTCTCTCTTTCCATGTGATCCAAAATCTAATGAAGTTATGCTCGGCACATGCTGGGTGGATGACGCTGATTGTTTTGCAACATATTCCTCGAATGAAAGCTGCTTTTGCTCGCAAACTAAAACTTGACTACTCACCTTTCCCCATTGGTCATGTCACCTTATATTTTCATTATTTTTGTAAATTTTCCCGGGGACAGCCAGGGTAAATCCATGATTCCCATAGTTAAACCTCTTGTTCTGTTGTTCATGTAGGAGTCTGTACATGGATGCCGAAGTACGTGGATGATTGTATTGAAATGGTAATGTTTGTTGTGTGTATTTATGTGTGTGTATTAGCAAGGGCATATACTGGCCATAGGCGGTGGCTGCGGGAGGGGAGCTTTGAGAGAGCCAGCACAGCTTTCCCAAAGATTATGTGTTAATCCTTTTGTTCTGTTGTTTATATAGGAGTGTGATGCTGACGTACATGTATCGGAGTTCGTAAGGGGGTGCTCAGAGGGTGTGGTAGTGGCTGCGGGAGGGGAGCTTTCGGATAGCCAGCACAGCTTTCCCAAAGATTATGTGTTAATCCTTTTGTTCTGTTGTTTATATAGGAGTGTGATGCTGACGTACATGTATTGGAGTTCGTAAGGGGGTGCTCAGATGGTGTGGTAGTGGCTGCGGGAGGGGAGCTTTCAGATAGCCAGCACAGCTTTCCCAAAGATTATGTGTTAATCCTTTTGTTCTGTTGTTTATATAGGAGTGTGATGCTGATGTACATGCATCGGAGTTCGTAAGGGGGTGCTCAGAGGGTGTGGTAGTGGCTGTGGGAGGGGAGCTTTCGGAGAGCCAGCACAGCTTTCCCAAAGATTGTGTGTTAATCCTTTTGTTCTGTTGTTTATATAGGAGTGTGATGCTGACGTACATGTATCGGGGTTCGTAAGGGGGTGCTCAGAGGGTGTGGTAGTGGCTGCGGGAGGGGAGCTTTCGGATAGCCAGCACAGCTTTCCCAAAGATTATGTGTTAATCCTTTTGTTCTGTTGTTTATATAGGAGTGTGATGCTGACGTACATGCATCGGAGTTCGTAAGGGGGTGCTCGGAGGGTGTGGTAGTGGCTGTGGGAGGGGAGCTTTCGGAGAGCCAGCACAGCTTTCCCAAAGATTATGTGTTAATCCTTTTGTTCTGTTGTTTATATAGGAGTGTGATGCTGATGTACACATATTGGAGTTCGTAAAGGGGTGCTGTAGTGATAGTTTGTGGGGAAATCACAGCTTTGCTGGCCATAGGCAGGGGGTGCAGGAGTGGAGCTTTCATAAATTTATTTATTTTGTGTGAAAGCCAGCATATGTTAGCAAGGGCATATGTGGGAGTTATGTGCGAGGAAGCTTCTCATAAGGGGAGTGCTCAGTTAGAGGGTGAGAAAATAATAACTTGTGATGAAGTCGCAGCTTTGTGGACCATAGGTGGTGGCTGCGGGAGGGGAGCTTTCGGAAAGCGAGCACAGCTTTCCCACAGATTATGTGTTAATCCTTATGTTGTTTTGTTTATATAGGAATCTGATGCTGATGTATGTGTATTGGAGTTTTTTGTGTACATGGGTGTATTGGAGTGGTAACGTTTGTCGTGTGTTTCTGTGTTAGTGTGTGTGTTTATGCGTGCATGTTAGCAAGGGCTTGTGTGGGAGCTATGTGGGAGGAAAGCTTCTCGTAAGTGGGGTAATCAGAGCATGAAGTGGTGATATTTTGTGGTGAAGTCACAGCTTTTGCTGGCCTTAGATGGTGGGTGCGGGAGGGAAGCTTTTAGGAAAGCCAGCACAGGTTTCCCACAGACTATGTGTTAATCCTTTTGTTCTGCTCTTTACATAGGAGTCTGATGCTGATGTGTGTGTGTAGGAGTTGTCATCTGTGCGTGTGTGTATCGGAGTGGTAATGTTTGTTGTGTGTTTATGTGTCCATGTTAGCAAGGGCATATGTGGGAGGAAGCTTCTCGTAAGGGGTTGCTCAGTTAGATGGTGAGTGTTAGTGCGTGTGTATGTGCGAGTGTTTTGGACTTTATGTGTGTGTTTATGTGCATGTTAGCAAGGGTGTATGTGGGAGCTATGTGGGAGGAAGCTTATTGTAAATGGGGTGATCAGGTAGAATTAGTCCATGGAAAAGCGTGCATGGCCAGGGGAGCTTTTGTTCGGGGTTGCTCAGTTAGAGGATGAGGTAGTAATAGTCCATGGCGCATGGCAAGCCTGCTGGGGTAGATGCAGGAGGAAGCTTTTCGTGCTTAGTTAGAAGGTGAGGTAGTAGTAATAGCCCTCAGTTAAGTCACCATGTATTCAACTGTAGATCTGATGTCGAGCAAGGGATCTGCACTCTACATGATGTCCACAGGATAGGTAAGACATTTACACACACATAGGCTTGTAAGTAATTGTACCTATAATACTATGCTGGCTGTCCCTAAAATTTGCTTTCATTTCATTGGTAAACTCTAATGTACTTTTTCTTTGCTGATTTTTGTATCATTAATTTTGCCTTCTTGTATCTCATTTTCATTGTTGCACTTGATTGTTTTGTACTCCCTCCTCATTTTTAGCTGCTCATTGTAATATTCATTGTTTATTTCCTTCTTAATTTCCTTTTTGTAGCTCATTTTTATTTATTTCAACATTTCATTATTGTAATCATTCCTTACTATTCAATTTAATATGATGTAATCTGTTCTCTACAATTGGCTACGCGCACGCGCATCGTACGTACGTGCGCGTACCGCGCATATTGGTGTACAAAAAGCGCAAATATTGACATTGGATAGCGTATGAATGTTTGCGCGTAATCCGATAGGATCGATTTCCATTCCCAGTATATAGACCAATGCATCGATAAGGAAGTTGCATTCCGCTTCTTCAAGCCTCCGTACGCTTGCAAACTGGGAATGAGATCGATACCTACTTTGATACTGGTACTCGTTCGTGGACAGGAGGACCTCGGCAGCGTCAATTGCAGGCTAGATATGAGCGTGCGAAGGCACACCTTGCTATGTGTATATATACACCATGGCGCTTTTCTATAAACCTTTCGTGGATCATGGCTAGATCTCAGAGTTTGTCTCGAGCCATCCGAGGCGTGAACTCAACGGTACAATCTTTCATCGCGGTTTAATATTATGAACCTGTCTATTAACGCACTGTGGTCTTATGGAAGGGAAATCACATTACAAATATAATCGGGTCAACAGCATTATCACGTTTTAATTATTAGATAATTAGGATTAAGCTAGCTCTATATAGCTCTGCATAGCAGGTTGACAAGATTCAGACATCGAATCATTAATTTTGGTGTGAAGTGCCTGCAGGCTACACAGGCAGGGGCAACTATATGCAGGTGCCATGGGGCCATGGGAGGGGCTGCCTGTCAGATTGGTGGGGTGTATGTGTGCACTATGCATATGTGCTGATTGGCATTCTGGCATGCAATATCCCATGCATTGAAATGATGTATTGCCATTAACCCCATTAATTGTGACTGACCGTAATGATAATATTATTAAAGAAACAATTGTCAAGAAGAAGAGGGAATATAAAAAACAACAATACATGTAGATACAGTACAACAGATGTGTCAGCTAAGTACAGTTACACTGAATAACGGACCTTGCTCGTGGTTGATTGCTTTTCTGTCTGTGGTGATCACTGCAGGGGAGAGAGGTGAGAGCAGTGTTGTTTTAGTTAATCAAAACCAATACTAAAACCCCTTAGTTTTGCCCAATTTATGCCTTAGTTTTAATTACTAAAACTAAATTAATTGTGCTATGCCTTTCATAATTAAAAACTAAAACTAGCAAACTTGCATCAGACCATGCCATATACTAAACTAAAAAGAAAATGGTAAAAATCAGCTCATTTTAGTTAGTTAACTCATACCACTCTATTATCTATGGTTAACTAAACTAAAATCACTTTTAGTATGCCCTTTATCCTTTTAGTTTTAATTACTAAAACTAAACTAAAATGATCCTCTGCTCTTAATTAAAAACTAAAACTAACTAAAATCAACGAAGAGGACCTTAATTAAAATTAATAACTAACTAAAATTACTGAAGCCATACTAAAACAACACTAGGTGAGAGGGCTTCAATAATGTAACAACACAGGCACCGACACACAATTTATTGACACACACACCAGGCAGGGAGATGGGAGAGAGTGTGTGCGAGTGAGGAGCGGTATGAATGTTATTGCATACCTCTTATGGACTTGCTAGTGTGTGTGTACTAGCAGTACGAATACTACTGTTATCCATTATACTAATACACACACTCACTAATGGAGCCACAGCGTTAAGCAGTGTGTCAGCTTCCCCTCAAAACCATTACAAACACCAACACCTAGAGAGAGAGAGAGAGAGTGAGGGTGCTTGAGTGTGCACTAGATCTTGGAAATGCTAAATATTATCCTCAAATAACACATTTGAATTCAACGGAGACTTCTTCCTCCAACTACAAGGAACGGCCATGGGTACCAAAATGGCCCCAGCATATGCTAACTTATTCATGGGGTCATTGGAACCTATCCTAGCATGGCTAGGACATCCATACATACTACTATGGAAAAGATACATTGACGCCATATTCCTAATATGGACAGGCACAGACGAACAACTCAACACATTCATCACAAACATCAACGAAGTCCGCCCCATGATCAAATTCACAAGACAGAAAAGAATTTACATTTTTGGTTGTGACGGTGTACAAAGGCCCAGACAGAGGCCTCCTGGATGTAAAAAAACACACATAAACCTGACCAACAAACAATTGTACATCCATAAGACCTCACACCATCCCAAAAATGTTAAAACCAAAAGGAGAAACACTAAGATACCTCCGCACAAACACACAAGGGGATACATTCAAACTTATTACGAATAAACTAAAAGACAAACCGTAATTGAAAGAGGCTACAAAGCGGAGGAAACTACAAGTATCACACTCTATATTCTCTTGTTGCATTGCTGTTTGTGACCCCAAGGGTGGCAACACTGATACTTATAATAACCTGTTTCTACCACCAGGGGACCACTGGTTATACCGACAGCACACATACACAGACAATCAAACAGTAAACACACCCCCACCAGTTAACAAATAACTATACCAACTTCCCACAATATGAAACAACGGACATTAAACTTCCACAACGTTAACAGCACATACCTATAACCACACAGGAAGAACTAAGGACCATAGACATACTGTATGCGCCCTATTTAAAGCGCACCATAAACAGAGTAGCTCAAGGCCCGAGCTCAAGGCCCAGACCAACCACTGGCCCAACGACACTACGATCGAAACATCCACGCACTAAACATAACATCTAAAGACTCCCAAACAACCAGAACCAAACACACACAACATTCTCAAACAACAGCTGCCACACAATCATAAACTTACCATAGCTGGTGGGTGCCCTACTCTCAGGGCTACTCTCTGACTTGGCTGGTAGGAAAATGACAGTGATCGTTGGGGCATCATTGTATGCACTTGGAGGAACCTTACAGACGATTATACGCGCGATGACCTATTTCAGCGAAATTAATTGAATACGGTAAGCAATATTTGAGACCACGCTATTGAAACTGTATTATCGCCTTTGGGAAAGACGTTGGGACGAGATGCTTACCTGGAGCGAAAAGAGCGATCGTCAAGGTAACTGCCAGTACCAAAAGGGGATGGTCGACGTCGATCTGTGGAGTGTGAAAAGCTATTCGAGTGGTAAGTGTGTGTGTGTGTGTGTGTGTGTGTGTGTGTGTGTGTGTGTGTGTGTGTGTGTGCGTTTGCGTTTATAGTATGAGTGTAGCTGTAAGAGCGTAGTTTTGATGTTATGGCAAAACATCGAGGAGGAAATGGAAGATGTACTTGTAAAACTTCCTACATCGAGTCCTACAGCTGTAATAACCTCTCACTTGATCTCCTCGATCTACGCCACCCATGTGCTGGTTATAGCTAATTATGGCTGTAGGGCATGTCACTGCTATCCTACTACCATTCTTTTGCCGTCTTAGCCCCGACCCAGTTTCTGTTGACTGGCAGTTGCTGTACTTTACCATCACAACCTTCTTATCCATCCAGGTGCTTGCAGAAACATCCTTCTTCTGAACAGTGAGTGAGTTGCCCCTGTGTGCAGTGTTACCGTAGTAATGAAATAATGTACTGTGCACATGCCTCATATTGTAAAGCATGTATGTTCGTTCTAAATAGGGCCTACTACTAGCATAGTACAATTTATTTGTATGCATGTGTATTATATTCTAAATAAGGCCCACTTATTCTAATTATTATGTCCTTGTTGTGTCAGTACTATAAATTTCTATGCACATGCACACACTTTCAGGCATACACACACACACACACAGACACTGTATACATTTGCACATAATACATGACATTGTATAATATTCCATGCACACCCTTTCTCCCACACTTTTCTCCCTATTGTTTATATTATATAATATGTAGCTACTTACCCAGCCTCCTTCCCTTTGTTTGACATACATACACATCCCGATAATACCATACTAAATAGCACTTGTCCCCCACCCCCCCTCGTGCCCATGTAACCACTGCACACACCTATTTGGGAGTTTCGCCTTCTTTAGCATTTCTGGGAAGCCTTTGCGATCCTTCCTGGCTGTGCCACATGCGTATATGCCATCTTTAAGCTGGTCTTCCAGTAGGTTCACGCTCGTGAAATAATTGTCAAAGAAGACGTGGTGATGCTTCTTGTGCAGCTCAGACGTGAGTGATTTTACTACCTTAGCACCTAAACCCTTCTCGGCTGGTACATCTCGGCAAATCGTGAAGCAAGATGGTCAATGAGTGGTCTCACTTTCCCCAGACGATCATGCCCTGGACTTCCTTGTGGGACGAGCGTATCGTTATCAGTAAAATGAAGGTACCGGGATAGCTTGTGGAACCTGTCTCGAGAGATACGATCAGCTACGGGCGAATATTGGAGGAAAGGATCACGTTTCCAGTAGACATCAATGGATGGTAAGTTATTCATTGCCATTAGGATCTTGAAGCCTAGTAGAGCTTTGAGCTCTGCAACATCCATTTTGTTCCACTTACTAAACTTCTCGTCCCCCATCACCAGCTTAGCATAATTGTTTGTCTCCTTCACAATCATATCCAGCAGCTCAGGTGTAAAAAACAGCTGGAAACTTCCATAGGTGACTTTGAGATGGAAACAGCTGGGCCTACATAGGAGGAGAAAGAACTGATTGTGTTGCACTTGAGTGTTGTGGTCCACTGGGGCTTGGAGTCAGCAGCTGCCGAGTCCATGTCTGAATCTGGATCCATAGTGGAGTCCAAGACGTCATCATCAGGTGGAGCAGTAGGGTCTTCAGATAGAGAAGCATCATCGTGGAGCTCATCATTGCTGTCATACCCACCTACATCTTCAAGATCGCAAAATTCGTCGTCACTACCTTCCATTGTTGGCTCATCGGGATCATCGAAGTCATCAAGTTCATCACCAATCTCACTACTGGCATCATCCCACCTCTCCATTACCTCATCCACCGTCATGCGGGCTCTTTTAGCCATCCTAGCTAGCAATAGTTTAGTGTAGTTTATAATAGTTTTATGAATATTCACTGCTATGATTTATATCTAACTGTGGCTTACATATTGCATGAAACTAAGCCCGTGTGGGAAGTCAGTCTTCCGGCGAAGTGAGGGCGTCAATAAGCTGTCGGTAGATCGTCGTGGCTCAGAGTCGAGGATCCGGAGGAGGTACGACAGGAAGTGATGTATGATGGCGTTGTATAGTAAGGAATTTAATTAAAGCGATCAGGAATGCGGACCCCGCCCACAAGCTCAAACTAACGTTGCTCGTGGTAGTCCCCAGCCACGCTTTTCGTGCCTCTTCGTTGAGAGGGCTGCTAGATCTTAATGAGAAGGTGCAAGATTTCAAATTTTGAACCTCATCATAGCTTTCTACTTTGTAAATCAGCCATTTACTGGTGAGCAAAAACAAGAGGGGTGTTCTCGGGGAAAATACAACGTACGTCCTTAGAATCATCCTAAATCCTCAGATCCTTCATCAGACAGCTTGAAACCCAAGCGTTAAGATTCTCAAATTTTATGTACACTGTCTATGGAGCAAATTGCTGGGTGTGGTCTGTCACATGTTTCCTGTCGTACCTCCTCTGGTCGTGGCTGTGCAGAGTCGAACGATGATCAGCCCCGCCTAAGACACTCCAGATCGCGATAATTGCAGGTGGCCCGAATTCGGGTTAACCGCGTTTACACAACGCGCATGCGCTGGACGTATTCGGTACTATCGCGTATAATCGTTAATCATTGCGATCAACTACCGACGAACCCTCATAACAGACGATGAACGAAAATCACGAGTCAGATCACGATCGGACACTCACTAGTTCCGAGGCTATAATCGCATAATTATTGTTGAACTTTCCGTGGACGACGTCTTTGACAGCCGGTGTCGTATTGGCCAAATGGCTGGAGAGATAACGATCAGACTTGGTACTGTGACTCTTCAGGTTGTGACTAGCTCCTCTAGCGAATCTTAGACTGTGGCATGGCTGCATTTTTCTCCAGCGTGGCCGAAAGGTTTTTGACGACCAATATTAAAAATGTCACATTTGATCTTGTCGATCTTTACCTTACAATGTCAACTCGGCACGCGCACATTATGTACGACATGTAAATTATGTGCTAAAGCTGAGCGAGGATTGCACTAAGTGTACCCCTAGTAGTCTACTACCACTACTAGTAGTACACTAGTCTCGTTCCCAGCCCCCACCCTCTGCGAGGGAAAAGGGGTCTGGTGAATTTGGACCGTTTTCTTGGTTTGGCCGGCTCAGTTAGCGCGCGCCGCAACTGTTGTACTGAAACAAACCTTGGACCTGATTGGTCAGTAATGCTGCTTGGGCGCGGGCCGACGATTAAAATTTATATAGCAGGCAATGGCGCTTTGCATTCCTGCGGTTGGCGAGTCATATGACTGCGCTAAAGCTGCAATCTCATTGGAGCGCTCTCTCTCTCTCTCTCTCTCTCTCTCTCTCTCTCTCTCTCTCTCTCTCTCTCTCTAGCTCCTTTAACTTAGATGCCTTTAAGCGCTCATACTCCAATGAGGATACAGCCACAAAAGGTGTTCCATTCTTCTGGGAGAACTTTGACTAGCACCACGTACAATTATAACAGTGAGCTAAAGAAGATGTTTATGGTGAGCAACCTGGTGTCTGGGATGATGCAGCGCATCGAGAAGCTGAGGAAGTATGCATTTGCCAGCATTCTGATTCTAGGAGAGGAGGACAATGCAGCCATTGAGGGAGTGTGGGTCATGAGGGGACAGGAGCTTGCATTCAATGTAAGTATCAATGTACTGTGATAGTTGAAGTGTGGATGTTGACAATCTTCTGTAAAAACAATGGTTGTTTGTGTAGTTGGTGGAAGACTGGAACATTGATGCACCATCGTACACATTCGTCAAGCTGAACCCAGACAGCAAGGAAGACAGAGCAACAGTCAACAAGTACTGGGAAGGTGACTTTAATGGAAAGCAAAGAGAAGTTAAAGATGGAAAGATTTTTAAGTGAATGAAACTTCAATAGATCTAATATATTGGTGTACATGTCGTGACTGTAACATGGAAAAAAATTATTGTAGAAAATTTCATTTGGATTATGACCATAAATAGGTTTTTGCGCGGTGCGGCGCAGTACCGTCTAGTATAGTATAGTATGGTGCATATACATAGCGCATGCGCATAATGATTGACTAGGTGCGCGTGCGGCGCTACAGGCCGCGCGCCACCCGCTTCACATAAAAATTTCAAGCTGTATACTGATAAAAGGAAGATCGTATGACGAGGTATATGCTGAGCTAAAGTCATCATAATATTGTAGGAGACAAGGGAAGGGGTCGTCACAGTACCAACACCTGGTACCGGCTACCTGTACCTAGGGCCTCAGTAGTACAGCTAGCAGCGTAGCCTGTACCCGTGGCAGGCGTCGAAGGGATCCTACTCGTTTTAACATGTTTGTGATGGCTAGCCGTCGGAAAAGAAATATCATTCCACTTAATGTTGTCCAAAAACGAGGACGAAAACACCGCATATCTAAAGAATTTGTGAATATCACTGTCCGTTCGGCAGTAGCAACACCACAGTCAACTCACACCTCGTCTGGACCAACAATTCATGAGACTGGAGAGGGTTGTAGTCAAGATCCTATGCCAGAATACTTGGCTGATCAACTGGAAGACCAAACCAGAATGCTGCATGAACCAGACTCATCTCAGAGTCAGCATACCAAACGCCAACTTAAGCAAAGCGAAAAGTGGAGAGAAAGCATCCATTCAGCTTTCAAAGCCGTAATAGAAGGAGAGAGTATGAAGAGCGATGAAACGTGTAGTAATTGTGGTGCCCCAGCAAATGTGCGTTGTCATCAGTGTGGGCCATATGTTTTTTTTTGCTCTGATTGTGGTGTAAGTTTTCATTCGAGATGGAATTATCATCATTACCCTGAGCTGTGGAAGGAATGAAATTGAGTCACGTCTTATTCAGGCTCAATAATAAATTATGCTTTTCATTCACTTAGGATGGCTGCCAGTTTATACCATTGGTTCTGCCAATACCAAGTATCACAACACATAAATGTGACAGTCAAACACATAGGATCGTTACGTGTTTCCACGTTGAAAGTATACATTCATTTCTATATATACACTATTACTGTTTACTACATGGAATAGGGATTCCAAGGAAACTAAGGGTTGCATTTTGTCACTGTGAACCTGATATAGTGACACTCGTACAACTTAATTATTGGCCTGCTATGCCCTCACGTCCAAGCATTGCAAACCCAGTTTATACGTAATTGTATTATTCACCCCATGCAGTCATGTTGATGCCTTGAGGCTGCTGTTGAGCTGACGGTTTGGTTGCTCTGTGGCATGTTGGACAACTCTGCAGCTTGCTAGAACTCTGTCCAGCTCTCTCTAGACCAACTCTGTGAACTACAGACTGTCTGTCAGCAGACACTCAACCAGGAAGCCATCCACACCCACTCACATCACAATAATTATGACCAATGTGGTAAATGTACCTACAGACTGTATAATCACTCAAACACAACTTGTAGATTCCGTATAGCTGGAAATTTTCACCAATTTCACCACCTGCTCTTGTTGGTGAAATTTTTTTATCCTTAAATTTTTTGTCCTGTGTTAATGATTACACAGAGAGCTTTACTGCATTGGTGCAAGTTTATTCCACAGAATATTTCTACAATGCAAAGGTAGCTGGGCTTGGCAAAACTTTTGTGCAGTGAAAATTTTCGGCTATATGGTATATACATGTACTCTTACTAGCTCTAGTGTCTGCTACTAGTTTCACATTAAGTGTATTTGTGTAAGAAGATAACCTTGTCCCCAGACCCTTCCCAGCCTTTCAATTTAGCATGCTGAAAAGCGGGAGGGCCTGGTATCAGAAGTCACATGCATGACGAACGCGTAGAGAGACCTACCAGTAAGCAGGGTGCATCAAAGGTCACGAAAATTTTGATGGCTCTCATTGCCAACGATCGAGATGTATGGTTCAAATGCCAGCTACCGAGTGTGGTACAATTCTTATGGACTATAGAGAGTAAGAAAATAAACTTGTAAAGACAGCGTGTGGCCTGCTTTTCGAAGAATCGAAGGGGCCTTTGACTGCTGGTGTTCGTGCAAAGTCATGTGACTTCTGATACCAGGCCTTCCCGCATTTCAGCATGCAACATTGAAAAGCTGGGAAGGGCCTGGGGACGAGGCTATAAGAAGAGGGAAATGGTCTAACAAGTCACATGACTGCTCTTGTGGAGTAGGTGTGGTCTATCTGTGTCTCTCCTACACAGAATTTCCATATAATATAGCTGCTGAGGTGTGCTTCAGGGAGCCGGACTTGGACATTATGGACGAGGCTCACAAAAGATCACTAAACACTGATGTACTCCATAAAAAGGGTGACAACCCCTTACCCAACTAACAATGCTCCCTTCTCAGGCTTCTGTCTCTTTATCATGACATTGTGTATCTTTTCTGACAGCTTAAGCCTTTCTCTTAGGGATGGGTTTTATCTATGTCTCTAAATAGCTAGGACTGTGAATAGTGTTCTAATTAATGGAAAATCAATTTTACGACCACTATAATACTGTAGATCTGGAAGTTTTCGTGTTAGTAACTTTTGTATGATGAATTTCGTGTTGAAATTTTTTAGTAAGAACAACGCCTTACTATGTTAACGTCAATAGTGTGCATGCATTCTTATAAGATTCATTTTCGTACATGTACCTGCCATCGACTACGAAAATATTTTTACAACTAAGATTTCCAGATTTACTGTACATGCATGTACTCTTGGCTGCATATATTCACACTCTCTTTCTCTCTCCCTGTCTGTCTCTCTCTTTGTTATCCTGTCCTCCCTCCAGGTTGTACTCAATGTAACGACCTCAAACTGTTTGTCACCTTGGCTACCATGGATGCTGTTAAATTCTCCAAATTTTCAGCAACGTTCCAACCTTCACAATCCCTGGTCAGTCTTTCCACTCAATATTTCCTCATAACCCCTCGGATAATTACATGGAGAATGCTATGTAGCAGGCCATTCAGATTCACCTAGAGGTCACTTTGAGGCAATATTGGGTCAGTTGTACATTGTGTGTGAAAGTGGTGTCATGTACATATTCATTCATTTGCAATTGTGCACACATGTATGGCCTGAATCCATTCCATGGCTCCAATCTTTAAAAGTATATACATGAAAAAAAAAGTTCGGAAAGTGTTGCACTCAAGCTCCACCCTCTTTTTATGTAAACGAGTGTGATTATCAAAGTCTTAACAGGAAAATGTCCATTCAGATACAAACCTGGTATCTCACCCTTTCCCAGCTTCATGTACATGTAGGTCTACCACCCATAGCTATACTATGAATTACACCTATTCCAGCAGGAAGTAACCTTATAAAAGATCATTTAGAGTCTTACTACTTTTATTACATCATTAGCTGCATTCTGGTTTTTGTTCCTGCTTCATAGCTGCTTCCTTCACCGAGATATGATTGATCAATACCTACCCCTTCTATAAGATTAAGATATGCATATACCAACTATTACGCTGTGTAAGTGTAGCAGCTTCTGTGGTCTATTAGATAAGGCAGTCGACTCACTCGAACAAGAATTTCTTGATGATATTCATGAGAATTTAATTACATTCCATTGCGAAGCCCATTTTGATTTCTCCCCAATCCAATCCAGCCCTATAAATAGCCAAATCGAGCATACTATTAGTGCGGGGGCTAGATCAATAGTGAAAGTGTCCGCAGTCACCCTTACCAGCGTTCCAGGCTTAGATGCTCCGAATGTAGGGGAGGGTGGCCTTTTTTTAATTCCAAGCAACCAACACACTAAACAGAAATAAAAAGGCCACAAAACACCACAAAATATACCTGTAGTAGGGCATAAATATTGTACTGTGTGTATACTGCATTGTACATGTACAATTGATTCCTATTTTTTCCTGTTAGCTCTTTTATTATCACAATAATTTCAAAGCTTATTTTACAGTGGGTGGAGCTTGGATGTGGCTATTCTGAGCTATTTATTAAATATTCCACTTTGTGTACAATGCAGTATGCACACATACATACTGCAATCTTAAAGAGGTAGATACTTAGTGTTGCAACACACCAATATATTAAATAGTTGTGGTTAATTAACCTGAATGTCCTCATTTCAACAATACATCAGTGTTCTCCCCAGCATACTTGAGGCATGTCGGCCCTGCAAGCCTTCAGAACAGATTTTGTTTGATGTGGGAAAAGAAAGAGACCAAAAGCTTTGATGTGACCACAGGCCATGCCCAAACCACGCTGTCCTACCATGCCTTGTATCATTCTTGGGGAGAGCACTGTACATGTACATTGTACATGTACATGTTCAGCTCAGAGGAGGTACGAAATTGTTAATATTCCATGTGACTCGCGCCCATACCAATGCGTGTCATCATGGGTGTGTCCCACATACAGTCGCTGTGTTGAAGGTTAAAAATTGCAGGATCCCCAAGGGATCCCAGCTTAAAATGATAGTGTAGTTTCAATTGCTGATCACGGCCATATAGTTTTGTTTGTGGGGATCCCAAGGGATCACCTTCGACAATTGTCGTCAAAGTTTTACTATGAAAAGTACATGTATAATGTATATGGGGATAAGAGGGGATGACACAGCTTTTGTGAGCGAGCACATGATCATTTCGTACCTCCTCTGATGTTTGGCTGCTATCAACACAGACATGGGTGAATGTTAGCCCCATCCATGTTAGGCTAAGCCTTGAACTATCATGGAGTATGCCCAGTGCCCTGGGGCCAGTGGTGATTACTATTGAGCTACATGACTTGTACATGTAGATGCATGTGTTGAAGTGGTGTGTGTATCTTTTAGAAGGGTGCTTAATCTCAAGCAATGAATTCTACATCACACTTCATAATATTATTATAATTAAAGGGTTCTCCCCTCTCTCATCTCACAACAGGTCATCCTTTCTATGTTGTCATGTAATTGGTTCTCCATTTTTTATGTCGCAATGTCTCTCTCTCTCTCTGTCTCTTCTGTGCCTACAGGTCATTGTATCTGTTGTATCAATCTTCATTTATTCTAAAGCTCGTGAGGAGGAGAGTGACCACCTCACCTACCTCCATGTCTACCAACAATGGAAGATCAACAAGTAAGCGCTCAAGCTAACCAGCTGTAGGCATGATAAAGAGATGAATGTTGTGATGTACAGTGGAAAATGTATACAATTGATAATGCTGTTTTAGTGCTTGATTATAGTGCTCTGTTTACAAATGTACATGTAAATATTCTGGGGTTGTGTATGTGTGTGCGTATTTGCATGGTCTTGTACACCCTCACCTTGGGAGTTTCTGTGTGTGTGTGTATGCATGAGTATTTGCATGGTTTGTTAGCTTCACTTGTGTGTGTGTGTATTTGCATGGTCTTGTACACTCTGGAGCCTCTGTGTGTGTATGCATGAGTGTTTGTATGGTCTGTTACATGTAGCTTCACTTCATGAGCGAGCTTGCTTACTCAGCAAGTTCCAAGGTGGACTCCACCTTCCAATTATTACATTGTCTGAATGCTTGTACTGTGGTTGACTTGTGTGTACTCAACCACAGATGCTTGGATATACTGGGATACAACCAAGCTTGGCGTCATGCTCCAAGCAATACATTTATAAGATTTTTACTAGTTTGTATGAGAATTATGGTACTGTAGATACCCCTTCAATTCCTGACCAATCAGATTACAGTACTTTTGTTACATCCATGACTACGGTATGGCATTATTGTCTATTACTTCTATTGTTTTGTCTGCAGTAACAATAGCACCTTGGACAGGGACCTTGAACCTACTAGCTCTGGTACCAACTGCCACATCACAGTACGTGACCTACCTCTCTCGGACCAGCCAAGGGAGCCAGCCCTTTCAGCGAAGATTTGATGGACTCACTGGATACAATTACAGGTACATTACAGGGTTTCTTACTGGATTTTCGTTAGGGAGAGAAGTACAAGTCAATCTTATGATAAAACACCACCATCTCTAGGGGGTCTGGGAGCATCCCTCCCAGAAAGATGTTTGAAATTTAAGACCTCTCAGACAGCATTTTAGATCCATTTTTACCAAAATTAACATTGATACGGAAGCTATGCAGTTTGTGATTACACTATACAATTGTATTTGAGATTTTATTACATGTACATGTATTAGTTTCAAGAATTTTGGGGGGAGGAAACCTGGTCTGGGGGGGGGATATCCCAGGGCACCCCCTCCAAATGAAACACTGGTTAGACATTTATAGATCAAGCAATTGCTGAATAAAATTATCTTGATCTTTTAAGTCATGATTTTTAATGCTTAATTTCATGATAATTACCATGTCATGTAGCCTCATCCCTTGGAGGGGGAAATATGTAGCTTGGGGGGGGGGGGGGGGGGGGGGGGGGGGGGGGGATACCCCCTACTTCCCCCCCCCCCCCTCCCCCCCCCGTATGAAACCAAGCTTTACATTGTACATATTCAGTTTTGTGTTTTACTGTCATGATTTTATTTAATGTTTAGGGGTGTACATGTATGTATCACAGGAGTGGTATAACCTCATCCCCAGGCTCATTCCCAGTTTTTCAATGTTTCATGCT
Organism: Stappiaceae bacterium; assembly: GCA_964291365.2. Classification (GTDB taxonomy): domain Bacteria; phylum Pseudomonadota; class Alphaproteobacteria; order Rhizobiales; family Stappiaceae; genus JBDWFY01. The sequence continues at coordinate 79,823 of OZ220047.1, forward strand.
GAAATTTGAAAACACTAGTAATGGGCCTGGGGATGTACGAGGCTATAGGAATAGAAGGCAATGATGTGTTTGTTCTGTGGTAGGCAACAAAACATAGTGTTTGCAATTGCCTAGCAACCAAAGTTTTTATAGGCAAATTACCGGCTATGGGATGAGTGTAGGTGATCATAGGGTCGCCTGATGATAACTTCATCATCAAAGGAGTCATGGAGAAACAAATCAGTTACATGACATTAATTGGGGTGCACTCAACTATGCATCTCGTGCATCCCAATTAATTACTCTTTGTGTGCCTGTTTGCATTGTGGTTACGTTGTATGTGTACAATCATGCTGTACACAACATTTATCAGTTTGGCTGGTATCAACACGGATACATTAAGGAATGCTGAGGCCCCATCCATGCTAGATGAACTTTAACTGTAATAATTATATCATTGACAATTTTGATTACCAAAATTATTATTGTAGCTTTCTGTCAAGAAAAATGAAAACGGCTCAAAGAGCAAAGACGGAGTGATAGATGAGGCTAAAAGAGCCAAAAAAAAGGTTTGTACCATGAAGTTGAGAATACATGTCATATAGATAACCACATACATGCTATAGCGTTCTGATGGAGTGGCTGTACATCGTTGTCTGCCATGCATGTACATGTAGCTGTATTTACAACACTAAACTATACACCACAGAGGAGGTATGAAATGATCACGTGCTCAGGCAAAAATGCTCTGTCATCACTTTCATCCCCATATACTTTACATAGTACTTAAACTTTGATGGTGGTTTTCAAGGGTGATCCCTCAGGATCCACAAGTAAAGGTAATATGACTGATCAGCGATCAAAACCATAACATTAGAGCTAGAGATCTCTAACTCAGGGATCCCGCAATTTTTTAGCTTCAAGACAGTGACTGTATGATGATGCACCCATGATGATAAGCATTGGTATTCGCAAAAGTGACGTGGAATATTAATGAATATGTACTTCCTTTGTATGCAACACATGTAGGACTGATTAATGTTTTTGCTTGCATCACTCTATTGGAATGCTTATCAGGCGTTTGTATGGGAGCTCAACACTATTTTCCTGATATAGTATTGATGAAGCTTAAAGAACAAAACTTTATTGCTGGTCAGCAAGGTTTGAAGGTTTGAGTGAGTGAAGTGGAGGTACCGGAGGGTGTGGCAATGGGAGCTGGCTGTACTGTGTGAATATTTTGGGAGAAAGGGGTGCCATCTTAATCTTAGACTACTGCTTCATTTTATTCTCATTCTTATAATTATTTAGATCGAGGTGAGGCTTAGGAAGTATGTGAACAGCTTGAGAAGTGCAGTGAAAAAATTATCTGGAGGAATTCACAAAATTGCTTTTATTCGATGTATACTGTACAGTATGCACCTACTCTAGCAAATGTCTTATCTGTCTTATATAATTATTATTATTATTATTTGTGTGAATGTAGCACACCGAAATAAAAAATGATGGAAATTTTGAGAGTATTAATTTTATTCTACTTTGTTGATAGAGTTTGTACGTGTTTTGTGTAATAATTTATTTCAAATGCTGGTAAAGGTTTGATGGTCAAACTGTTGTACATGTATTACATGTTCATATTTCATCCTATCACCTCTTTCAATCTACGTACTTCTAGCAAGCCCACTATGACTATTCGAACATACATTGATGTAGCTAGTTATCTCAAAAAGAGAATGTTATGCCTGCCAAAATAATTCCAATAAAAGGTATATGCATATACCTACACTTTTAATTATGCTACAGGGAGAAGTACAAAAATTTAATTTGTTATTAAGGTATGTCTATCTATCGTATAAAAATTAAGTAGGTCTATCTTCTACAACCATACTAAACTTAAGGAGAAACCATCCTACGTACGGACGTCCTTATCCTATTCATTTCAGCTAGAAACTTTGTTGAGCATTGATTTGGCGAAACAGTCATCAGAATGCATTGGCGGATTTCTTCAGCATAGCACACAATATTAAACAGCGGATCAGAATGCATTGGTGGAATCAGGATTGCGAGCTCTTCAGCATACCAGACAATAATGGTGGATCCAGTAAATCGTCTTTAGTTAGCCTCGTCCCCAGGCTTCTCACGATTCCATATGGCTGAGTCAGCAAAATCTTGCCAATTAGCGATCGCGAACTAAGGGCAACCGCTATGAAGGCTGGGAACCATATTATTATTGTGTGAGTAACATGCCCCAGTGGCGTGCATGCCCGAGCTAAGGAACGTGGGAGGGGCTGGCAGCGCATGCGCAGATTCACTATTCGACGAGTCGACCTTCAGCGAAAGCAGCATGGCAGGCAAGGTGAGTCAGTACTTTGATTATTATAGTTATGCAGTGCTTGTTAAGAGTAACCATAGCTTTATATTGTATCGCAGTGTGTACAGCCTGCATGAATAATAACTTGTTGTTTGAGGTTTCATTGTGTACACACATAATAGAGTACACCCTTTGCCCACATGAAATATGCCGCCTCGGATTCACTGTGGGAGCAGACGCTGGCAAAAATCTTCGAGGCAGAAGAGCTGTTGACCAGTGTCAGAAGAGGTAGCTTACTCCAGTAACCAGCCGGCCAGTATTTAATAATACAACTAGTACGGTACACAGTTTGAACAAACGTCCCAGGCATAAATAATAGGCCGATACTATTGCCACCGAAAATTCGGTGGTTATTAGGACCACAGACTTACTGCTGCCACCGACCGGTGCCTTTACAGCTGAAATGTTGCTCCTGCCACCGATTGTACTTACCTTGTAGCTTATGGCAGAACGCGGACTTCGAATCCGGGCGAGACTCCGCCTACTGGTACGGCATGCCGCGCCGCTCCCTGTCACTTCGCGCGCATGCAACATGCATGTGCTACATACACGGCTGTAAAAAGCGGAGCCATGGATGTTGGGACGGCATACGAGGATTTCAAAGCCTTTGAAGAATGTCTTGAGAAGCTTAAGAAGGAGCACCATCACCCTCTTCGTGTTTAGAGTGCGGAGGATTACAATGAAATAGTCATGATTGCCGCAACTCATATCCTTCATGATATTAAACCTACTCAAAAGCCAGAGCTACTTATTATGTAAGAAGGGGATTAATTGTAAGCTGATAGCCTGGCTTTAGCAATCTGGAAAATTTAAACCAGGAAACCCCACTTATTTAATTAAGATGAGAAGGAAACGTGTCACAGACTCAAAATCTGAAAAAGATGGGATGGAAATTGACCTTAGCAAGTGTGAGTCTTCAGATGATGAAATGGAATCACCGGAATTTAATTACCGTAAATGATCAAAATGTTTATAAAGACGCTCTTCAATCACTAAAGTCTGATCATGAATGCCGTCCCATTAATGTTGGACAGCAAATGCTCCTTGAGAAATTCCCTAACACTGCAAGTCTTCATGATACATGCTTCTGTGATACCCTGGCGTTTTTGTGACCCTCCTAAGGATGTTATGCAGATTTTGAACGTCATGAACACACACTAGATTTGTATCCCCAGCAAAGATTGTAAGCCAGGCACTGTTAAGGTTTATGATAGCCTACGATCAGGGGATTTGCCCCTGTCAGTCAACTGAGAAGTCATTGTAGCTTTGGTAAAACTAGTGTGATAAAAAGAAGATTTTTCTCCTTTTTCCCCGCTGTCCAGCAACAGTCCAATTCATTAAGTTGTGGACTGTTTGCTTTGGCCTATGCTTCTACTCTGTGTGAAGGAAAGATCCGACCAAGATGAAATATGATTCCTCTTATGTGAACTCATTTCCTTGATTGTCTTCAAAAAAAGAAGTTCACTGCATTTCCGTCAACTATAGTTCCATGGGGCCAAACCACTAGCTATCAACCAGTTTCAAAATCTACTGTGTTTGTTGTCTCATGACCAGAGTAGGTAGCTATAAGGGTGATAAAATGGTATTCTGTGATCAGTGCAAAAAGTGGTTCCATTTCGTGTGTATAGGCTTGGATCTAGACTCCCACCTGGATGATACATGGATGTGTACAAGTTGCAGTGACTAGCTAACTAGCTACAATATTATAACTGTATTGTAATATGTTTGTGCACTATATACTCTCCTCTATTTAAATGAAATTTCATTATAATATTACTATGACAATGGTAGACTGGACGTACGTACTTGCCCTTGCCCCGCCCTACAACATCACAGTTCTATTATTAAAAGTCCCGAGATTGTGATCGGTTGCAGCAGAGAGATCGTGGCTACTAAAGGCACCGACCGGTGGCACCAGCAGATTCGTGGCTATTTCGGACACCGATTCACCGGTGGTAGGAGCCATTCCATAAATAATATTATTTCTAAGATGACTACAATGTCATAATTATAAGTTTGCATGGCTATGTGGCACAACTGTTGTTGCTAACATTACAAAATTCACAAATTTGAAAGTCACGACCAAAAAGCGCCGTGTTTCTTGACTGCTCATTAAGAACATTAATTAGCCAATTAATGTCATGTATTTGTTTGCATACATAGAAATAACTAACAATGATCACTATGACACAATAATGTTAATATCAATTTTACAGTGTCCCTAGCTAGCACAGCTCTAGTAGGCTTGCATTGCTAGCCTGTTATCGAGCTTGTACAATAAGCATCGACTGTCAAGTTGATCATCATATTTATCTGAGTCGACTCTGAAAATGCATCAGCTCTAATTCATTATTATGGTGTCCTATAATAATTATACATTTTACACTATAAATTATTTCGAAACAGTATTATTCTGTGCACACGCAGATTGTACAAACATGATGTCCGTACGTATAATCCATGCATAGCCACTCTGTATGTGCAGATGTTTTCAAAATTAACTTTATGCTGCACCTGGAACTGTAACTACAAAATTTGTACAATGCAATAGGTACCTCTCTGTACTAGCGTATATGCACGGCTGACAAGACAGTGGAGTCCACTTAAATAATAGTTTTTACAGTGTGGTCAGTATTAATGTAAACGGTTAGCACTCAAAACTGTAAGTTGTGGCTAAGTAACCATGCACCGTGCTCCTCTATTACTGTATGTATTATGTATAGTGTCCACACTAAAGCAGCTGTGATTAGACATTAATTTGGGCAATAACGTACGAACGTTATCTAGTATTTTACCTCTCTTATAAATGTAGGACTAGGAGACGTCCTTTGTGAATTCGGAGATCCTGCTGTATCTGATGCCACTGCTGAAAGCAAGCCAACGAAGGTTCTCTGCATTATATTAGCCACTATACTTACATTAATTATATGTATACCTGTTACCTAAATGGTAGTTGGCTTCAAATTAAAATTTTCACCCGTAACGTTTTCTACTTCTCAGTGCAAAAAATTAATAAGTGTGCTATAAGTTAGTTATGGAAGCTTAGCTGATGCTGACAAGTACGTGAATGGGCCATCATAAGGGAGGTTTTTGCCTGCTAGCTACTGTACCAGTACCAGCTACAGCTGATTCATTATCCTTGAGAGTAGAGAGATACACTAACTTTGTTGGATACCCTAATAGTGTGTGTGTGTGTGTATGTGTGCGCACGCACGCGCGTGTGTGCACCAATAGGGCAGAGTTCCACATCTTTACGCAGTTTGGGGGTGACTTTCAGTCCCAGTGCAACCACAAACCACTAATTATCCCCATTGTACAGCTCTGCACACACATGGGAGTCTGTAAACGGTAGACTGGACTGACCTTTGATCTCAACTCATGTGCCAGGTAGGTACATGTACATGTACTAGCATACTTGTTACTGCCTGTGGTTGTGTATTATACTACCACTAAACAGTGCATGTTGTAGAGATATAGTAGGAGTGGATTAGGCTTTAGTAAATTATGCTGGCATAATTGTGAGCATTATAGGGATGTCCTGGCTTTTACATCTGCTCACAAATTTTAAAACAAGCAGGTGTTTTTTGTAGTCACTGAGTACTTGGAGACTAAAGCAACTAGTTAGAGACTCACAGAGGCTAACACAGGCTAGTCATTGACCTCAACTAAGATAACTTTTGACCCTGAGTGAATGACATCATACTATATATTACTTACAAACAGCTTCACAGAAAGACAAGCACGCTGTATGGAAGACTACATAGAGACCTCTGTAATGCTCCAATACAATAATAGATGACTGATGACATGTTCCTTTTTTTTTGTATCAAAGTACAAAGAATTGACAAGAATAATGCCAATATCTTGAGCATTATAAGGGCTACCTTGAGCATTATAGGGGCATTCCTGAGCATTATAGGGCCATTATCTGGGAATTTGAGAATAGCATTATAGGCCAAAATTTTAGCATAATTTACAAAAGCCTAGAGTGGATATGGGAGAAATATAGTACTATAGCCGGATGATCGACCTGAGGCTTATAAAACCAGCCATAACTTAGCAATGGGTTGTCATAAAAACAGGAAACAAAAACCACAAGGTAGCTGAGAGATTACTGTCTCTCTTGAGGTTTGAATCAAGCAAATCGGTTAAGAACGCGCCATGCAATTTCAATTTTTAGCTCTATGGAAATTTGTATGTAAAATGATTTCCAGCATGTCGATTGTAGTTCGTGCATGCTTCATCTGTTCAACGGGAAACACCCAGTGCTAATATATAGGCCTCATTGAGAGGAAGCTATTCACACCTTAACCATAAGGATTACTATCACTGCCACTCTGCTATTGAGATTGAGCCAAAACATTGGGCATCCGGAATCACTACTGTACTATAGCTGTGCATGGTCCCAGCTCCATAACTATAATATACCCCTGAAAAATGATTGATATTGTTCCACTCTGTAGATGTGGTATGGTAAAATATGTACTCCTAGAGCAGCCAGCAGCCACCTCTGGATGGATGCACACACTTCAGACAACACACCCACACATACAGCAACTGTTCTCAGCATTAAAAACAATATTATACCACTCACAACAAAATTACTAAAAACACAGTTGATCATACATGTACAATGTGTTACACATGTATATATTATTTACAGCATTTCAATTTGAATGTATTGTGGTGGTGATGCTATAATTAAATTTTTATTAGTTTGATACCAGTTTTGCTGATGTTCTTTGAATTTTCCATGTATTCTGTCCCCAACCTAGCCCTGCAACTCAGCAAATGCACTCTCAGAGGTCTACCTGTGGAATATATAATGATGTCAAGAGTATATAATAGGAAGAGAGAGGGAGAGTATCCTACTCCATATACTGCTGTGCAAACGCGTTGCGGATAATTAAATTTGAGTGGTTGACTCAAACAAGCTGTGAAACCAACAGTGTGGCAGTTGGTTAGTACCAAGGTGGGCTGTCATAGACCAATTATTGGCCAACACTCACTTAACTTACAAGGTGGTTGTGCAGTATACTACAGTTTACAGGAATATACAGGTTTAATTATCCGCAATGCATTTGCACAGCAGTATACAGAGTAGGATATTCTCCCTCTCTCTTCTATTATGTTTTCTTGATGATGTAAATGATAATTCACTCCCTAATTAAACAAACTCACCGTAGAAAATCAGACTTGTATATTGTTTTGCCACACGTTCCTCACTGTCACCTCGGCCTGTATATAGTCAAAGAAATGACATCATAATGATGTAGTTGATAATTATAAAAAATGTCTTGTACATACCTCATGCAAATTAATAAACAATACACATACATAAATCAATGTACACTATGGAAGCTTTAGGACTTTAATTAAAGGGATATCCTCTCAATGCCTTTCTCCTATGCATCTTTGTCCAGACCTCAGACTCTACTCTACCGTAGGAAAGTTAGCCAGAGCTATAAATCTTTATAATTACAGGGGCATTACCTCATTACCTCGTGAGTGAGGTTACCATTGAGATCGTGAATCATAGTGCGTATAAAAATTAATCGAGACACAAGCAATAATTACAATTGCAGTATACAGAAAAACGTAGATTGTACAGTGACACTACATCCCTAAATTTTTCAGGTCTGCATCATGAAGTAGAGTTGTCAGAGCACATACCCCATGTGTACTGCTCGGCATTTTCCATAGTGTGTGTCTGTGTGTGCCATAATATAATAGCCAACAGTTTGTGACTCAACAACCCTTACATGTACCTGCATTTAGCTCGAGCATGTGCAATCGAAACAGCATGTGTGCATAATGCAGTGCTAGGTGTGGTTAATAGGCATGGCCGATCTTACAGCATGGTTTCTAGCATTCATTACTGGCGTAAGAACTGGGGGGGGGGGGGGAGGGAGGGAGGCTGTAGCTCCCCCCATCTCTAGAGCGGGGCCACATCCCCAATATGCTAACATAAGAGCTTACCTAAGTGTTTAATAGTAACACCTAGCTATATTTAGACATGATCGAAGACAACACGCATAATACATGTAGCCATAATAATTATTAGCACTGTTAGTAATCTATCTCAGATGGGAAATAACCAATCACCTTCAAATTCACACTAATCTTTACAGTAAGGACACATCTAACAGTAAGGACATTATGTTAGCCAGTGGAACAATGTCCCCACACACCTCAAGATAAACCACATTGTAGAAGTTACACCACTGGTGTAGCTACATGGACTATCACTACACAATCTCTATAGCATAAGCTGAAAGGTCAGGTCAACCAGGTGAGACTAAAAATACCCGCACAAGCATGCTAGCTTTCTCTAATACGAGGTAGCCTTGCCCCCTAGCATTGAAAAGCTGGGCAGGGACAAGATTATTTAGGAGACTATCTGACCTTCCACCAGTGAGGTGAGTTGGATCTTGTTGTCTCCTGAAGGTGCTTCTTGATCGCAGGGATGATGGCAGTGTGAGCTGAGACAAGGCTCCATGCAAAGAGAGGGCAGCAAATCTAAAGCTGACAGACGAACTGTGTTGTGCATGTATGTGTGTGTGTGTGTGTGTGTGTGTGTGTGTGTGTGTGTGTGTAGAGAGAGTTAAAAATGCCCAACAGAGAACAGTAGTGTACATACATGTGCATGCACACATACAACTGTACACAAAATTGAACTACATGTGGCTAGCTATTGTGACTGATGACTTTCTCAAGCAAACATTCCAACGGAAGAGAGCCAGGGACACAGAAACGGACCTGACACTAGAACCAATCAAAAGGCCCCGTATAACCACAATGGTTTTGAACAACACGGTAGACAGAAATGCAGCCATCACAGCTCATTGAAGCAGTGAATGAGGTAGGCTCAGAACTAAATCAATCTAACATGCATAATATTAACTCACACTCCCCCCCCCCCCCCCCCCCCCCCCCGGCAGCTAGACAACAAAAAGCCCCTGCCCCCACAGAACCCTCCATAGCAAAGAGGATGAGGGCAGAGGAGGATACAGAGGAGGAAGAGGAAATGAAAAAGGAAGCAGAGGAAGAGGCCGCACCTACTAAACAGACAGAAACTGAAAAGACAGACTTAATGCCATATAAAGACAGAAAGTAAGAATCAAACATAATCCTAACTGTAACAACATTGTAAGCCTATCAACATATTCTCTGTCTAGTGCTGAACGTAGTATACTATCAAAGGTCTCATTTATTCCCGAGACCAAGTCTATAGACCACATTGATATAGCTACAGGACTCTCGAAGCTTCGTAAAAAATTCTTGTACAATACAAACTAGCTACTAAATAAAAAACCTTACTTCAATCACAATACAACAACACCACACTGTCAAACAGTACCGGTACCCAACCTAACTCAACCTTTGATCCATGGGAAAAAATCAAACATTCAAGTGAAAAATAATTCCCTTACTAGGGCCGAAAGCAAAAACACGTTCCTCAATCTATTTCTAAACAAACTAGACCAAGAAATTATCTCCCTAGGTACAAACAAGAAACAAATTAAAGGTGACAATATCACCAAAGCCGAAAGAGCAGCAATCAAATCGTTAAACAACAACAAAGATATAGTCATCAACAAAGCCAACAGAGGATCAACCATTGTAGTGTTAAACAAATGCAACTACACTGAGGAAGGCCTAAAAAATCCAGACGAACCAAAAGTATACAAACAACTCAAAGCAGACACCACTGCCTTCATAAGAATCTATATTATGAAATTCCTAGTTGAACTTAGATTCCAAAAATGGATGCCAATGGAATTTGTCGACTTCTGTACACCCTCCGTACAATTCAGAACCTCACAACTCTACTTCCTAAAAAAGATACTCAAAAACCCAATGGGCATAAGACCTAATGTTTCCAGTCTCAATAGTGTAACTGAGAACATCTCAAGTTTCGTAGACTACTGGCTTCAACTACTAGTCAAACAACTCCCGTCCTATCTAAAACACACCAAGGAATTTGTCGACCTAATCACAACCACTCAAATTCCACTAAACAGTACTCTAGTCAGTATTGATGTATCCTCACTATATACGAACATACCACACAAAGATGGCATCACATCCAGCGTCAATGCCCTCAAATGGGACCAAAATCCACACCCTCTACGGCCACCAATCGAGTTCTGGAGGAAATGCTAAACATTGTCCTCAAGAATAACGTCTTTGAATTCAACAGAGACTTCTTCCTCCAACTACAAGGAACGGCCATGGGCACCAAAATGGCCCCAGCATATTATGCTAAGCTATTCATGGGGTCATTGGAACCTATCCTAGCATGGCTAGTACATCCATACATACTACTATGGAAAAGATACATTGACGACATATTCCTAATATGGACAGGCACAGACGAACAACTAAATACATTCATCACAAACATCAACAAAGTCCACCCCACGATCAAATTTACACACAAATAAGACAGAAATGAACTTAGATTTTCGGATGTTACAGTCTACAAAGGCCCAAACTTCAAAGACAGAGGCCTCCTGGATGTTAAAACACATGTAAGACCGACCAACAAACAATTGTACATCCACAAAACCTCATACCACCCAAAAAGTGTGAAAACAGCCATCCCAAAAGGAGAAACACTAAGACACCTCCTCACAAACACACAAGGGGATACACTCAAACTTATTACAAATAAAGACAAACTCATTGAAAGAGGCTACAAAGCGGAGGAAATTACAAGTATCATTCGACAATATCCCTTCCATAACCACACTCAACTCACCAAAAACAACAACAAAGCAGCAACCACACCCCCAGTAGTCCTCCCGGTCAAATTCAGTCCCATATGCAAGGACATTAGGGAAATTCTATACACATATTGGCCGGATATCGAACATGACACACTACTTAATGCCATATTCCCTAACAAACCAATGATAGCATACAAACTGAGGTGGACATGCTAGGATGTGTGTACTAGCAGCACGAATGCTACTCTTTTAATGCTACTACTATATCCCTAGCATTTTGAATAATTATAATTTATGGCTTAGTATTAAATACATCATAAATCCACGATCGGGAGCTACTATTGGGTTACGGGGGGTACATCTCGACATAAGCTATAGCAAATTAATATTCGGTATGGAGTTCCCAGGGGCCATGACAAGCACGACTTTGCAGAGCTCACCAGTTTCAGTGTGTCTTAGCCTTCAGCTGGATTGCTCACTCTGCTCCAGCATCTCTTTTATGGATCCAGCGCTCATTGACACGGAATCGTAGGCCTGGGAACGAGACTTCCATTCCGTTTCCAATCCGATCTGCTCACGCGTATCAGATATCAGATCTGGAGCTCTGACAAGTGTACTGGAACGGGTTGCAATGTATCACGCGCGTCCACACACGCAATGTTTTATGTGGTTGCGCGTTCTGCTGAAGAGGCTTATAAATATTCACGTCCATGCGCAATTAATGTATCGATAAAATTAGACTAATCAGGCATTTACAAGCAAATTGAAGTGCCTGTAGTTATGTCCCATGCACATGATATTCTCTGCACCTATGCAGACAGTAATCATGTGAGTGTCCGTGTGTGTGTGTGTGTGTGTGTGTGTGTGTGTGTGTGTATGTGAAGATGTAGATGTAGATAGCTGCTCTTGAAAAGTTCTCATTGAGCTCATGCACATATAATATTATGCTTCTATAACAGGGAGAGAGAGATAGGTGTGAATATAAGGTGTGTAGCTATTGGCAGGGAACTAAGGAGAGAGTGAGGGAAGACTAGACATGACAGTCACATAAGTCTACGTTACTTTTAATTGTGTGCCCACGCACTCTCCATGGGCTCAAAAGAAACAATAGCTCTCACAAAAGACTGTTTATAGTTAATTAATTAAGATTTCACATCATGTGCTGAATAATTAGCATATAATTAGCTACATGCATCGTGTACATGGCCCCTGCTTTGATTGGTGTACAAGCGCCCAAGGTCATTCGTTCTCTTCGAAGCTATCGCAACCGTGAATTACCGTGTGATTTCTACTATGATTGACTCCTCTGACAGGGGCCCGAGCAGTCTCCATCGCTATGGCGTTATGGGATGTAATGTAAGTGGCATGGGAAAACGTAACATAGCTTATGGGCTACGAGCGCCCAAGTTGGGCAACTAGCTACAGGCAAATTACTTCACTTGCGTTCGAACGTGCGTTCGCTCTAACAAGGGGAGTCAGAGGGGGAAGGGGGAAAGGGGGAGGGGGTGGCGTACAGACTGATAGGTAGCTTTACGGAATTCCTTGTTATTACCTATTGTTTTGGGCAATGTATTCTTCGATTCCATGTGTCCATTAGTCCAGCGTACCTAGCTAGATTCCACTCGTGATCGTGCCTCGATATCTGGCGCACGCTATGCCCATATGTTGGAACGCTTGTGAAAGATATTTTGTAGTCTATAGGAGACTGGTGTTCATGTGTGCATTCTTGTCAGCTGCTCGCTAGTGAACTTGATGTTCGGGGACTATTGATCGTGATCGAAAAAGGAGGAACTCAGTGAGCGACGTTTCCATGTGAGTGTTTGATGTAACTAAGTTTCAACTTTGATTGTAAAGGTCTTGGCATGATTAGGTCACTCCAAATAAATTACTTGTTTCTCATCCCCCCTCAGCCCTAAAATTGATTCGGGCGGGCGTCATTTTTGGCGAGTAATGGTCGTCCAGATCACAAGTTTTGTTGGAAATGGTCGTCAAAATTACAAGTTCAACTCGCTCAAAAATTGAAGCGGTATAGTTTTGGTACAAATGTGACCGGTGTCATAGCGGATTTGTTCCGCCTCGCCAAAGTTCCCGCGGAACAAATTCGCTAGCGGATACGTTCCGCCGGAAAGAATACGCTAGCGTACACATTCCGCCCGGATAATCTACGCGACCGCGTAAATGTTCCGGCCCGCGCAAATGTTCCGCCTAGTAAAATGTGCTATTATACTTCTCAGTCAGAACTTTTCAGTATCACTGGCTTTTAAACTCGTTATTATGCATGGTTATGATAATAGGCTAACCTAAGATAAAATCTAACAAATGCTTGAACTAAAGAAAAGTGAACCACGCCCATTTAGGATACACGAAGGTCAAGGCTTATAGCGATTGCAGAGTAGCTTGAAGGAAGGAACAAACACTTCACCGTCTTCAGATTTTTGTGTACTAGCTATAATATCAATAATTCGTTGAAGCCTTCTGTGGACAATCGCCTGGACATTGCCATTGGTCACCATCATGTATATTAAAGGCTGTTTGATCCACGCCCACACTAAATGCATAATTATGTGCATGTCACTCCGCACCCGGGCAGAGGCATATGAAGTGGCTATGCCACTCCTGGGGCCACCAGAGAAGCTCCAATTATTAAAATGGAACATGTGCTTTGACGCTGGTTGCACCTGTCTCAAAGAATCATCGACCGTTATCCATCCGGAACAAATTCGCTGATTTTCTGGAAATCCGGAACAAATCCGCTAGCGAATAAATTCCGGCGGAACAAATTCGCGGACCGGAACAAATTCGCTGTGACACCGGATTTGAGAAAACCCTCCGTATGGGATCCGCGCGCTATTCGCGCAATGCGCGTTTTTAGTAGCTATGGTCAAAAACACTCAAAGTTCAGATTTGTCCATATCCATGCCAAAGGACCTTTCTTCTAACTGTTCCCGTCGCCTACGGAGCCTAGTTGTAAGATACCAAGGCGAAACAAGCCTTTGTTCACAGGCTCCTCGATCTACCTAGTCTATGCAGCTGCCGTTTACGGAGCCCCTTGCTAAGGGCAATAATTATCTAGATACTGCTAGATTCGTCGAAATACTGAACGTTGACTCACCTTTTAAGCTTCTTAGGCATCGAAGAAGAGGCACTCGTTATAGACGACGAAGTTCGAGAGCAGCTCGACCTTTGCACTCTTTTCGGACGGCTCCGCCCACGGGTTGAATTAATTGATTTCCGGTTCACGCGTAATATACGGATACGCTATACGCGTGCATAGCAACGCCTTTAGACCGTAATTTCTCGTTTTCTATGGTTGTAGCGCGATCGCAAACAAAGCGGGCTATCTCCAAAGCGAAGCGCGCGATCAGCCTAAAACTTGCAGGTGGGTTAGCTCTATGGTAGAGCTTATCAAAGATGCATCAAACTCAATTTTCACAAAAAATCCCATAAAGAGGGTTATCTCAAATCCGGTCACAAATGGAATTACATGCGGGCGGAAATAATGGAGGGATGAGAAACAACTAATTGATTTGGAGTGGCCTTACCTAAGGTCGAGTGACACAGGACAATGTACAGCATACATTATTATACTGCTAAGCAGGGGAGTTGTGTGGGTTGTCGTTGAAGACAGTGACCGTGCTCTGTGTGTGACCGTAAACAGCCGATTCAGTTGGGAGGGGGATAAGGATACATTTTACCAAAGAAGATCGTATGCAACTTGCAACATCTGTAAAGCAGTACGTACTGCTAGTGTGTAAGGTGTGGGCGAGGTACTAATGTGTATGATTTGTGTGGTCTAGATCTAAACTTGTTGGGCAGCTCTGCGTACTCAAGACCTGGGTCAAGTATTGAACAGCGATTTCTCATTAATGCACACCATATGTTGAAGTGCATTTAGTCATGTGACTTACTAGCTAAATGTTGGTAAAAATAAAGATCACTCGAGGTGGAGAACTTATCCTCCCCTCCTTAGTTTGTCCTCTTACTGATATCAAGAGATGGAATATCGCCTAGGATCTACGTGGAGGACGGACACAGCAAAAAATGGTAGGCAAGACGGCCCCGTCTTTTGCCCGTATTTCCCACAAAGACGGTAATCCGTACGGGAAATTTACGGGATGAACACGGTACCGTCTGTGCCCGTAATGGGACCAAATAGACGGGGCATACTGGGACGGGCACCGTCGATTTTCCCGTTTTGTACCGCGTTTACTCGTCCATTTCTCCGTCTTGTCGACAAAGTGACACGTAGCGGTGCCCGTACTCGCCTTCTCTGAAACGGGTAGCATGCGGCCACCGTCTTACTTCAAAACCATGAATATCATTATTATATAGCTAGTAGTACGGCTAGCGCTACGTATCAGCGCGCAGCGCTGGTGGAATCCACAATGTCATGAAAAAAATCAAAACAAATAGAACAGCAACAAACAATATCAGTGTATATACACTTACAAATAAATAAAGATCAGCCAATACCTCATAATATGAAGTTATCAATGTTATATGTAGTCGTAGTCACTGTTTTTTTAATTTTCACTATGCAGGTATGAGAGCTCAAACAGCAACGGCTACTCTGTGTAGTCAAATCTACAGATATGGAGATATTTGGTGTTGACATTAACAATAGTGATACAGAAAATCTTCTATCACCTTAGTGAATGAGATGCCAAAGAAAGCGGAGCTTTGAAAAGTTTACTCTTAGTAATCTTAGGCCTGGAGATAGAAAGCAAAAGCAACAATACTACTATTATTATGCACACACAAAGTTCATGATGAAATTTTATACCTGTTAGTGATGAGGACACTGAGGTAGCTACGCATGTTTATTTAGCTAGTTACACCATGACCAGTGTCACTGTAGAATGAGAGCAACATAATGTTATTACAATGTAATGTGGAAAGCACTGGATATTGCTATTATTACCTTTCGTTATTATTGTGTATGTAACTATCATTGTAGACAACAGTGTGCATGGTGTTTTAAATAGTAGCATTCACATTTCTGAGGTGATTCTGGCCTGCATGTTGTACAAGTTCATATGTAAAAATAAACTGTTTTACAACTACTACATGTATGTACCTGATAGTAAAGTATGATGTAGTAGATGCACCTGTACATACAAAGGAGAAGGATAATGTACCATGTACATCATAATAACTCACCTATTGTTACTACTGAAAATATCATAGAGCTACCGCATTACATGTTACAAGTCCAAAATATCTTGGCTATGAGTAATGGCAGGTACAAAATTTAATGTAATGATGAGTGTACATCAGGACATCTCTTACCCGACCATGAGCAACTTGCATAGGTGTCACAGGAAAACGTAGCCGCGTGAACTGTGCACGTTTACAGGGAGAACGAGGTCCGCGTTCGCCGTATGGACGAGCTTGGAACGGAATCTCCGATGTCCAGGATAACGAGTACCGTTGTCGGCCGTATTGGGACCACTTTATACGGACTATTTCACTGAGTCCGCTATCAGATCCGTGCTGAGTCCGTCTAGATACTCCGTTTTATCCAGTATTGTCCGTCGTGTGACTCCGTCTCAATGATCCGTCTGTCCGATCGGAACGCATGGACTGCCTCCGTCTACTTGTACGTATCAACTCCGTCTGACGATCCCGTTCCAGTCAGTTCTATCCCGTCCGAATCATATCATATAGCGCATGCGTATAAATTTGCATTAAAATTACAATAATGATAATAATTATTAATAGCATAATAATAATAATTAATGAAGAGAGTAGATACATCCACTCAGTTGGTGTAGTTAGTCAATCACAGCTAAAACTTGAATGCTTCCTGCTTTTTCTTTTCCTCTTCAGCACTTTTTGAGCTCTACCTCCAACGACATTCATAGTAGCCATGAACTGCCTCTATAATAAATAGTATTACAAATAATAATTGATGCATATAACAACCTACATACCAAATCTTTATACAATGAGATGGACATTCATCAATGTTAGACACTTGCGGTACAGAGGACTGTGTTCCAAATATTTCCCCATAGCGCCCACTAAACTGTAGGATAGTCACCTAAATGCTTGGTACATGTACATCTCAATTGCTCACTCTGACGCACAACAAGTTAAGTTTCACATGTACACGAGCCTATTGCTCACACACTCTCATACCCTTTCAGCTTAAAGATGTGCCATCTTAACAGCAGGCTAGTTCTAAATACTTGGTACATTCCAATCGCTCACTCTGATACACAACAAGCTGAAGTTTCACCTGTATGCGCACGTACATTACTCACACACTCTTATGCTCATTCAGCTTAAAGATGTGCCATCTTAGCTGAGTCTTACTGTTGAAAGATGTGCCATCTTAACAGCAGGGTAGTCCTAAATGCTCGGTACATTCCACGTACATTACTCACACACTCTTATGCTCATTCAGCTTAAAGATGTGCCATCTTAGCTGAGTCTTACTGTTGAAAGATGTGCCATCTTAACAGCAGGCTAGTCCTAAATGCTCTGTACTTTCCAATTGCTCGCTCTGATACACAACAAGCTGAAGTTTCACATGTATGCACGCACATTACTCACACACTCTTATGCCCTTTCAGCTTAAAGATGTGCCATCTTAGCTGAGTCTTACTGTTGAAAGATGTGCCATCTTAACAGCAGGCTAGTCCTAAATGCTCGGTACATTCCAATCGCTCGCTCTGATACGCAACAAGCTGAAGTTTCACACATGTACGCACGCACATTACTCACACACTCTTATGCTCATTCAGCTTAAAGATGTGCCATCTTAGCTGAGTCTTACTGTTGAAAGATGTGCCATCTTAACAGCAGGCTAGTCCTAAATGCTCGGTACATTTGAATTGCTCACTCTAACACACAACAAGCCGAAGTTTCACATGTACGTACACACACACATTATGGACAAGTGAGTCATTGGGCATGGGAAAGTAGTAGAAATGGTATAGGACACTCTATTCACATGTGGCAGGACTTAATTCATAGATAAAGCTTATCAGCTTAATAATTAAACCTTGGTGTTAGCTATAGCCTACCAGGTGCAATACAATAATGTACACAGTGTCATCAGGGTTGTTTGCATTTACATGTAAGTTACAGGAATTAACAACCAAGCCTACACATATAAAGCTTAAAGCTTCTATTGTTCACAATGTATACACATGCATCACTTAACATATATTCAGTCGTAGGTGTGGACGCCAACTATGAGGGCGCTCGCCACTGAAATGGAAGTCAGTATCCACAGTTTGGGGTAGTCTTTCTATAAAGAGATACAAACACTGGCTAAATACACATGCATGCGTAGCCTCGGTATGTGCATGGCATGCTGATACATGCATTTAGCTCTAGTGAGTGTATACCTAATGGTCTACAAACTCTTGACTTGACATCATCATGATCTCATCACTCCGAACTGTCAGACTCACTAACCGATCTGATGTGTATGTGTGTGTGTGTGTGTGTGTGTGAGTACACGCGCGTGTGTGCATGCTATGGTTCATAATTTTGGCACTCAATGAGCTATTCCATAATTCACATATCAATAAAGAGTTTTTAGGATCATACCTGCATCTTTCAAAAGGCAAGCTGTGCGATGGATCGTGGTCGAGCCTGGGCTGTGAAGTCCGAATTCTGACTATAGAACTGCTCATCGCTTGTTCTCTCGACCTTTCTTGCCATTTCTTGTTGTTGAAGGTATCACGCGGTGGCGACTAAACATGGATTTGCTCACACACCAAGAGCAATGCTCACAGAATATTTTTGATCGCTGAGCAATGAGTCTGTGTTGCTGGCGCCCTGATCTGAACTTTAATTATTGTAACCACACCTCTTCTATTAGAGCTATCTGCGCGGCGCAGCGCGCGCGATCGCTTTCAATTCGCGTACGCGCATATGTATTCGCGATTCAATATTCAGGGCGCATGGGGTGGAGTCTCGTGCGCGGCTCTATACTGCGTCCGTGTAGCGCAAGCCGAGAGGACGGATACCGAATGTTGTAACCGTGCAAGCATAGTGCAAGCAACGGAGTCCGCATGCACCGTGCGTATCTTACACGGAATACTGACGGAGTCCGCGTTACAGGTACGCCGTCTCCAGGCAGTGTAGGGCCCGCTTCTTTCATCAATACGGTAGACCGCGTAAATCCGTCCACATGGAGTCATTTTCCTGTGTGTATGCACTTCAGTTGGGGTATAGGTGGTTATGCTGAAAGCAGCTAGAGAGAACTCTGCATAGCCAACAATTTTAAACAAAGTAGAACTTGAAATGGCTATTACGATTTCTTATCTATGCACATGTACTATAATGGAATAATTGTAGAAATGTGGTAGGAACACTGGTTTCAATACAATCTGCATGTTGTAGGCACTCTTCTGTACAATGACATGTACATGAACATAAAACTAACATAACAGGTAACCTGTATTATTTCACCCTCAGTATTTATCAATCCCAAAAGCAGTTCAGCTGTAAACAGAAAAAAAATCACATTGTAAATTTGGCACCTGATGCTATAGTAGCTCACCTGTTGATTGTAAACCTCTAAAAAGGTAAAATAATTCAACGAGTCCACATCTATGTAGACAGACTAGTGATGCTCCATGACATACATAATATCATGGTACCTAAGTAGTTCTTCTTAACAAAAGGATGGGGCATCCTGACAGCAAAGATCCCTCTAGTCTACATGCTCAAGGCTCAACAGTTCAGTACGAGTACACACACACTCGACAAGGTCATTTCTTCACTCTCACACATGTAGGGATCCCTCGACTAAAGATGGGTCATCTTGCCGAGAAGCTGACAAAAGGATGGGGCATCCTGCCAGCAAAGATCCCTCTAGTCTACGCGCTCAAGGCTCAACAGTTCAGTACGAATACACACACTCTCGACAAGGTCATTTCTTCTCTCACACACACATAGGGATCCCTCGACTAAAGATGGGTCATCTTGCCGAGAAGCTGACAAAAGGATGGGGCATCCTGCCAGCAAAGATCCCTCTAATCTATATGCTTAAGGCTCAACAGTTCAGTATGAGTACACACACACTCAACAAGGTCATTTCTTCTCTCTCACACACGTAGGGACCCCTCGACTAAAGATGGGTCATCTTGACGAGAAGCTGACAAAAGGATGGGGCATCCTGCCAGCAAAGATCCCTCTAGTCTATATGCTTAAGGCTCAACAGTTCAGTATGAGTACACACACACTCAACAAGGTCATTTCTTCTCTCTCACACACGTAGGGACCCCTCGACTAAAGATGGGTATCTTGACGAGAAGCTGACAAAAGGATGGGGCATCCTGCCAGCAAAGATCCCTCTAGTCTATATGCTCAAGGCTCAACAGTTCAGTATGAGTACACACACACTCGACAAGGTCATTTCTTCTCTCTCACACACGTAGGGACCCCTCGAAGATGGGTCATCTTGAACTTGTATCATAGATAATAAGACTGCGTATGCCACGGTCTATGCTTGTATCTCCCACAGTGTCACATAGACTTTACAGGTGTCTACTATCATGAATAGCTTAACTTTTATAGTACACTGGCACAAACAACCTCCCTCATATGCCTACCTTTGAGTTGCCTTGAGGCTGCCAGTGTAGTCTGGGGTCAGTACCAGCTCCGATACCCTGCTCGCGCCCTCTACGGTATGAATACTGCCATAAATCGTCGCTTCTAGAGTTGTCAAAGTGAAAGTAAACCTCGCACAGACCACCAAAGGTGCCAGTGTTGCCATTCCGAGTCGCTATTCATACTCATTCTCTCCAACCCCTAGCCGCCATTTCTCTGTCCTAAATTTGAATGTCTCCAACGCGCATGCGTGTGACGTGTCGGTAGGACGGGCTGCCTTCGCACCGTGTTTTAGCCACTGAAAAAAGACGGTGCCGCAAACGCTCCCGTTTATGCTGCGGTTATCACCACAGCTATCGAGACGGGAAACTTCACGGGACCGTCAATCTAAGAACCCGTCCACGCCCGTCGATTTTCCCGTTAGAAGAAGTCGACGGGAATCCAGTTTTCCCGTATTTCACCCTATTTTTTGCTGTGGGAGCTTCAACTATGTGTAGCATACAAATAGGTTCATTGACGTCCCTAAAAGTGAGTTATCGTGTAGTTTGATGCCTTTGAGGTGCTTTCCAACAATCCCCCTTACGTTTTCAATACTAAAGTTACCAGATACGCGGTGATGTCCACCTAGGATCTCTGCTCTGAGCGATTTGTATGCTAGTGACGTCATCACCACTGATGTAATTTGTTTACCAATTAAGACCTGGATCAAGTATTGAACAGCGATTTCTCATTAATACACACCATACGTTGAAGTGCACGTGATTTCACGTATTGCAGTAAAGTATACTTAGTCATGTGACTTACTAACTAAAAGTTGGTAAAAGTAAAGATCACTTGAGGTGGAGAACTTATCCTCCCCTCCTTGGTTTGTCCTCTTACTGATATCAAGAGATTGATTATCAGTATAATACCTAGGATCTACGTGGAGGACGGAGCTTCAACTATGTGTAGTATGCAAATAGGTTCATTGACGACCCTAAAAGTGAGTTATCATGTAGTTTGATGCCTTTGAGGTGCTTTCCAACAATCCCCCTTACGTTTTACATTACTTTAATACTAAATAAGTTACCAGACAAGCGGTGATGTCCATCTAGGATGGTTTAGATCTCTGCTCTGAGCGATTTGTATGCTGAAATACGGTGAAGTCATTGTGTCACTGATGTAATTTGTTTACCAATTAACTGGTTAAATTAGTATGTGGTTGAAGAATTAAGATTGGCCTTTCATATGGTAGTCTGTCTGACATCCTAACTAGTAGCAGTCCAGAGATATGAACCTTCTAGAAACATAAGTCATACTTTTTCTTAGACCCAGGCCTTAACTGCGTAGAGAGTGGAAATTTCCTACTAGTTAGCAGCATTGCTCTGTTACTCAGTCTGAGCATAATTTTGCCAACATTATAGGCAATTAATGATCGACAGAAAGTCATACATACCTATGCTTCTAGCACTGTGTCTCAGCACTTCATCACCGAGACTATAGGAGATGCATGTTGGGGTGGTCTGACATATTTGTAGCCTCTATTCCTACCCCTCAAGCAAATGCACAAGCAGGAATAAATACCAATTTGTAGCCATCTCCTTATTCATTATAGTGTATAGCTACTTGTTTGAAGCATCAGTGGCTCTCAGAGAGTAGTTACAAGATTGGTGAGTGCTCAGTCTCTCAGATGTAAATGTGTAGTCAAACTTTGTCAAGAGTGTCACTAAACTCACCAATGTGCACTTCACAGCATGTCAGTGTGCTTCCCCTGTGTGTCCCGTGTATTTGTAGTTAAGCTTGTACTGTTAACAAGGGTACATAAGAAGAGAGTACATGTATCTAACTGCTAAAAGGCTGTTTTAAAGTACAGTATAAAGGTCACCAGACATACCTTTGTATAGCCAGTTATAATACCATACCTTCGTGAAAAAGGGCCCACTACAGAATATCGGCCCACCCCCCACTTTGGGCTTAATTTCCTGTTAAGGTCTAAAGTTTACTCTAATATGCGCCCATATGTAGCCGCCCCAGAACACGCATGCGCGATCACTATTAAGTAGGCGTGGTTAGGATCTCTAGCTGTGCTCGATCGTGCTGAAACGCGGCATAAGACGAACTAAGCCTAGTTCTACAGCTGTTTGGCATGTTATTTTTCGGTCGTACCTCGATTATAATTTGAAGTGCAGCCCAGCCATTTGAGTTACAGTTGCTGTCAACCGTACCGTGAAGTATCAGCCCAATAAAAGCCGGACCGCCCTCGATTAGTAACCGTACTTGAGCAAGGCTGAAATCAATAGTAGCCGTGGCTACTATTCAAATAATGAAGATCACGTAGATAGTTTACCTGGGTGCTTTTTTGTTTCTAACTGCGACAGTGATACTTCAAATATCAGCCCACCCCCCAGTCTAGATCCAATGTAAGGTGCACCGCCCATGGGCCCTTTTTCGCGAAGGTACGGTAATAACTTTTCAAGTTGTGGTATTAACATATTATGTAGGTGTACTTTGTGCTTCAAAAGAGCTTCTTCAGGTAGGAGTTAGATACTCCTCTTACCGTTAAACAAGCAGTGAGGTATAGTATACCTAAGCGCAACGAGGCCCCAGTGTTGGGCATGTACATATGTAGTTGTATTTCTTTGCCTTGTTATAATTATTATTGATGTAGCAGGCGGTGAACTTGCTACTGTATTGTTCTGTTGGTGAGCTACTGATACTTCTGGTATTCAGGAGCCTGAGTTGATGATACAGGCCGATCCACGTAAGCATTAAAGTACATGTAGCTATAGATCCATACGAGCATGGCAGAACTTGAAGGTTATCAGTGTTGCCAGGTCTACAGATTTAGCTGTATTCTACAGTTATGTACTTGCATTGTATAAGACGGGAAGTACGGACCGATAGAGGCTTCTCTGGGTAACAAATTAGAAACAAAGTCATTAATGTGATAGAATAATGACATCAATTTCTCTCTCCAACTGCTATATATGATGTTATATTTGTACTTAGATAATAACTTTTGGTTTCCATGACTTCCTGTCTACCGTCAGGCTCTGGATTTATCAGGGAAGAAGCTTGTGTGATAAAAGAAGGTTATAAATCAACTAGCATGTGTGTGTGTGGGGGGGGGGGGGTCATTTTCTGCATTCAGCTGTGTTGTTACTTCATGTCCATGGTATGGTGTTGAGAAGTTCTAACTACAAGTGTGCATATATACTAGTGTATGTTGTGAGTTTTTCCATATGTGCCCTGAATGTGCATGTAGTTGTACTATACTAGAACCATAGCTTGCTCTTAGTGTGTATCATTCACATGTACACATATTTGGTATTTGGTTATCTCTTTTTTGCTTCAGAGAGGGTGTGAAGTTGATGGCGTGTTGATTACAGAAGATGACAAGAGAGAGTGGCTGGCCTCTCAGGCCCGTTAAGGACTGGGACCCGCGTGATAATCATATTCATAGCAGGGCCACCGCCCACCGAGCAGGTATCTTTTAGAGCGACAATTTTTACATCAAAAATCCAGCACATATGAGAAATATCTTCTAATTTATGGACGCTTCATCCATGTAGAGCCAACAGAAGACCTTTTGAAGGGCGATTCTGGTGCAGCCAACTTACAGGTCATGTGACGTAAGCCACACCCGCTAGTAGTGAAGTATAGGGATAGGTTAACTGTGCTAGGCGAGGTGTTTGAACAAGCTACTTCGACGGGTTTTATGGCTAGTACTACTTATTTTAATAATATCTAAAGATCTGTCGTTTGAAAATTTTGCCTTAACATTCCAGTTTCTGAAAACAAAGTGCTAAATAAGAAGTGGGAGTGGCACTTTCGTGGATTTTCACCTCTCTCAGCCAAACGAAGGGTCATCGAAAAAATTTCAAACGGCAGTTTTGTTGTAAATTAAAGGAAGAAACTACTCTGTGGTTGTCTAGCTCATCCATAGCCGAGAGGTTTACCGCCAAACTGGTTGATGTCGATTGAAGTGCCTCCACGAAAATGGGGGTGTGTCGGTTGCGGTTTGATGGGCGGAGCTAAAAGGGGTGCCAACAGCCACATCAAAGTATGAGGAACCTATCATAACTGTCCCAATACTCCACCACCTTTTCAGTATCTGCAAAAATGCTTGAAAGTTCATGATAAAAAATGTCAAATTTGGCTGGTCCCAGTCCTTAACTGGCCTGAGCTGTATCGTACAGAAGGAACACACCTTAATGCGTGTCAACAATTTTCTAACATTCTCTCCTTCCATGCGATCCAAAATCTAACGAAGTTATGCTCGGCACATGTTGGGTGGATGACGCTGATCGTTTCGCACCACATTCCTCGAATGAAAGTTGCTTTTGCTTGCAAACTAAAACTTGACTACTCACCTTTCCCCATTGGTCATGTCATCTTATATTTTCATTATTTTTGTAAATTTTCCCGGGGACAGCCTGGAAAAATCCATGATTCCCATAGTTAAACCTCTTGTTCTGTCGTTCATGTAGGAGTCTGTACATGGATGCCGATGTACAGCTTGTTGTGTATTAGAGCGAGCGATTATAATGTACCGAGCATCGAATGACTAGCCTACTGTTAAGATGGCACATTTTTCAGCAGATGGCAGATCTAGAGTATAAGAGTGTGTAAGTAATGTGCGTGTGTACATGTGATACTTCAGCTTGTGTATCTGAGCGAGTGATTGGAATGTACCGAGCATCTATGACTAGCCTGCTCTCAAGATGGCACATATTGAAGCTGAAAGGGTGAGAGTGTGTGAGCAATATGCTCGTGTGCATGTGAAACTTCGCTTGTTGTGCATCCTAGTGAGCAGTTGAGATGTACATGTAGCAAACATTTACCTACAGATTAGTTGGCTATGGGAATTATTTGGAACACAGTTCTCTTTACCACAAATGTCTAACATTGATAAACGTCCATCTCATTGTAAAAAGACTTGGTATGTAGGTTGTTGTCTTGGTACGTAGGTTGTTTGTAATGCTATTTATTATAGAAGCAGTTTATGGCTACTATGAATGTTGTAGGTAGAGAGAGCTGACAAAGTGCTGAAGAGGAACAATGGCAGGAAGCATTCAAGTTTTAGCCGTGATTGACTAAAATGCAACAAATGATTGGATGTATCTACTCTCTTCATTATTATGCTATTAATATTTAAACTTGTTGTAATGCAAATTTATACACATGCGCTATAATATTATGATATGATTCAGACGGTATAGAACTGACTGGAACGGGATCGTCGGACGGACGAAGGCGGTCCACGCTGTCCGATCAGAGAGACGGATCATATAGAATGTGTCGCACAACGGACAATTGTGGATAAAACGGATAAATAGAGAGACTCATCACGTATCTGACAGCGGACTAAGTGAAAAGAAGTGGTCCCAATACGGGCGACAACGGTAGTCGTTATATTGGCTATACGAGATCGTTATGAAGTTCAAACATCATTCAATAACTAGGGAGTAGCCATAGCCAGCTGCTAATATAGTCAGCCAACTCGCTGGTTGATTTTCCTAGGTTTTGGGCTGAATGTCTTCAGCCTACAGCGCATGTGCTGTTCGGTAGTGATCGTCGATGGACAACTAACCGTTGACGATCTATACCAAACTACGCATGCGCCTTTGGCTTTCATATCCATTTTCGCTCGCTTTGGCGATCTGTCATAGAGAATTATGGTTTATCTTAAGGAGTTAAGGTTGTTCGCTTAATGTGAACCTTTATGGGGAGGGGATTCGTTAGCCTACTTGGGAGTAGCCATAGCACTCCTATTTTGAAGTTCAAACAACGTTAAAAATCTATGGAGTGGCCATAGACCGTTGCTGAAATAGTCAGCCAACTCGATGGTTGATTCTCCTGGCCTTTTGGACTAAATGTCTTCAGTCTACAGCGCATGCGCTGTTCTGTAGGTATCGTCAATGGACAAGCAAGCATAGACGACCTATAGCGAACTGCGTGAGCGCTTTTGGTTCTCATATCCATGTTCGCTCGCTTTGGCGATCAATCATCGAGAATTATGGTTGTATCTTGGACAGGTAAGGTCAGTCGCTCACTGTAAGCCATTTTTTGGGGGGGAAGGCAGTTTGTTAGCCCTATTTAGTGATCTAACGTTATGGCTATTCGATGAAGCTCAAACAACATTCAAAATTTAGGGAATGGCCACAGCCCGTTGCACCTCTGTTAATATAGTTAGCTAACTCACTGATTGATTTCCCTGATCTTTGAACTAAGTATCTTCAGTCTACAGCTCATGCGCTGATCTGTAGTTATCGTCCATGGTGGCTCCTATGTCCATTTTCGCTCGCTTTGGCGATCTATCATAGAGAAATTATGGTTGTATCTTCGAGAGGTAAGGGCAGTCGCTCATTGTGAGCCCTTTTGTGGGGGGGGGGGGGGTTGTTCGTTGGTCTATTTAGCATTCTTAACGTTTCGGCTATTCGAAGAAGCTCGCATAATCTAGGTAATGGCCTTAGCCCGTTACACCACTGTTAATATAGTGTATGTGGTTCATGTTTGATATACAGGTAGATGACACTGAGATGGGTTCTGTAGCTGTACATGACAATGCTGCAGACATTATTGAGTCACGTTAGTTATAGGCCACATTGGGACATTGGGAGGTGTGGTGAAATGATGACCCATGCCAATAGCCTCGTACTCAGGCTCTTAGGGGGAGGGGGAGAAAAAGAGCCTGGTACACACCGTTTGCGCATGCGCTTAATTAACTGTCACGAGACCGCGTGCATTGGAGTGGGTGTGGACGAATGACGTTAGGACAGCACGAACCGGCCAATGATGACGCGTGGACGATCGATGGCGCGTGCCAGGCGCACGTACGTACGTACATTGCGAGCGCGCACGCGCGATTGTACCGCGTACTTACCAGGAGCGTTCAACGTTCACGATGGCTGCTCGCAGTTGCTTGTGTCGCCTCTGCCAATCAGCCGTGCCTAGTGCTCATGCAGTATGTCTATTTGGCCCATCAGCAACTAGACAGAGTCTCTCTTCCAGAATTTCTGATCTCCTTGATGTGCCCATAGCTGAGAATGATGGTTACCCAGAGCATGTATGCGAGAAATGCAAAAGGAGGTTGGAACGCTTGGAGAAAGCCGCAGAGGATCTGGAGAACTTTAGAAGCCAGGCCAACTCCAGTTACATCAAGCTGCGTACATGTAGGAGAGGGGAGCTCAAGCAGACAAAAGAGACCAGTAGTTCAGTGGGCATATCTCCCGACACAGCTAAGAACAGACCCCCTTCTAAACGACGTCTCACACAGAAACGCTTGGATTTTACTCAAAGTAAGAAATTATTAAACTTTGCTAATATTGTGTCAAGCAGTAAATTAAATACTACAATATGTTGTTTTACACAGGTTCTCTTCAGTCACCAGTTGTAGGGCCCCAGCTACAACTATCTTCTCTGTTGTCATGCACTGTACCTCCTATCTGTCTCACTGTTGCAGATCCATTACCACTGCACGCATGTACAAAGGGTAAGAAATAAAGCAAAGGATAAGATGTACAGTGATATCTAAAAATGCTGTATCATTAATTCACACATTGCAGAAAACCAACCCCTACCACCCCCAACAAAGAAGTCACCTACAGTTAAGGTACAGTATTCAATACCATAATGAGATCAACACTTTACTCCAGCATCTAACACAATTTTTATTGTATAGGTTACTGTAACTGACCTGTTGGGAAGCTCAACGACCACCTCCACACTGAGTGGATCTACCAGCGTCTTAGGAAGAGCCCTCGCTGGTTGTCACTTGCCCTCTGTAGCTGACACCATAATGGATCAGAGTGATCTATGTGAAATGGTGTTTGAACGGATTATAGATAAAATCAATTCCGAGTGTTTCCACATCTGTCAGCTAACAAATCCTCTCTCACCATTTCGCAAAATCAATACCAGTAAGTGTTCCTCATTTCAGTGGAAGGTGCTTGTTGAAGATCTCTCACAAAAAGCTCCCACTCTCTTGAAGATCCTCTCCTCCATTGTCACATCCAACGATGAACGTAAGCAGGCAGCAGTCACCACTGCCCACCATCCTGGTCTTTGCATGGCAGTCAGTATTCTCCTGAAAGAGAGGAATAGGGAGATGTATGGGCTGCAATCAGTTATCTCTCTCCTACTATTCTCTCCACATGTGGATAAGCAGGTTAGTATAGATATGATCAAAACTTAATATTTTTCATAGTAATTAGGTGTACTCACGTATGAATCATGTTGGTGTGTGTATGAGTTACACAGCCACTTTGAGCCTTCTTGATGAAGTCAGCAAGCTCCACACAACCCCTTTGCAGCAATGGATAGCTGACGATGTTCTGGTCAAGTTCTGGGGTGACAATGTTGATAAGAAGAGGGGTGTCAGAGATGTTTGATCGACCACCATGGGTCCTTGCTGCACATGTACAGTATCCTAGCCGGATGCAGTCGTGTTCAAGCCAGTGAACTAGCTCGCACTGGGTGTGTTGCTCTCCTCTCTAAGCTTCCTGCTGACACATTTTTACCAACCTCTGAGGACTTTGCTGCTGTGTGAAGTAACCTTGTTGTTCTCGTTAGTAGGATCATCGCTCGCTACATCGACGGATTATCAGTCTTGTCTAAGTCAGTTCCTCAACACGTTCAGCATAAGTACTCTACTGAAATGGGGAAAAAGTCAGAAGTGATTGTGCTGGATGTTCTCATAAAGAATGAGGCAAGCAGAACTGACATGATTGACATCATGATGTGTATGCAGGACTACCTTGGCAAGGATTATCCCTGTGAGAGAAGAGTACCATCAGGAGGAGATCAGCTAACATGTAAATTATGGTCATGTGTGCATGCTGCCCGTGTCCATGAGCCACTTAGGTGGGTAGGGAGAGTTCCCATGGGACAAAAGAGCTTTTTAACCTACCACCCCTAGTTCTCAAGGCTAGGCACCTAAGTGGCTCTGCCTTTTGCTGGGTTAGGTTTGCCTGAGCAGGCAATGAGATGGATGGTTGCCCCTTAGGTTTGGGTTTGGTAGTAGAAGATAAACCTACTGAATTTTCATGTGAAAGGCAAGTTGGAGCCCAGCGGCACACAATGGATGGAGATACCATTCAGGATCGACTCGGTCTTCTTGAGCCAGTAACCGAGGACTGGCACTGTCTTGTATGTTTCCTCTCTGTAAGTCTGCATGCAATCACATTATACATACTTGTACATGTATGCTTTATGTAATAATTATTAGTGCAAGGCCTTAATTAGGGTGCATGATGTACAGAGGTGTGACAGCAGATGAAGTTGAACGGGAAGAGGAGGAAGAGGAGGAGGAGGAAGCAGAACAGGAAAAGGAGTACCCATTTTCAGTTGACGTATAGTAACTCACCTTTACAGGTACATAAACTTTCTTAATACTAAATGCAATGCTTCACCTGCTGGGAGCACTCATATAAAAAAATAACCTCAAACCTACACAAAGGTGATGCATGTGTCAGTAACAATGTGTGAGTATAAATATGTATACATAATATAGCTGGAGAAGCATACCAGAGAAGCACTACATTTCCTTGCACATACATCACAGCATAATAGAGGATCCTGCACACTGGTGGTAAAAGAGGTGTCAAAGTAGTGTAAGAGCCACTGCCGGCGACAAGAGGTGTCATTTTCCAAATAATGCCGAACTGCAGCTACTTCATGGTCTCTTGTACTTGCTAGCTTCTTCTTCAGATGACAGTCAATTGGTTTCCAGTACACAATGGATCGTGCGGGATCACCGGATCTTCCTCCTCTTCCACTCTCTTGAAAGTAGTCCTCTATACTTTGAGGTGCTCCATAGTGTATGATGGTGTTGACATCTCTCAAGTTGATGCCCATTCCTAAAGCCTCAGTGGCAAAAACTACCCTAACAACTCCATCAGGTCTGGTAAGGCTGCTCAAAACAACTTCCTTGTTGTGTTGAGGAGTGTTGGCATGAAACATGCCAAAAAGGCGATTGTCACTAACTCTTTCAGCTCCAGGAGGATAGTAGGATCCATCACCCAGCTCAAAGTGAAAATGAGCATACAAATCAGCACATACATCTAGTGTTCTACAGTAAACTATAACACGAGGGGCCATGTTCTTCAATTGCTTTAGGGACACCACTACACCATTCAAGTCGGTTTCCATATCTGTACGTACATGTACTTCATAGTAGATGTTTGGGCAGTCAGGAGAGGTGGTAACTGTCTCGCAATCGCTCATCTCCAAGCTCTCGATGACCTCCTTACGAATACCGTGAGTGACTGTAGCTGTACAAGCGAGCAAAGGAGTGCCTTTTGGTATGAGAGCACGCAATTCATGAAGTCGTCCGTATGATGGTAGAAAGTCACGACTCCTGTGAATTAGATAATAATATAAGTAATAATTATTACTGACGTGACCATAATGTGCATGCATGCAAACATACCATTTTGATACACAATGGGCCTCATCAACAACAATCGCAACTACCCTGGATGAAAACTCAGGTTTAGCAATAGCATCTCTCCACCGTGAGACATCAATTGCTTCAGGTGCACACAAAAAAAAAAAAAAACAGGCGCCATCACGGATGTCATCATCTGTTGCCAGGAACTCTTTGTCTACCTTACTCCCAGAAGACATGATAGCAGCTCTTACAGACCTACGTCGGAGACTTTGGACTTGGTCCACCATGAGAGAAATGAGCGGTGATACTACGATAACTACGCTGTTGTCCTTGCCGAGCTTGTCATCGAATACGAAGGGCAGTACTTCGTAGCACAGAGACTTGCCAAAACCAGTTGGTAGCCAGAGAAACACGTCTTTTCCCTCATAGATACACTTAATACACGTCGCCTGCTCGGCTTTCAAGACAACAGTCGAGCAAGCGACCTTTTCGAGAGCGTAAGAAATTGAACGATTCATGGCCAAGAAACGGCGAGAGTCTAGAACGCGGGTATAGTGCGCGTTTAATAAGCGGTACAGGCTACGGTACGGGTACGGTACAGGGGTACGGTACGGGGCGGCGCGGCCTAGCGGTGGTATCGTACCAAATATTCATGCCTTCTTTGGTAGACGTCATCGTATCACGAACGTGAACGGTAAGTATCCGGATCCCCGGAAAGTTGGGGTGATTAAGCGCATGCGCGAACGGTGTGTACCAGGCTCTTTTTTCCCCCTCCCCTAAGAGCCTGGGTACGAGGCTACCTTGCCAACTGCTGCTACAATCTGGAATATGTGACTGTAGGCAGTACCAATCACTTCATTGTTGGAGGTGTTGGTTGTTAAGTGCAGTTCAGTGATAACCCTTTTAAACGATTCATGCAGAGTGGTCGGTAAGTGCCCATCGACTTCATACCTAGACATCGTATTACTAGATGTGGTTGATGGGTATGGCCGATACAAACTCATCATTTGTGCTGCTTTGACAGTGAGCTCAATGTATAGGTAAGGTTTGTCGAGTAATTCACCGATCTATTGCAGCATAGGCTATGCTACACTACAATGGCATGTAGTGCAGTGTGCGCAGGATAGAGCTCTAGAAAGCACTACTTAAGGTCAGACTTCCAGTTATGTGTTTTCTTGCTGACATGCTTATGAAGCACTTAACCATCATCAGTGTGTTTCCTGTACTATAAAACCAAGCCAGTTTGCCCTGCCCTTTGCTTGTATTCCTTTTGTGTGTTTGATAATGATTGCTTATTGTTCTATTACAGTTGAGAGAAATAGAGGGGAATTCCTACTGGATGATGAATTTATCGACACACATCATGGTCTGTCTCATACAATATCTCGAGCAAGCATCTATGAAGATTGTATCGAGTTATACAAAAATAATCTACCCCAAGTGGTTCATGAATATCCTTTCTGCATTGCCTACAAGCATGAAAAAGCAATCGACACTGGATGAGTGAGTAGAGATTTTTTTTTCAGCGTTTTGGGAAGTGGCTTACATCAAGGATTTTGATGGTGGGAGTACCTATATTCCCTCAGTACATCCCCATGCTGACATGTCGCATTATAGGGTGCTTGGTTCCATATTAGCTCATGGATTTATGTCTTGTGGATTGCTGCCAAATCGTCTAGCTTTTCCAGTTGTAGCATGCACATTGCTTGGATGTGATGTTGTAATCCCAGATGCAATTCTAATCGATTCATTCGTAGATTACGTCAGCTCCTACGAAAGTTCTGTGTTTCGTGAAGCTCTGCAAGTGTCAAAGGGTTCAGAAGCCACCTTCACACCGGTATTAGGGGAGTCTGTACTAAATATATTGTCTACTATGGGTTGTCGTGAGATGCCTACACCTGGCAATATTCAACAGTTAATCCTTCAGGTAGCACGGTATGAGCTTGTACGCAAACCATTAGGGGCACTACTTTCTCTTTATCGTGGAGTGCCTACCGAATACCACCCTTTCTTCAGTGGATTTTCAGTTGGTGACTTGCATGGTTTGTACAGGGCTCTTAATGCCACCCCAGGGTCGGTTATGAGCATGATTAAGCAATCAAAGGAGATGATCTCGAGCCAGGCGCAAGGGTGCTTGGATACCTTAGAACCTTCATAGGAAACTTAAACCACCAAGACTTGCATAACTTTCTACGGTTTGTAACTGGTAGCTCTGTAGTCATTGATAAGAAGATATCTGTGACTTTATACAGTCTCTCTGGTCTGGCACGAAGGCCAATAAGTTATACATGTAGCTGTACACTTGAGCTGTCTGTGACATACCTTACCTATCCTGACTTTGCTGAGGAGTTTCTGACTGTTCTGAGGAGCAAAGTTGCTTGGCCAATGGAAGCTGTGTAATAATTAATTTGCTTAGCCCAAAGCACAACATTGTAACATAATTATTATAGATCTAGTTAGTGCAACAACTTTATCCACCTTGAGTATATAACAGTTAATAGTGAATGTTGTGCATTGTGTTGTTTTCTATGCTGCACAGGTTTCATACAATGCAGCTTATAGCTTGTACACATCACACAATTATTATTATGCGTGGCAATTATGATGTGCACCTCACAAACATTAAATTTTACTTTGCATGGTGACAGATCTAGACAAACGGACAACACAAAATGTGATGTTTAACAATTACCAGTAAGTGTCAACAGCAATAATTATAACTTTGATTTGACTGGGTGGGTGTATTGTTATTGGGGGGGGGGGGGGGGGATGAAGTGCATGCATGGGTATTACTATTTTAGTGTGTTCCCAGTTTACCTGCTGTTCCCAGGGTGCCTACTGTTCCAGTGTGCTTGCTGTTCCAGTGTGCCAACTGTTCCAAGTACGCCTGCAATTCCCAGTGTGCTTGCTGTTTCCAGTGTGCCTACTGTTCCCAGAGTGTCTGCTGTTCCC
Organism: Stappiaceae bacterium; assembly: GCA_964291365.2. Classification (GTDB taxonomy): domain Bacteria; phylum Pseudomonadota; class Alphaproteobacteria; order Rhizobiales; family Stappiaceae; genus JBDWFY01. The sequence goes on from OZ220047.1 coordinate 113,799, forward strand.
CATAGTCCTAGTGTGTTCCCAGTTTGCCTGCTATTTTCAGTGAGCCTGCTGTTCCCAGTGTGCCTGCTGTTCCTAGTTCCCTATGTTCCTAGTTTGTTCCCAGTTTGTGTGCTGTTCCCAGTTTGCCCGCTGTTTTTAGTTCCCAATGTTCCTACTGTGTTCCCAGTTTACCTGCTGTTCCCAGTGTGTCTGCTGTTCTATGTGTGCCTGCTGTTCCCAGTGTGCCTGATGTTACCAATGTGCCTGCTGTTCCTGGAGTGCCAACTGTTCCCACTGAGCCAACTTTTTCCAGTGTGCCTGCTGTTCCTAGTTTCCTATATTCCTAGTGTTTTCCTGCTGTTCCCAGTGTGCCTGCTGTTCCAGTGTGCCTGATGTTTCCAGTGGTCTGCTGTTCCAGTGTGCCTGCTATTCTCAATGTGCCTGCTGTTCCCGGAGTGCCAACTGTTCCCACTGTGCCAACCTTTACCAGTGTGCCTGTTATTCCCAGTGTGCTTGCTGTTCCCAATGTGCCTATATACTGTTCGTAGAGTGTCTGCTGTTCCCTTTGTTCCTAGCGTATTCCCAGTTTGCCTATTTTTAGTGAACCTGCTGTTCCCAGTGTGCCTGCTGTTCCTAGTTCCCTATGTTCCTATTACGTTCCCAGTTAGCCTGCTGTTCCCAGTGTGCCTGCTGTTCCTAGTTCCCTATGCTGTTACAGTGTTCCTGCTGTTCCTAGTTCCCTATGTTCCTAGTGTGTTCCCAGTTTGCCTGCTGTTCCCAGTGTGCCTACTGTTCCAGTGTGCTTGCTGTTCCACTGTGCCAACTGTTCCCAGTGTGCCTGCTCTTCCTAGTGTGCTTGCTGTTTCCAGTGTGCCTACTGTTCCCAGAGTGTCTGCTGTTCCCTATGTTCCTAGTGTGTTCCCAGTTTGCCTGCTATTTTCAGTGAGCCTACTGTTCCCAGTGTGCCTGCTGTTCCTAGTTCCCTATGTTCCTATTATGTTCCCAGTGTGCCTGCTGTTAGTGTTCCTGCTCTTCCTAGTTCCCTATGTTCCTAGTGTGTTCCCAGTTTGCCTGCTGTTCCCAGTGCGCCTACTGTTCCAGTGTGCTTGCTGTTCCAGTGTGCCAATTGTTCCCAGTGTGCCTGCTATTCCCAGTGTGCTTGCTGTTTCCAGTGTGCCTACTGTTCCGAGAGTGTCTGCTGTTCCCCATAGTCCTAGTGTGTTCCCATGTTGCCTGCTATTTTCAGTGAGCCAGCTGTTCCCAGTGTTCCTGCTGTTCGTAGTTCCCTATGTTCTTAGTGTGTTCCCAGTTTGTCTGCTGTTCCCAGTGTGCGCGCTGTTCCTAGTTCCCAGTATTCCTAGTGTGTTCCCAGTTTACTCGCTCTTCCCAGTGTGTCTGCTGTTCCATGAGTGCCTGCTGTTCCCAGTGTGCCTGCTGTTACCAATGTGCCTGCTGTTCCCGGAGTGCCAACTGTTCCCACTGTACCAACATTTCCCAGTGTGCCTACTGTTCCTAGAGTGTCAGCTGTTCCCTATGTTCCTAGTGTGTTCCCAGTTTACTCGCTCTTCCCAGTGTGACTGCTGTTCCATGAGTGCCTGCTGTTCCCAGTGTGCCTGCTGTTACCAATGTGCCTGCTGTTCCTGGAGTGCCAACTGTTCCCACTGTACCAACATTTCCCAGTGTGCCTACTCTTCCTAGAGTGTCAGCTGTTCCCTATGTTCCTAGTGTGTTCCCAGTTTACTCGCTCTTCCCAGTGTGACTGCTGTTCCATGAGTGCCTGCTGTTCCCAGTGTGCCTGCTGTTACCAATGTGCCTGCTGTTCCTGGAGTGCCAACTGTTCCCACTGTGCCAACTTTTCCCAGTGTGCCTGTTATTCCCAGTGTGCCTACTGTTCCTAGAGTGGTAGCTGTTCCCTATGTTCCTAGTGTGTTCCCAGTTTACTCGCTCTTCCCCGTGTGTCTGCTGTTCCATGAGTGCCTGCTATTCCCAGTGTGCCTGCTGTTACCAATGTGCCTGCTGTTCCCGGAGTGCCAACTGTTCCCACTGTGCCAACTTTTCTCAGTGTGCCTGTTATTCCCAGTGTGCTTGCTGTTCCCAGTGTGCCTACTGTTCGTAGAGTGTCTTCTGTTCCCTATGTTCCTAGTGTGTTCCCAGTTTGACTGGTATTTTCAGTGAGACTGCTGTTCTAGTTCTCTATGTTCCTAGTTTGTTCCCAGTTTGCCTACTGTTCCCAGTGTGCCTACTGTTCCCAGTGTGCCTGCTGTTATTAGAGTGTCTGCTGTTCCCTATGTTCCAAGTGTGTTCCCAGTTTGCCTGCTATTTTTCAGTGAGCCTGCTGTTCCCAGTGTGCCTGCTGTTCCTAGTTCCCTATGTTCCTAGTATGTTCCCAGTATACCTGCTGTTACAATGTTCCTGCTGTTCCTAGTTCCCTATGTTCCTAGTGTGTTCCCAGTTTGTCTGCTGTTCCCAGTGTGCCTACTGTTCCAGTGTGCTTGCTGTTCCAGTGTACCTACTGTTCCCTATGTTCCTAGTGTGTTCCCAGTTTGCCTGCTATTTTCAGTGAGCTTGCTGTTCCCAGTGTGCCTGCTGTTCCTAGTTCCATATGTTCCTAGTTTGTTCCCAGTGTACCTGCTGTTACAGTGTTCCTGCTGTTCCTAGTTCCCTACGTTCCTAGTGTGTTCCCAGTTTGTCTGCTGTTCCCAGTGTGCCTACTGTTCCAGTGTGCTTGCTGTTCCAGTGTGCCAACTGTTCCCAGTGTGCCTGTTATTCCCAGTGTGCTTGCTGTTTCCAGTGTACCTACTGTTCCCGATGTTCCTAGTGTGTTCCCAGTTTGCCTGCTATTTTCAGTGAGCTTGCTGTTCCCAGTGTGCCTGCTGTTCCTAGTTCCATATGTTCCTAGTTTGTTCCCAGTTTGTGTGCTGTTCCCAGTGTGCCCGCTGTTTCTAGTTCCCAATGTTCCTACTGTGTTCCCAGTTTACCTGCTGTTCCCAGTGTGTCTGCTGTTCTATGTGTGCCTGCTGTTCCCAGTATGCCTGATGTTACCAATGTGCCTGCTGTTCCTGGAGTGCCAACTGTTCCCACTGAGCCAACTTTTCCCAGTGTGCCTGCTGTTCCTAGTTTCCTATATTCCTAGTGTTTTCCTGCTGTTCCCAGTGTGCCTGCTGTTACAGTGTTTCTGCTGTTCCTAGTCCCTATGTTTCTAGTGTGTTCCCAGTTTACCTGCTGTTCCCAGTGTGTCTGCTGTTCTATGTGTGCCTGCTGTTCCCAGTGTGCCTGATGTTACCAATGTGCCTGCTGTTCCTGGAGTGCCAACTGTTCCCACTGAGCCAACTTTTCCCAGTGTGCCTGCTGTTCCTAGTTTCCTATATTCCTAGTGTTTTCCTGCTGTTCCCAGTGTGCCTGCTGTTACAGTGTTTCTGCTGTTCCTAGTCCCTATGTTTCTAGTGTGTTCCCAGTTTACCTGCTGTTCCCAGTGTGTCTGCTGTTCTATGTGTGCCTGCTGTTCCCAGTGTGCCTGATGTTACCAATGTGCCTGCTGTTCCTGGAATGCCAACTGTTCCCACTGAGCCAACTTTTCCCAGTGTGCCTGCTGTTCCTAGTTTCCTATATTCCTAGTGTTTTCCTGCTGTTCCCAGTGTGCCTGCTGTTCCAGTGTGCCTGATATTCCCAGTGTGCCTGCTGTTCCAGTGTGCCTGCTGTTCCCAATGTGCCTGCTGTTCCTAATGTGCCTGCTGTTCCCGGAGTGCCAACTGTTCCCACTGTGCCAACTTTTACTAGTGTGCCTGTTATTCCCAGTGTGCTTTCTGTTCCCAATGTGCCTACTGTTCGTAGATTGTCTGCTGTTCCCTATGTTCCTAGTGTATTCCTATTTTGCCTATTTTTAGTGAGCCTGCTGTTCCTAGTTCCCTATGTTCCTATTATGTTCCCAGTGTGCCTGCTGTTCCTGTGTGCCTGATGTTCCCAGTGTGTCTGCTGTTCCAGTGTGCCTGCTGTTCCCAATGTGCATGCTGTTCCTAATGTGCCTGTTGTTCCCGGAGTGCCAACTGTTCCCACTGTGCCAACTTTTACTAGTGTGCCTGTTATTCCCAGTGTGCTTTCTGTTCCCAATGTGCCTACTGTTCGTAGATTGTCTGCTGTTCCCTATGTTCCTAGTGTATTCCCATTTTGCCTATTTTTAGTGAGCCTGCTGTTCCTAGTTCCCTATGTTCCTATTATGTTCCCTGTGTGCCTGCTGTTCCTAGAGTGTCTGCTGTTCCCTATGTTCCTAGTGTGTTCCCAGTTTGCCTGCTATTTTTAGTGTGCCTGCTGTTTCCAGTGTGCCTGCTGTTCCTAGTTCCCTTTGTTCCTAGTATGATCCCAGTTTTCCTCCTGTTCCCAGTGTGCCTGCTGTTTCCAGTGTGCCTGCTGTTCCTAGTTCCCTTTGTTCCTAGTATGATCCCAGTTTTCCTCCTGTTCCCAGTGTGCCTGCTGTTACAGTGTTTCTGCTGTTCCTAGTCCCTATGTTTCTAGTGTGTTCCCAGTTTACCTGCTGTTCCCAGTGTGCCTGCTGTTCCAGTGTGCCTGCTATTCCCAGTGTGCCAGCTGTTCCCAATGTGCCTGCTGTTCCCAGTGTGCCTGCTCTTCCCAGTGTGCCTGCTGTTCCTAGTTCCCTTTGTTCCTAGTATGATCCCAGTTTTCCCCCTGTTCCCAGTGTGCCTGCTGTTACAGTGTTTCTGCTGTTCCTAGTCCCTATGTTTCTAGTGTGTTCCCAGTTTACCTGCTGTTCCCAGTGTGCCTGCTGTTCCAGTGTGCCTGCTATTCCCAGTGTGCCAGCTGTTCCCAATGTGCCTGCTGTTCCCAGTGTGCCTGCTCTTCCCAGTGTGCCTGCTGTTCCTAGTTCCCTTTGTTCCTAGTATGATCCCAGTTTTCCTCCTGTTCCCAGTGTGCTTGCTGTTACAGTGTTTCTGCTGTTCCTAGTCCCTATGTTTCTAGTGTGTTCCCAGTTTACCTGCTGTTCCCAGTGTGCCTGCTGTTCCAGTGTGCCTGCTATTCCCAGTGTGCCAGCTGTTCCCAATGTGCCTACTGTTCCCAGTGTGCCTGCTGTTCCCAGTGTGCCTGCTGTTCCTAGAGTGTCAGCTGTTCCCTATGGTCCTAGTGTGTTCCCAATCTGCCTGCTATTTTCAGTGAGCCTGCTATTTCCAGTGTGCCTGCCGTTCCTAGTTCTCTATGTTCCTAGCGTGTTCTGTTTGCCTGCTGTTCCCATTATGCCTGCTGTTCCTAGTTTTCTATGTTCCTAGTGTGTTCTCAGTGTGCCTGCTGTTCCTAATCCCCTTTGTTCCTACTGTTCCCAGTGTGTCTGCTGTTTCAGTGTGCCTGCAGTTTCCAGTGTGTCTGCTGTTCCCAATGTACCTGCTGTTCCCAGTGTGCCTACTGTTTCTAGAGTGTCTGCTGTTCCCTATGTTCCTAGTGTGTTCCCAATCAGCCTGCTATTTCAGTGAGCCTGTTATTTCCAGTGTGCCTGCTGTTCCCAGTTCTCTATGTTCCTAGCGTGTTCTGTTTGCCTGCTGTTCCCATTATGCCTGCTGTTCCTAGTTTTCTATGTTCCTAGTGTGTTCTCAGTGTGCCTGCTGTTCCTAATCCCCTTTGTTCCTACTGTTCCCAGTGTGTCTGCTGTTTCAGTGTGCCTGCAGTTTCCAGTGTGTCTGCTGTTCCCAATGTACCTGCTGTTCCCAGTGTGCCTACTGTTCCTAGAGTGTCTGCTGTTCCCTATGTTCCTAGTGTGTTCCCAATCAGCCTGCTATTTCAGTGAGCCTGTTATTTCCAGTGTGCCTGCTGTTCCCAGTTCTCTATGTTCCTAGCGTGTTCTCAGTTTGCCTGCTGTTCCCATTATGACTGCTGTTCCTAGTTTCCTATGTTCCTAGCCAGTGCGTTCCCAGTGCGCCTGCTGTCCTAATTCCCTTTGTTCCTAGTTTGCCTGCTGTTCCCAATGTGTCTGCTGTTCCAGTGTGCCTGCTGTTCTCAGTGTGTCTGCTGTTCCCAATTTACCTACTGTTCTCAGTGTGGCTGCTGTTCCTAGAATGTCTGCTGTTCCCAGTTTTTAGTTCAAAGTGTGCCTGCTGTTCCTGCTGTTCATAGAGTGTCTGCTGTTCTCAGTTTCTAGTTAACAGTGTGCCTACCATTTCAAAATTATGTGGCTGCTGTTCCCAGAGTGCCAACTGTTCCCACTGTGCCTACTCTTCCTAGAATGTCCGCTGTTCCCTATGTTCCTAGTGTGTTCCCAGTTTGCCTGCTCGAGCTCTTTTCAGTGATCCTGCTGTTCCCAGTGTGCCTGCTGTTCTTAGTTTCCTATGTTCCTAGTGTGTTCCCAGTTTGCCTGCTCAAGCTCTTTTCAGTGATCCTGCTGTTCCCAGTGCCAGGTTCCAGAAGTGTTCTTAGTTTCCTATATTCCTAGTGTGTTCCCAGCTTGCCGAAAAAAATTGCTATGTTGCCCAATGCTAGTTCAAATGTGCCTGCTGTTCAGTGTGTTTAGCAGTGGGAAGTTACAGTGTGCATTTGTTCCCAGCGATGCCAACTGTTCCTAAGCAGTGCTACTCTTCCTAGATGTCCAGTGTTCTGAGTTTATAGTGTTCCCAGTTTGCCTGCTAGCTCTTTTCAGCATCCTGCTGTTCCCAGTGTGCTTAGTTTCTATGTTCCTGGTGTTATGTCGAGCCCCTTTTCAGCCCCCCCCTGCTGTTCCCAGTGTGCCTGCTGTTCTTAGTTTCCTATGTTCCTAGTGTGTTCCCAGTTTGCCTGCTATTCCCAGTGTGCCTGCTGTTCCAGTGTGCTTGCTGTTCCCAGTGAGCCTACTATTCCCAGTGTGCCTGCTGTTCCTATTTCCTATGTTGTTCCCAGTTTGCCTGCTGTTCCCAGTGTGCCTGGTGTTCCCAGTGCACCTGCTGTTCCCAATTTGTCTGCTGTTTCCGGAGTGCCAACTGTTCACACTGTGCCAACGGTTCCCAGTGTGCCTCCTATTTCCAGTGTGCTTGCTGTTCCCAGTGTGCCTACTGTTCCTAGAGTGTCTACTGTTCCCTATATTCCTAGTGTGTTCCCAGTTTTCCTGCTGTTCCCAGTTTACCTGCTGTTCCCAGTTTACCTGCTGTTCCCAGTGTGCCTACTGTTCCAGTGTGTTCCAGTGTGCCCGCTGTTCCCGGTGAGCCTGCTGTTCCCAATGTGCCTGCTGTTTCCAGAGCTCCAACTGTTCTCACTCTGCCAACTGATCCCAGTGTGCCTGCTATTCCCAGTGTGCTTGCTGTTCCCAGTGTTCCTACCGTTCCTAAAGTGTCTGCTCTTCCCTATGTTCCTAGTGTGCTCCCAGTTTGCCTGCTATTTTTAGTGAGCCTGCTGTTCCCAATGTGCCTGCTGTTTCTAGTTTCCTATGTTCCCAGTGTGTTCCCAGTTTGTCTGCTGTTCCCAGTGTGCCTGCTATTCCTAATTCCCTATGTTTCTAGTGTGTTCCCTGTTTACCTGCTGTTCCCAGTGCGCCTGCTGTTCCAGTGTGTCTGCTGTTCCCAGTGTGCCTGCTGTTCCCAATGTGCCTGCTGTTCCCAGAGTGCCAACTGTTCTCACTGTTCCAACATTTCTCAGTATGAATGCTATTCCCAGTGTGCTTGCTGTTCCAAGTGTGCCTAATGTTCCTAGAGTGTCTGCTATTCCCTATGTTCCTAGTGTATTCCAAGTTTGCCTGCTATTTTCAGTGAGCCTGCTGTTCCCAGTGTGCCTGCTGTTCCTAGTTCTCTATGTTCCTAGTGTGTTCCCAGTTTGCCTGCTGTTCCCAGTGTGCCTGCTCTTCCATGTGTGCCTGCTGTTCCCAATATTATGTTTTATCTGATAAAAGCCATGACTACGAGCTATGATCAGAGAATGGGCACTGTTTGTGACTAAGCCCAATGCTATTTAGAGGCTAGCATTGTTTCTATCTTATATTATTACCCAGCATGCATGCGCAAGGGGTAAGGTAGTTGATCTTGTCATGTGTTGTCATCCATATGAAAGTCACCAAATCTCGAGTGATAGCGAGTAGACAATGCTGTTGAGAGGTTGGAAAAAAAAAACAATTACTCTCTTCTAAGTGCTTAACAAGTGTGTACCAGGAATGGTACAAATCGTGCATTTGATCTGACGTGCCTATCAAGCACACCTAGTACCTACATCTATGCCATGTTAGCTGCAATGCTGTTTCAACTGCTTGTGTGACCTCAAACTAGGTAATGGTCACTGATGTTATGAACTGATCTATTGATCAGCTACCATAAACAATTCATAGCTATGTGTGAGTGGGGTATGTGTTCTGGAGAGCTCTAGTATAATGTCATATTAATCGTTCATATGCGCAGCCTATTTTCTGTGGAGCTTATGATAAGATTATTATTATAAACATGTGATATACATGTATCAAACGCATATATGATGTGAGTGAATACTTGGCTGAGTCCAGAAGGATTCGTGCAGAACAAGATAGGGCATATGCGGAATCTTTGGCCGCACGACCAGGCAAAAGAAAAGGCAAAGGTATATGCGTATATACTCGTGTATGCATATAATATAGTTCAAGAGCTCATAAAAACTAAGAAAAGAGGAAGAGCGTGTAACTTGAACTGGGCGGAATTTTTGAACTGTACTAAAAATAGAACATCCAGTCAAGAGTAAACTAAAAATTTGTAAATCTAAGTGTAAAAATCTCTTCATGGCATGTTCAAAACTCATTGGTTGATGCTAGTGCTTGGACATTGCACTCAGTGTGGTTTTGCACATGATCAGATATTCTATTTTTAGTATCAGTCAAAAATTCTGCCCTGTACACTAATGTCTATGGGAGTTACATGCTCTTTCTCTCCTTGCATTAGTTCTTATGCGCTCTTGTATAGTTCTATCCCACTACATGGGCGTATCAAAGGAAAAAGCTGGACTGTAGAGAAGTTATCACCAGGTGATATTTTAGTTATCACCCGATAGTGACGCCAGTTATCACCCGGATGTGAAGTTCAACATTGTCAATAACGTACATAAAGAATTAAATATGCAAGTCTAGTCTTTGCTAATCTTCTAGTTCGACTCTCTACAATCGTTTCAACACCAATGTAGGCAAGGAGTAGCTGTAGCTGTACTCCTGCAAGAACAGTTTGAAGCACTGGATAAATATGCTCACTCGGAAGGTACAGTAGTCCACACACAATGCTTACACTTGCTGACTCTGGTCCTGCTTTGGAATATCGGTCAAATTCCTTGAGTAGTGTCGACAAAAATACAGCCCTTGAGTGAGCTCTTCCTCGCTTTAGCTTACATCTTACGATGATTTTTAGGGTGACGGAGGCCTCCTCACACTTGTCATTGACAGCTTCTTTCCGGATTCCCCAAGGTTTCAAATCTTGAGTCGTACGATCACATAGTCTTCGCTATCATAATTAATAGCCTCAGCACTATTGTTATAGCGTAACATTCCAAGGAAAGAAGGCAAATTCACTGGGCAACAAGCATACCAGCTAGAGCTACATAGCTACTGAGATTGAGACTGAACTGCACAGATTAATGATCAAACCATACCTTGAATGTGATTGGTTGCTGACCTAATGATGTCATTGTCTCGGAATTCATTGCCATGGCGAGGTCAGGTAGCATATACATTTCCATGGTCTGTGGGATAGAAACCAGTTATATCCCGGATATGCGTGTATAACATATGGATATTGTACTCACACCGGGATATAACTATAACCAACAGTATATAGTAAGATAAGGAAGAGAGTATCGAACACGCTATATTGTCCGTGTAATATGTGTTCAGAAAGTCACACGCCAGGAATTCAAACATTGACCAATGAGCGTGCTCGATTCAAATAACGAATTATGGGCGTGACCTCGAGTGCAAACTAATGCGAGTGCAATAGTGGCTGAAACGCGAGCAGATCGCGATACAAAACGAACGTTCATGAAGAATCTAGCATAAAACTCACGAAAAACGCCTCTATTCATCGCAGTCCTGAGAAAAATCGAGTGTTTAGCAACTTGGCTTAGTCATGTGCGCAAGGCGGGAAGTCACGTTACTCTCCGAAAACATATTACACGGACCATATAGAGCGTTCGATACTCTCATCTCTTATTACATACTCTTGTTTTAACTTATCGCACATCTTTCGTTGATATGCTAAATTGCTCTCTATTTAGAGCAAGAAGAGGAGAACTGAAGAAGTGAGTCTGTGATGGAGAGTATGTACCACACAAATTCAAATGTCTGATTCAGTAACTTTCCTTACAGTATTCATTCATTATCCTATTAGTAGTTAACCCATCCCAGAAAGACTGAGAGTGGTACCTTCAAGTTTCTCACTGTACACAGCGGAATGCCTCTATATTGTATAGTCTGTAATAAGGACACCTCGTTTAATTGGGTCATTATGATGGCCAAAAATAAGTACAGGTTCTGTAATCCAGACACCTTAAATGGTTGCAACGGTGTCCAGACTAGAGGTGTTCCACTATGACAGGAATTGAAATTCTCTTTTGCCAAATCATGTGTCGATTTTTGTTGCAGCTGCAAGTAAGGATCAAAGAGAAGTGGAATCAACACATTCCCAGTGTCCCTGGTGGTAGGAAATTCAGTATGAGATTTCCAAATTCTACCAAGATTGAGTGTACCATTGATAAGGCTACTCCTAAGTTACGTGTACTACAATTAGTGTTAAGTGTGGGCTAACCTTTTTTTATCGTGATGCCATAATTGTGTAAACAGGTCTGGTATGTGATTGCGTTAGCATTTGGAAGCCGTGGAAAGCCATTTAATCTCTGCAGTATTATGCCTAGGCAACTAATTCCTCGTGGTGGTACCTTTTCAGGAGATGATCCACTTGCATTGGTTGTAGAAGAATCAGAAGATGCTCGTGATCCCTGTGACTATCTTGATGCACCCACGGTATATGTTCAACAGCTTGAGTGTTCATGACTCAGCTATCTCACTGATTGATTTCCCTCATCTTTGGGCTGAACATTTTCAGTCTACAGTGCATGCGCTGTTCTGCAAGGATCGTCGATGGACAACTAACCTTTGACAACCTATACCGTACTGCGTGTGCGCCTTTGGATCTTATATCCATTTTAGCTCGCTTTGGCAATCTATCATCGAAAATTAATGTTGTATCTTAGAAAGATAAGGCCAGTCGCTCCTTTTTTTTTGTGGGATAAGGTCAGTCGCTCAATTTGAGCCCTTTTTTTGGGGGGGGGGGGGGGGGGGGGGGGTTCGTAAGCCTTTTTAGCGATCGTAACATTTTGGCCATTCGATGAAGCTCAAACAACATTCAAAATCTAGGGAATGGCCATAGCCCGTTACACCTCTGCTAAAATCGTCAGCTAACTCGTTGATTGATTTCCCTGATATTTGGGCTAAGTATCTTCAGTCTACAGCGCATGCGCTGTTCTGTAGGGATCGTCGATGGACAACTAACCTTTGACAACCTTTACCGAACTGCGTGTGCGCGTTTTGCTCTTATATTATCCATTGTAGCTCGCTTTGGCGATCTATCATCAAGAATTATGGTTGTATCTTGGAGATATAAGGTCAGTCACTCAATTTGAGCCCTTTCTTGGGGGACGGTGGTTCGTTAGCCTATTTAGCGATCGTAACGTTTTGGCCATTCGATGAAGCTCAAAAATCTAGGGAATGGCTATAGCCCGTTGCACCTCTACTAATGTCGTCAGCTAACTCGCTGATTGATTTCCCTGATATTTGGGCTAAATGTCTTCAGTCAACAGCGCATGCAGCTGTTCTGTAGGGATCGTCGATGGACAACTAACCATTGACGACCAATACTGAACTATTAGCGATGGTTTCGTTTTGCCTATTCGATAGAGCTCAAACAACATTCAAAATCTACGCAATGGCCCGTTGCACCTCTGCTAATATAGTCAGCTAACACTCTGATTGATTTCCCTGATCTTTGGGGTAAATACATTCAGTCTACGGCGCATGAGCTGTTCTGTATGGATCGTCGATGGACAACTAACCATTGACACCCTATACCGAAATGCATGTGCGCCTTCGGCTCTTATATCCATTTTCGCTCTCTTTGGCGATCTATCTTCGGGAATTATGGTTGTATCTTAGAACGGTAAGGTCAGTCGCTCAATGTAAGCCCTCTTTTGGTGGGTAGTTCTTTAGGCTTTTTAGCTATCGTAACGTTTTGTCTATTCTATGAAGCTCAAACAAAATTTAAAATCTAGGGAATGGCCATAGCCCGTTGCACCTCTGCTAATATAGTCAACGAACTCGCTGATTGATTTCACTGATCGTTGGGCTAATTATCTTCAGTCTACAGCGCATGCGCTGTTCTGCAGGGATCGTCGATGGATAATCAATAATCGACGACCTCAACCAAACTGCGCAAGCTCCTCATGCTCTTATATCCATTTTCGCTCGCTTTGGCCATCTACCATCGAGAATTATGGTTAATTCAGGGAATGGCCATAGCCAGTTGCCCCCCTGCTAATATATATACATATAATAATATCCCTGATTTTTGGACTAGGTGTCTTCAGTCAACAGCGCATGCAGCTGTTCTGTAGGGATTGTCGATGGACAACTAACCATTGACTACCTATACTGAACTGCGCGTGCGCCTTCGACTCATATCCTCCATCGCTCCTTTGGCGATCTATCATCGAGGATTATGGTTGTATTTTGGAGAAGTAAGGGAGCCCTTTTGGGGGGAGGGTGGTTCGTAAGCCTATTTTTAAATATCATTCTGCATGATTATAAAAATGCAGGGATGCACAAAAATAGCATGATAATGCTAATAAGTAATATGTACATCCAGAAGATGAAAGGACTACTTAAGTTATTGAAATGAATAATGAATACAGTGACAATACTTGTATTAACTACAGCAATGCAATTTTATTTTAAACATGATTATTAAAGGTAGAGAAGGGTGAGGACACAACATCACTACTTAAGTTATTCCATAAAGTAATTGTATTTGGAAAAGAAAAAAGAGTTTAAGTATTGTGCAGTGTGACCACTTAGACTGCTTAGCTGTTTAGAATGGGTGTAGCGAGTTGTGTATACGCAAGGCCGTGGAAATAGGGGCACCATACGGGAGCATTGGTTCCAACAAGTTTGTGCATAAAACACAGTTTGAGCGCCTTCCTTCTTTGCTCGAGCTTTGGGATATTTAAAGTGTCCAGCATTTCGTCATATGTTGTGTTCCAACTCTTTAGACACACCTTGCAGGCAAACCTCTGAACGTCTTCCAACAACTTGCAGTCCTTGACAAGGTATGGATCCCAGACTTGGTTTGCATACTTTAGATGTGGCCTTATGAGCGTCAAATAGAGTGCTCGAATAGTAGATGTATCGGCACAGTTGTAGAATTGTCGGAACAACAGACCGATGAGCCTCCTTGCTTTTTTGCTGGTGTGATCAGACCAGGATAGGTTGTCGTTGATTGTTAAGCCAAGATACTTGATAGACTCGACTTGCTCTATTTCAAAACCGAGCAAATTTAGAGGTGGTGGTGTAGTTCTTACTTTCTTCCGGGAAAGCACCATGAATTTACACTTCACTGGACTGAATGACAGATGATTAAGAAGACTCCATACACCAAGAGAGTCCACATCTTGCTGAAGTACGGCGTAGTCCTTCTCGGTATAAATTCTTCTATACAAAAGTATATCGTCAGCATATTATAAGATTAGCTTTGTACCTTCAGATAAGGCCACATCGTTAACATCATTTACATAAAGCAAGAACAGCAGTGGACCAAGTACTGATCCCTGAGGTACGCCGGATGTTACTGGGAGCAGGTCAGATGTTTCACCATGTAGGACCACTGACTGGTTTCTATAAGCGAGATGGCTCGTGATCCAGGAAACCAGGTAGTCGTCCAAGCCAATAGCTCTGAGTTTCGAAATTAGCTGCCTATGAGGCACAGAATCAAAGGCTTTAGTGAGGTCAAAGAATACGGCCCCCATTTCATGGCCATCTTCCATACTGCTGAGCCAATCATGTGCAGCAGAAAGCAAGGCATGAGTGGTCGATCTCCCTGGTAGGAAGCCCCACTGGTTAGCCGCAAGTGGATATGACGAGTCAAGAAATGTTATTTGGCGATCGTAACGTTTTGGCTATACAAGTTCATTTTGAAGTTCAAACATAGCATTCAAAATATAGGGAGTTGTCAAAGCCTGTTCCTCCTCTGCTTATATAGTCAACCAATCGCTGATTGATTTCTCTGGCCTCTGGGCTACGCGTGGCTATAGCCTGTCCTACCACTGCTAATATAGCCAGGCAAATCGCTGATTGACTTCCCAAGCCTCTGGGCTAAAGGTCTAAGTCGGCGATCCCTACAGAACTGGCGCATGCGCCTTAAGTCTTATATCATTCTCGCTAGCTTTGGCAATGCATTATCGAAAATTAAGGCTGTATCTTGGAGAGTTAAGATCAGACGCTGAATGTGAGCCATTTTTGTGGGCTATTTAGTGTTCTCAACCAAATTATGTAATCGTATAGCATTCAAAAACGGCCATAGCCTTTCCCATCACTGCTAATATAGCCAGCCAACTAGCTGATTGATTCCCCAAGCCTCTAGGCTGAAGGTCTCCAGTTTATGGCGCATACAATGTAGGGATCGTCGATAGACAACCAAGAGAAAAACCGTTGCGACGACCACTAAGGAAGTGCGCAAGCGTCTGGCCTTCTTAGATCCGTTCTCGCTCGCTCTGGCAGTCCACCATTGAGAATTATGGCTCTATCTTGGAGAGTTGAAGTCAGTCGTTCAATGTGAGTCCTTTTTTTTGATGTTCATTAGCGTTCAAAACGTTCGCTACGTTTTGGTTATGCGAGATAGTTTTGATGCTCAAACAACATTCAAAATCTGGGGAGTGGACATAGCCTGTCCCACCATTGCTAATATAACCAGCCAAATCGCTGATAGATATCTCAGACCCCTTGGATAAAGGTCTCGAGTCTAAAGCGCATGCGCCGTGTTCGTTGGGGTTCATCGACGGACAACTAACCGCAGTACGGCGGTTTTTGTATTGGCTGTCCATCGACCACTCCTACCAACCTTCCTCGAGCTCTTAGATCCAAACCTCTCTCGCTTTGGCAATCCATCATTGAGAATTATGGCTGTATCTTGGAGAGTTAAGGCAACTCGCTCAATGTGAGCCCTCATTGGTGGTTCATTATCCTATTTAGTATTCAAAATCAAGAGCCAGTAGTTTAGTTTGAACATCCAATTTTGTTGAACTTTTGTTCATATGCTCAGGAAAGGCAAGAATTTATCAAACACTGTAAATTACTGAACGTAGATTTCCCTACCTGATCAACATTGAAGAATGGAAATTTATATCACATACAACCTATAAACATTTACTCTACTCTTTCAACAAATCCATTTCTGTAGCACTGCTTCTTTAATACCATCATTTGCCACCACTTTATCTCAATTTTTGTTCACACTTTTGCTTTTGACTATTAGGCCTCTTTTTGTCATTAAAATTAATTCGATCTCCATGTTTTGGCTATAATGAGATCGTTTTGAAGCTCTAACCTAGTATTCAAAATCTAGGGAGTGGCCATAGCCTTTCCCACAACTGGTAATATAGCCATCCGAATGAATGGTTTGATGTCTCATGCTACTAATTATAGTTCACCTACACTTGCACTGTACAGAGTGCATCCAACAAGAAGCCAGCCACAATGGTGTCGTATGCAGGGAACTTGAGACCGATTGTGTGCTACTGCCACGACGTACTCCAAATGGACACGACTGAAGCGGAGGAATATCTGGCCACTGCCTGCAAGCAGTTAGCTCGACAAACACCAAGACGCCAGTCTGGTCGGGCACAACTTGCACTCCAAAGGATGCTGCCTCTGGGAAGGGGGGCCGAGTTTGCAACAATGGAGATTGTTGATCAGCGCCACCACCCCCTACAGAGTACACGAATCACAGGAAAATGGAATGCCTGCGTTATCAGCAGTGACGGACAAGTTTCTCCGAGACTTGAAGACTACAAGACGGTAGAGACACACGGCGAACAGGTGACAGACTTGTCCAGTAACGAGGAGTGTCGTAAACATATCATTCCTGTTATGTTGGTTACATTGACAAGTGGTGTCCCCTTCGTGCTGGCCGTAGTCACTCCGTTATGTTTTCGTCAAGAATTGAGCAGCTAGGCTGTGTGCCGGTAGGTGTGCGTGGCACTGTAACAGAGCAACCATTTGCTCTGTACTTAATGGCGGCTACTGTAACCGAGCAAAGTATTTGTTTTAAACAGGGCACTGTAACCAAGCAACGATGGTACAAGCACACATATACGTTGGGGCATTGTTCATTCACTCCGCGAGTTTGAACGCGATCGGTTGCTATAGCCAGTAGTTACGCGCTTGCAACCGTGACGACCTTAGGCCATTTATTGCTAACCCGGCGTGGCCCCACCCACCCGTGCAACACAATGTTCAGTACGTGCAAAAGACAGAGTCGTGAGTGGATCAAGAAAAAGAAGACCGGACCTGAGGAGGTAAGTAGCTGTAATCGTAATAATATAGTTTTAACCATCTACAATAGGTACTAGAATCGAAAACTAAGCCTGTGTTTTAGTAGCCATGAAGCTAGCTAAGTGATAGTGACTAGTTACCGAAAGTAGTGGCATGTATAGCCCTTATTTATCCCCCTGTAAGCAGTATCTAAATTAACTCAGTCATTCTTTACATGCGTCAGTAGGTAGCAACATCTTGGAACCATCAGATGGTCGAGTAGTCCCTATTCTCTTGGTGTGCATTAATTAGAATGATCACGAGGTATTAACTGTTGTGGACACATGGTACTTTGGCAGCAACAGCAAGATCAAAATAAAGGTAAGTACAGTAGGTAGTGATGTGAAATGATGTTCAATAGCATAAGATATGACCAGCAAGTTAAAAATGACTTGCTAACACCTAGGACATCCTGCTTTTGTTGTGTGACCTTCAGCCCATCTTGTTCATTTTTTGTGTCCCAATCCATCGCAGCCTTTTGTTGAGCACTTGCTCTGTTTTCTCTTTCTCTGTCCAGCAGTTGTACTTGCAGATGAGGATGAAGATGTTTGAGCAGAAGTTTGTGCTGTCGAGGAGGTAGATGACACAACGGTGGGTGGTGGCAAGTAATCTGGACGGCGATCGTGAGAAATAAAACGCTCATACATGGTAAACTTGTTGGCCATTTTATCAGCCGAAATACTGTGAAGGTGGCTATCACTGTAGTTGGTGGTTGGAACTCCAACTGCAGTGCTGACTCAGACACGAAGTGAGGAATCCTTCCACTCACCAGCAAAGCAATTCTCATGCACCTTCATCACCACATTTCCATTGTGTGCCTTCACTACGCACACCGGGAAGGTCTGAGTACTTGTCTCCAAGACTGTCTCGCCAGGTGAGAACTTGCTGTCCGTCTTCAATGAATGTTGTAGTATTCTGATCACAGATAGCTTTCAGCTCATGAATGGAGAACACGTCTTCTCTTATAGACACTTCCAATCACTGAAAAGAGACGGTCTGGGGCAAACTTTGTGTGTCCAGCTACCATGAAGCTGATATGGATGTGGTCGATCTCTCCAGAACTCACCATCTCCATGGCCCAAGAGAATAAGTATTTATTATTGTATGAAGCCATATTAGATCAAAGGCTTTTGTAGTGCAATAAATTCCATACTGCCAACAGCAGTTCAATATTTTCCAGTGGCAAATAGAAAATTGTTGTGTTAACTAATTGAGTTGTCTACATCATGTCTGACCAAACTACATGTGTATAATTGCAGGGAGCATCCACAAAAACCAGGTTGATGGTACACAAAAAAATCCCCTAGAAGGTCACTTCATGCATACAGTTGGAGAATGTTCCAGCCAGTATGCAGGGTATGTGAGCCAAAGGATTAGCAGTTGGAGCTGTACTGTGGCAGGTTAACTGACCTCAGGGACAGTGAGTAGAGGAACCAGGCTTGTAGGCCTACTGCTCCAGCTGCTGATTCTTTTGCTCATAATGTCTGGGACATTCAGAATATAGTCGAATTGGGCTCAGCCCAACAAAGCTTAGTTCACCTTGGCAGTGGTGCTGGCAGGATACTCAGCAAAAGCAGCTGTAGACCCTCGTTTATTCACCGATCATCATCCGAAAAGACGCCGCTCTGTCACAGTGGTATCTTGTCTAAGCAGGTTCGAAACTCGCGATCAAGTCGTAGCTCGAACCATGCTCGAACGTACCGGCCTCGTTTCACAAGATCAGTGGTCATCAAACGTAGGATCATCAGTGATTCAAACGATCTCCCCACTCTGGCTTGAGTAGCGAAGGTAGCGTGGCACGATAGAATCGCTCGCTTGTCGAACTGGAAAATGATCGGATCCACAGCCTCGCTGATAGCCTAGCTAGTTTTGAACGTCAGTGATTCAGCTCCACTCTGACTCGAGTAGTGAGGGTAGCACAACCTGATCGCTCGTTCAACTGGACATCGGATCCACAGCTTTGCAAATGGCCTAGCTAGTTTGAACACTAGATTCACACAATAAACCAGTTAATGTACCGCTTTTTCTCGTTCCATACGGGAGTTATTACACTCGGGGCGTGGCTCAAGGGCAAATACAGCACTTGGCTTCGCCTCGTGCTGTATTTGCCTCTCGCACCGCCCCTCGTGCAATCGAAGGGGTACATTGACTAGTATTTCTTGTTGGTGCATGTGGCGTTGTCGAGGAAAATGGCAAGTCGGTGAATCCATGGATGGTGCTGGCGGAGCCGATTCCAGTAGTGAGTTAAGAAAGAGAGTGTGTGATCTGTGTATTTAGGACCAACGCGTTCATTAAACAGGTACACCACTGAGTTGTTTTTTGAGTGGTCAACTACTCCAAAGACGTCGTGGGAAACTTTCTGAAGATAGTACGTTGATCCAGGTTGCTCAGTTTTCCCCCATGATGGTATCAGTTTGGACTGCTGGTAGTCAGCACTGATAGTGGCAGTAAAACCGTACTTTGCTCCTTCTAGATCCTCTCGCTCTCTTCTCGTCAACACCTGCATCTTGGTGAGTTGCTCGATCTTTGCCCACTGCTCTCTGCACTTAGCCTTGTATACAGTACTCTCTAGATCATGTTGCAACTGTCTTGTGATCTGCCAATTCCTCTTACAGCTCCCGTTTGGTGGACTCATGGGCCCTAAGCTCACCTTCAAAGGCGCTACTCGACTGCTCTGCTGCAACCGATTGAGTACTGCCTGGTTTCGTGACAATTGCTGCTTGAGGTGTTTGCACGTGTCACAGTAGTCTGTCATACTGGGATGCAGTGCTACCTTGGGTCGGTACTTCTGGAGCCAGTTAGTTGCAGCAGTGTTATGACACGTTTGTCTCCCTTTCTCTGTTTGTGCCTTGTTAAATTGAGAGACCACAAATGACTGTAATTGCTCCTCGTAGATTTTTTTCTCCCATTTTAGGTGCCGCAATTCGAGTGAACTTCGGAAGGAGAAAAAATTGGGCACTATAGCTACCAGACCATTGGGCTGGGAGTTGATGTCAACAAACTCAAGAAAGTCTGCCATTGCTTGCTTCTTGGCATGGTTAGATTCCTTACCAGCTGAACCATGACGTTTGTGTGGGAACTGAACCTCAACTATGTCGTCATTATCTACCAGCTTCCACCAAGCACCAAACGTCAAGATATCGTCATCCTCATCATCATGCAGCAAGTAATCTTCTAACCTCTGCTCTACTACTACTTCCCTTTTCGTCAGTTCTAAGATAGGCTGGTCCTTTTGCTTCTGTTTGATGATCCGCTGCCGAGTGAGTCGGGTTGTATGAACTCCTAGGCAAGAAACAAGACACTTGCGACAGAGGAGGAGATTCCCACGTGCGTCGATTACATTCTGTCGTAGTAACTGGTTTTGAGCTTTGTGTGTGTGTGTGTGTGTGTGTGCGTGTGTGTGTGCGTGCGTGTGTGTGTGTGACGTGTGTGTGTGTGTGTGTGTAAGAGAGGGAGAGGGTGATATTGTGTATTGTATTATGATCATTGTATTGAAAACAATAATATGTGTGTGTGAGTAATGTGCGTGTATACATGTAAAACTTCAGCTTGTTGTGTATCAGAGCGAGCGATTGGAATGTACCGAGCATCTAGGACTAGCCTGCTGTTAAGATGGCACATCTTATCATTAAGACACGGCTAAGATGGCACATTGTTAAGCCGAATGAGCATAAGCATGTGTGAGTAACGTACATGCATACATGTGAAACTTCAGCTTGTTGTGTATCAGAGCGAGAGATTGGAATGTACCGAGCATTTTGGAATAGCCTGCTGTTTAGAGGGCACATCTTTCAACAGTAAGCCTCGGCTAAGCTGTCACAACTTTAAGCTGAAGGAGCATAATAGTGTGTGAGTATTTTACGTGCGTACATGTGAAACTTCAGCTTGTGTATCAGAGCGAGTGATTGGAATGTACCGAGCATTTAGGACTAGCCTACTGTTAAGATGGCACATCTTTCGGCAGTAAGACTCACCTAAGATGGCACATCCCTAAGCTGAAAGAGTATAAGATTGGGTGAGTAATGTGTGTGTGTACATGTGAAATTTCCGTTTGTTATGTGTTTGAATGAGCAGTTCAAATGTACCGAGCATTTAGGTGTCTAGCCTTCTGTTAAGACTTCACATCTTTCAAAAGTAAGACTCAGCTAAGATGGCACATCTTTAAGCTGAAAGAGTATAAGAGTGTGTGAGTAATGTGCGTGTGTACGTGTGAAACTTCAGCTTGTTGCGTATCAGAGCGAGCAATTGGAATGTACTGAGCATTTAGGACTTGCCTGCTGTTAAGGTGGCACATCTTTCAACAGTAAGACTCGGCTAAGATGGCACATCTTTAAGCTGAATGAGCATAACAGCGTGCGAGTTATGTGCGTGTGTACATGTGAAACTTGAGCTTATTGTGTATCAGAGCGAGCGATTAGAATGTACCAAGCATTAAAGACTAGCCTGCTGTTAAGATAGCACATCTTTCAAAAGTAGGACTCAGCTAAGATGGCACATCTTTAAGCTGAATGAGGATATGAGTGTGTGAGTAATGTACGTGTGTACATGTGAAACTTCAGCTTGTGTATCAGAGCAACCAACTGGAATGTACCGAGGATTTAGGACTAGCCTGCTGTTAAGATGGCACATATTTCACAGTAAGACTCAACTTAGATGGTACATATTTAAGCTGAATGAGTATACGAATGTGAGAGTAATATGCGTGTGTACATGTGAAACTTCAGTTTGTAGTGTATCAGAGCGAGCGATTGGAATGTACCGAGCATTAAGGACAAGCCTGCTGTTAAGATGGTACATCTCTCAACAGTAAGACTCAGCTAAGATGGCACATCTTTAAGCTGAATGAGCATAAGAGTGTGTGAGTAGTGTACGTGTGTACATGTGAAACTTTAGCTTGTTGTGTATCAGAGCGAGCGAATGGAATGTACCGAGCATTTAGGACTAGCCCGCTGTTAAGATGGCACTTCTTTCAACAGTAAGACTCAGCTAAGATCGCACATTTTTAAGCTGAATAAGCATAAGAATGTGTGAGTAATGTACGTGTGTACATGTGAAAATTCAGCTTGTTGTGGAGCGAGCAATTGGAATGTTCTGAGCATTTAGGACTAGCATGATGTTAAGATGGCAAATCTTTCAACAGTGAGACTCTGCTAAGATGGCTCATCTTTAAGCTGAATGAGCATAAGAATGTGTGAGTAATGTACGTGTGTACATGTGAAACTTCAGCTAGTAGTGTATCAGAGTGAGCGATTGGAATGCATCGAGCATTTAGGACTAGCCTGCTGTTAAGATGGCACATCTTTCCATAGTAAAGCTCAGCTAAGATGGCACATCTTTAAACTGAATGAGCATAAGAATGTATGAGTAATGTACGTGTGTACATGTGAAACTTCAGCTTGTTGTGTATCAGAGCGAGCATTTAGGACAAGCCTGCTGTTAAGATGGCATATCTTTCAACAGTAAGACTCAGCTAAGATGGCACATCTTTAAACTGAATGAGCATAAGAATGTATGAGTAACGTACGTGTGTACATGTGAAACTTCAGCTTGTTGTGTATCAGAGCGTGCGATTGGAATGCGAGCGTGCGATTGGAATGCTTCGAGCATTTAGGACTAGCCTGCTGTTAAGATGGCACAACTTTCAACAGTAAGATTCAGCTAAGATGACACATCTTTAAGCTGAATGAGCATAAGAGTGTGTGAGTAATGTACGTGTGTACATGAGAAACTTCAGCTTGTTGTGTATCAGAGCGAGTGATTGGAATGTATCGAGCATTTAGGTCTAGCCTGCTGTTAAGAAGGCACATCTTTCAACAGTAAGACGATGGCACATCTTTAAGCTGAATGAGCATAAGAATTTTTGAGTAATGTACGTGTGTACATGTAAAACTTCAGCTTGTTGTGTATCAGACTGAGTGATTGGAATGTATCGAGCATTAGGACTAGCCTGCTGTTAAGATGGCACAACAGTAAGATTCAGCTAAGATGGCACATCTTTAAGCTGAATGAGCATAATAGTGTGTGAGTAATGTACATGTGAAACTTCAACTTGTTTTGTATCAGAGTGGGCAATTGGATAATACCGAGCATTTAGGACAATCCTGCTGTTAAGATGGCACTTCTTTTAACTCTAAGACTCAGCTAAGATGGCACACCTTTAAGCTGAATGAACATAAGAATGTGAGAGTAATGTACGTGTGTACATGTGAAACTTCAGCTTGTTGTGGAGCGAGTGATTGGAATGTACTGAGTGTTTAGGACTAGCCTGCTGTTAAAATGGCACATCATTCAACAGTAAGACTCAGCTAAGATGGCTCATCTTTAAGCTGAATGAGCATAATAGTGTGTGAGTAATGTACATGTGAAACTTCAACTTGTTTTGTATCAGAGTGGGCAATTGGATAATACCGAGCATTTAGGACAATCCTGCTGTTAAGATGGCACTTCTTTTAACTCTAAGACTCAGCTAAGATGGCACACCTTTAAGCTGAATGAACATAAGAATGTGAGAGTAATGTACGTGTGTACATGTGAAACTTCAGCTTGTTGTGGAGCGAGTGATTGGAATGTACTGAGTGTTTAGGACTAGCCTGCTGTTAAAATGGCACATCATTCAACAGTAAGACTCAGCTAAGATGGCTCATCTTTAAGCTGAATGAGCATAAGAATTTGTGAGTAATGTACGTGTGTACATGTAAAACTTCAGCTTCAGAGTGAGCGATTGGAATGTATCGAGCATTTAGGACTAGCCTGCTGTTAAGATGGTACATCTTTAATCTGAATGAGCATAATAGTGTGTGAGTATTGTACGTGTGTACATGTGAAACTTCTGCTTGTTGTGGAGCGAGTGGTTGGAATGTACTCAGCATTTAGGACTAGCCTGCTGTTAAGATGGCACATCTTTCAACAGCTAAGATGGCACATCTTTAAGCTGAATGAGCATTAGAGTGTGTGAGTATTGTACGTGTGTACATGTGAAACTTCAGCTTGTTGAGGAGTGAGCGATTGGAATGTACTGAGCATTTAGGACTAGCCTGCTGTTAAAATGGCACATCTTTCAATAGTAAGACTGCTTGTGTATCGGAGCGAGCGATTGGAATGTTCCTAGCATTCTAGTGACTAGTAAGATGGCACATCTTTAAGTTGAAAGGTTATGAGTGTGTGAGCAATAGGCTCGTGTACATGAGTTTCGTTGGCTATGGGGAAGTATTTGGAACACATTCCTCCATACCAAAAGTACCTAGTATTGATGAATGTCCATCTCATCGTATAAAAACTTGCATATGTAAGTTGTTATATGCATCAATTATTATTATAGAATCAGTTCATGGCTACTATGAATGTCGTTGGAAGTAGAGAGAGCTGAAAAAGTGCTGAAGAGGAAAATGAAAAGCAGGAAGCATTCTAGTTTTAGCTGTGATTGACTAACTACACCAACTGAGTGGATGTAGTAGTCGGTGGCGGGCCATGCGGTCTGATGGGACAGACGGATCATAGAGACGGAGTCACACGATGGACAATACTGGATAAAACAGAGTAACTAGACGGACTCAGCACAGATCAGATAGCGGACTCAGTGAAATTGTCCGTAAAAAGTGGTCCCAATACGGGCGACAATGGTACTTGTTATCCTGGACATCGGAGATTCCGTTCAAAGCTCGTCTATTCAGCGAACGCGGACATCGTTCTCCCTGTATACGTGCGCAGTTCACGCGGCTACGTTTTACAGTGTGTGTGTATTAGAGCAAGCAATTGGAATGTACTGAGCATTTAGGACTGGCCTGCTGTTAAGATGGCACATCTTTTAACAGAAAAATTCAGTTTAGATGGCACATCACTAAGCTGATAGGGTATAAGTGTGTGTGAGTAATGTGTGTGTGGAAATGTGAAACTTCAGCTTGTTACGTATCAGAGCGAGCAATTAGAATGTACCGAACATTAAGGACTAGCCTGCTGTTAAGATAACACATCTAGCAACGGTAAGACTCAGCTATGACAGCACACCTTAAAGCTGAATGAGCATAAGAGTGTGTGAGTAATGTACGTGCGTACATATGAAACTTCAGCTTGTTGTGTATCAGAGCGAGCAATTGGAATGTACTAAGCATTTAATACTCGCGTGCTGTTAAGATAGCCCATCTTTCAACAGTAAGACTCAACAAAGATGGCACATCTTTAATCTGAATGAGCATAAGAGTGTGTGAGTAATGTGCGTGTGTACATATGAAACTTGAGATTTTTGTGTATCAGAGCGAGAAATTTGAATGTACCGAGCATCTATGTCTAGCCTGCTGTTAAGATGGCCCTTTTATCAACAGTTTGATTCGGCTAAGATGGCACATCTTTGAACTGAATCAGTAAAAGAGTTTGTGAGTAATCTACGTGCGTACATGTGAAACTTCAGCTTGTTGTGCATCAGAGTGAGTGATTGGAATGTCCTGAGCATACAAGAAAAGCCTGCTGTTAAGATGGCACATCTTTCAACAGTAGGACCCATCTTAGATGGCACATCTTCAAGCTGAACGTGCATAAGAGTGTGTGAGTGATGTACGTGCGTACATGTGAAACTTCAGCTTCAAGGTTGTGTATCAGAGCGAGCGATTGGAATGTACCGAGCATTTAGGACTAGCCTTCTGTTTAGGTGGCATATATTTCATCTGTAAAACTCAGCTAACATGGCACATCTTTAAGCTGAGAGGGTATAAGCGAGTGAGAATAACGTGCTTGTCAAAACTGATTTGGTTGTAGTTGAATAACACTATCACTATGTGGTTCAAAGGGCACGTGTCCAGCAACAAACTGAGAACACGGACATGTACGCGGATTTGTGAGCGGACAAGTATACAATAGTATCTGATCCCCTAAGATTCTTAGGGTAACGGAGCATGCGCAGACAGTGTGTACAAGGCCCTTTCTCCTCCCTTCAATGAGCCTGGGGACGACGCTACCACACAACCAGCTGAAGTTTCACATGCACACACACACAATACTCACACACTCTTATACCATTTCAGCTTAAAGATGTGCCATATTAGCTGAGTCTTACTGTTGAAGAATGTGCCATCTTAACAGCTGGCTAGTCACACAGACGTTTGGTAAACTCCAATTTTTGTGAAATATCGTTGCCTATGTGCCCTTCAAGCGATCGCGAAAGGTGACGATGTTAAAAAGGACTGGCGAAGAAGCTGACTATGCTGCCTCTTGTTACTGAAATCGTTTTTAAGGCCAAGTTGGACAGCCGTACGGGAGAGTGATTTCTTGGCTCTTTCTCTTAACATACGATCGGTAATGATAGTCTAGAAGTAGTTCCTATCCTTGAAAAGCCTGAAACTTGGGCTGTATACACAGGAGAAAATGGGTGCTAATACGTGTACCGTCCGTGCCCGTAAGTTCCGCGCATACGGTGCAAATACGGTAACAGCACGGATCGCTCCGACGGTCTCGTCAAACACCGTAGTGGGAACAAAATTTACACGACCAAAGCACGGAACCGTTCAATCTTCCGTCGTTGTCCGTCTCACCTACCGTATATGTGGACCATATACCGTCCCACACACCGTCTCAGTGCTTGTCAAACCGTGCATAGGCCCGTCCAAAGCTGTACCAACGGCGACCGTTCTACGATCCGTTATACATGTACTGCGGCACGTTCACGCTGTACCGTATATATAAACTCCGCCCAATGAAATAAATCACATGAATAATAAATTATTAAAGAAGTGAACGATCGAGAAAACAAGGCAAGGCAAATACAAAAAAAAGAGATACGTACACATAGCTATTTATACAAAAAATATAGCTATACATAGAATATACAAGATGAAAAGGACTAACTAAAGAGTAGTTGACATAACCAGTGTGGAACCCCTCTAAATTAACATGATGGAAGATTATCTAGAGGTGTAGCCCCCCTCCCCAAGTTGAATGAAGACAGGGAATGGGGGTCATGGTATTGAGAACTGACACAGAATTTCAGTCATCAACCTTGAGCTGTCAAAGTTAGTCTAAGAGGAGTTCCACTACATACATGTAGCTATAGTTGTACACATTCACCATACATGATTGTTCAGTTCAAGTTCAGATCGTGCTAATTTCAGCTCCTGTATGAATGAAACAAGTCTTATAACTTCTTGTGGTGTTCAGCAGTATAATAACGTTGCTCACCATGTATAGGGTCCCAGTACAGCTAGATGTTCTGGACCTCATGTAGACTAAGTATTCCATCTTAACACGGAGTTCCCTATAAGGACAGTAAGTAAGCATAGATCCAATGAAAAGGTACAAACTCACTTTTAGCTTAATAAACTGTTTCCAGTGAGGATGATTTGGCTGTGTTACAGAAGTTTAACTTTCAACAGCGAGCGAGCCTGCACACTAGAGAGAATACATGCCCATGTGTGTGTGTGTGTGTGTGTGTGTGTGTGTGTGTGTGTGTGTGTGTGTGTGAGAGAGAGAGAGAGAGAGAGTGGGGAGGGTCAAATAACAATCAGGTCTTTTATACCTTATAGCATTTTGTGTGGTGCTACATTTCTAAGATCTCCATGTATATCTGTCATGCAAAAGAAAGAGAGAGGATGAGAATAGGAGCAGCAAGAGGGGACATCTCGCCTTATATGATATCCTTGACCATTAGTCTCTTATACCTATAGCATGACAGCCAATAAAATAGGAACTTAAAGGTGGAGAGAGCTAGAGAGGAAGAGAGAGAGAGAGAGAAATGTCGGTGGGGGTTAGGGGGACAAAAAATTGCATATTCAGGAGTGTAAAAATGGAGTTCTCACCTTAGATCCATGCACTGCTCCATTTCTAGATCTTTGACCACTACACGTATGCAAACGAAACACAGGGAAAAAAGATGAGAGGAGCAAGGGGATCGAGTTTCTCACCTCGTATGACAGGTGGTGGTCAATATCTGCTGTGCAGTAGATGGCCCCTCTTATACTACAATGTACAGTGAATAGATGAGCTAGAGTTTAGGTGATGAGAGAGGTGTGTGAAGATAATGAACAATCATATATACTCATGCAGGGAGAACACAAAGAAAGTACATAGAGCTCTCTCATCTTCGGATGTTGTATTCACTGCTCCTTTCAAAGTCTCCAATGGTTAAACTAGGAGTGTGAAGAGAAAATGAGACAGGGAGGAGCAACAGAAGATCTTATGTGACAGGTGGTGGTTGTGCAGTGGCTGGCCCCCTCTTATACTATTACCTAATAATATGTAATAAGTACTTAATCGACACAAGTTGGGGAGAGGGTAAGGAAGAGTGAAGGGGGGTTATATCATATTTACTACTTTCGTGGATGTTTAGACAACAATGAGTGATATCTCGTCAATAGAGATCAACCAGAGTACTGCAAAAAAATTCAGATGCTAATAAGCCGAAAATTAGAAATTACTCAGCCAATCTATGGCTGATCATAAAGACTGATACACAAAATTAATGTATATGGCATAAGCCATAAGCAATGAGACCACCTGCCTAAAGATGACACATCTTGACAGGTTGCTGCCCAAAGATGAAACATCTTGACAGCTACGGCCATAGACAAACCCAGAATGAAGTAGCTAAACTTGCAACCATTTGTAAATTGACAGGTATTGAATGGGACACCACTGAACCATAAAAAATGAGACCACCTGCCTAAAGATGACACATCTTGACAGGTTGCTGCCCAAAGATGAAGCATCTTGACAGCTACGGCCATGGATAAACCTACTGTAAGGCAGCTAAGCTTACAACCCCTTGTAAATTGACAAGTACATGTATGAGACTGACCACACAGCCAAGGGGACTTGATTACTCATAGCTAGCTAGCTACACAAGCACTCAAACATTTAAAAGACCAAAGTACAGTTACTCGTTACCTCGCCTTGGTTTACGCCGTCTCACTCCTTAGAAGCTCTCAGCAGAGTCAACTTGTGACGAGTACCGCCATTTTCGACTGGAGAGCAGTTTAAATGTTTGCGCATGCGTGCTGACCTCGGTGCCGCGGACGGTTGACGGTATCGTATCGTCCGGTAACACGGTTGCTGCTGACCGCTTGTCAACGACGGGCAAGTACGGCCAATCCGTGCTAGTACCTGGCCACACCGACGGTAAACAGACGGCCACGTATTTCAACTATCCCGTATGATCCCGTATTTTTATCTTTCAACGGTATCCGTCTACTAACGTATATGGCATGCATTTTCCCTGTGATAGCTTGTGTATGTTCAACGTTCAAGACTGCTCCGTATTCTTAGTCCGCACAGCTTCTCGGTATACTTAGCCACGTGTTGGCAAAAGTATCCGATAAGTCTTACGGCGAATTTTACAGAGAAACTTGGCGCATGCGCATTCAGTGTGTATCAGGCCCCTTCTCCTCCCCTCAAAGGGCCTGGGGACGAGGCTAGTTATGTTGTAGAGCGAGAAGATCAAATGTTCCGAGCATTGAGGTGCATAACCAGCTGTTGAGATGGCTCATCTTTCAATAGTAAGACTCAGCTAAGATGGCACATCCTTATACTGAAAGTGCATGGGCGTCGGAAGCATATAGAGAGTGGGGGGCTCTTGAATACAGTAAGTGCACACAAAGCACGCGCAAAATTTTAGAGACCACGCCCGGGACACACCCCTACGGTATGCTAGCGCGATCCACGTAGTTCAGTCTTGTGAACATGCAAAACTAAGCTAGCGCAAAGCAAGGTGAAATACATTGTTATAGATATGTACAAAATGTAATAAACTGTCCTGTTGCGATCGGCATGCGCTAGACTAGACGCGCACACGAACGCGCCTGCGCGCGCACGATCACACGATGCCTTAATGTAAAAAAAATACCAGACCACGCCTACTCTGAATGTAAAAAAGGGGGGGCATGGTCCCCCTGATCCCCGGTGCGATGCCTATGGAGTGTGTGAGTAAAGTGCGTGTGTACATGTGAAACTTCAGCTGTTGCGTATCAGAGCGGGCATTTGGAACGTACAGATTATTAAGGACTAGCCTGCTGTTAAGTTGGTACATCTTTCAACTGTAAGTGTCCGCTAAGTTGGCACATCTTTAAGCTGAATGAGCATAGGAATGTGTGAGTATTGTACGTGCGTACATGTGAAACCAGTTTGTTGCGTGTCAGAGCGAGCGATTGGAATGTACATGTACTTAGCATTTAGGACTAGCCTGCTGTTAAGATGACACATATTTCAACAGTAAGACTCAGCTAAGATTGGAATGTACTGAGCATTTAGGACTAGCGTGCTGTTAAGATGGCACATCTTTCATCAGTAAGACTCAGCTAAGATGGCACATCTTTAAGCTGAAAGAGCATAAAAGAGAGTGTGTGTAATGTACGTGGGTACGTGTGAATTATTGTGCATCAGAGCGAGTGATTGGACTGTATTGAGTATTAAGGACTAGCCTGCTGTTAAGATGACTCATCTTTCAACAGTAGGACTTAGCTATGATGGCACATCTTTAGCCTGAAAGAGCATAAGCGTTTGTGAGTAATGTGCGTGTGTACATTAGAAACTTCAGCTTGTTGTGTATCAGAGCGAGTGTACCGAGCATCTACTTCTAGCCTGCAGTTAAGATGGTACATTTTTCAATAGTAAGACTCAGCTAAGTTGGCACATTTTAAAGCTGAATGAGCATAAGAGTGTGTGATTACGTGCGTGCATGTCATAGTGAAATTTCAGATTGTTGTGTATCAGAGCGAGCGAATGGAATGTACATGTATCATGCAATAAGGACTAGTCTGCTATGAAGATGACACGTCTTTCAACAGTAAGACTCAGCTAAGATGGTACATCTTTAAGCTGAATGAGCATAAGCGTGTGTGAGTAATGTACCTGCATACGTGCGAAAGTTGAGCATGTTGTGTATCAGAGCAAGAGATTGGAATGTACCGAGCATTTATGACTAGCCCGCTGTAATGATGGCACATCTTTCAACGGTAGGATTCTGCTAATGTAGCACATCTTTAAGCTGAAAGAGCATGAGTATTTTATGTGCGTACATGTGAAATTCCAGCCCGTTGTGTATAAGAGTGAGCGATTGGAAAGTACATGTACTGAGCATTGAGGACTAGCCTGCTGTTAAAATGGCACATCTTTAAACAGATTCAGCTAAGATGGAAGCTTAATGAGCGTAAGTGTATGCGAGTAATGTACGTGTGTACATGTTAAATTTCAGCCTGTTGCGTATCAGAGCGAGTGATTGGAATGTACATGTACTTAGCATTTAGGAATATCCTGCTGTAGCCTCGTCCCCAGGCCCCTCCCTACGCGAAAGAAGGGCCTGGTACACACCAACTGTGCATGTGCAAGATTATCAGTAAAATTTCCGCAAAATTGTCCGTATTCTATAGCTTACCGTGTGACATCTTGACTTCTAGTTCAAACAAGCACCTGGTTAAGCGTCTTCGATGTCGCTTGCCTGTCAACCGCTCGAACGAAGTCTTTGCGCTCCCCTCGTGTTTGTTGGCTAAACGCAAGGAGATTGAGAAGATGATGTAATCGTAAATAGATAGTTTACTGAGAATTTTACGGGAATATACGATGTACCCAGATTTTGGATACAAACGGGCGCATGCGCAGTCGGTGTGTATTAGGCCCTTCTCCCGCGTAGGAAGGGGCCTGGGGACGAGGCTAATCCTGCTGTTAAGATGGCACATCTTTCAACAGTAAACCTCAACTAAGGCGGCTCATCTTTAAGCTGAATGAGTATAAGAGTGTGTGAGTAATGTACTTGCGTTCATGTAAAATTTCAGCTTGTTTAGTATTAGATCGAGCGAGTGGAATGTACATGTACCGAGCATTTAGGACTAACCTGCTGTTAAAAAGCCAAAATGTCACATCTTTAAGCTTGAAGAGCTTAAATGTGTGTGAATAATGTGCGTGTGTACATGTGAAACTTCAGCTTGTTGTGTATTAGAGCGAGCAATTATAATGTACCGAGCATTAATGACTAGCCTACTGTTAAGATGGCACATTTTTCAGCAGATGGCAGATCTAGAGTATAAGAGTGTGTAAGTAATGTGCGTGTGTACATGTAATACCGTAGTTCGGGAAAATTTTGCGTATATAAATTTTCACGTTTTAAAATTTCGTGTTAAAAATTTTTCGGACATCGCCTATTTGTCCGAAAAATTTTTAACACGAAATTTTAAAACGTGTTACTAGTCAGATCCGACGGCCCACAGTGAACGTGAACCAGCCGATCATGGAAGAGTTCGAAAGACCCTGCTGTATTCGAGGCTACCATGTTTATCAGGAAGTATGGACGGCAGCAGTTGGCTAGAGCGATCGCTTGCGATGGAATCGACAGCGACAAGGGTCCCTTGGGATTAGGCAGGCCATCCTTTGGCTTGAAGTAAGTCAGGGTCGACATGGCTGAACTCGAACTGCAGTACACGCTTTCTTTCAGACTAGACGGTGCACGCGTGCGTATGCGCGATATTTTCAGACCGTAAATATTTCGTTGCTTTAATTATTCGTTATAGTTAATATTTCGAGTGTTTAATTTTCGGACACCACTGCGCATCCGAAAATTTTTAACGCCGAATTTTTCCCGAACTACGGTACTTCAGCTTGTGTATCTGAGCGAGTGATTGGAATGTACCGAGCATCTATGACTAGCCTGCTCTCAAGATGGCACATATTGAAGCTGAAAGGGTGAGAGTGTTTGAGCAATATGCTCGTGTGCATGTGAAACTTCGCTTGTCGTGCATCCTAGTGAGCAGTTGAGATGTACATGT
Organism: Stappiaceae bacterium; assembly: GCA_964291365.2. Taxonomy (GTDB): domain Bacteria; phylum Pseudomonadota; class Alphaproteobacteria; order Rhizobiales; family Stappiaceae; genus JBDWFY01. Next base: position 146,052 of record OZ220047.1, read on the forward strand.
AGCAAACATTTAGGGGACTACTCAGGTGGTCTAAGGACTGGGACACCCATACCAGAGCATGATTTTAGCTGTAACTTCAGCCATCATATCTCTAGAACACTACATTATATGGACAAGAATATTTTACCAAAAGATAGCTCAACTCTTTCTCTAACCGAAACTAATTGATAGCCACACCCATTAATTAGTCTCCTCCTTATGACGTCATCCACAAAGGCTGTTTTATAGACAAAATCGAAAAAGGCGGCGGTGAAGATCGACCTTGACGACTATGTCTCTAGTCCTTAAATAAAGATTATATGCCTAACTACTAAATATCACGGGGGCAAGTTGATCTATCATCGTACTAAGCGGGAATGCCACAAAATGTAAGAATCCTAGGGTAACATGGGGGTTGTTTACCTGAATATCTTCCGTCCCGTACAGCAGTTCTTTCTGCCCCAGGGCAGTATGCCTTAAAATCGTTGTTACTTGCTTCGTATAACGGAGATATCTTCTCAGCTAAGCGTCTTCACCGCCGCCTCAGCTACCCTCTGCCTCTGTACAGCTACTCTATGGCAATGATCGTGGTCATGTGACTAAACGTATAGCGGTATATCGCGCGCACGTGATCCTGCTCTGGCGCGCGCGTACCCAGTCCTTAGACTACCTGAGTATCCTACAGATTAGTTAGCTATGGGAATTATTTGGAACACAGTTCTCTTTACCACAAATGTCTAACATTGATAAACGTCCATCTCATTGTAAAAAGACTTGGTATGTAGGTTGTTATGTGCATCAATTATTTTTTGTAATGCTATTTATTATAGAAGCAGTTTATGGCTACTATGAATGTTGTAGGTAGAGAGAGCTGACAAAGTGCTGAAGAGGAACAATGGCAGGAAGCATTCAAGTTTTAACCGTGATTGACTAAAATGCAACAACTGAGTGGATGTATCTACTCTCTTCATTATTATGCTATTAATACTTAAACTTGTTGTAATGCAAATTTATACACATGCGCTATATGATATGATTCAGAAGGTATAGAACTGACTGGAACGGGATCGTCGGACGGACGAAGGCGGTCCACGCTGTCCGATCGGACAGACGGATTATATAGAATGTGTCGCACAACGGACAATTGTGGATAAAACGGATAAATAGAGAGACTCATCACGTATCTGACAGCGGACTAAGTGAAAAGAAGTGGTCCCAATACGGGCGACAACGGTAGTCGTTATATTGGCTATACGAGATCGTTATGAAGTTCAAACATCATTCAATAACTAGGGAGTAGCCATAGCCAGCTGCTAATATAGTCAGCCAACTCGCTGGTTGATTTTCCTAGGTTTTGGGCTGAATGTCTTCAGCCTACAGCGCATGCGCTGTTCGGTAGTGATCGTCGATGGACAACTAACCGTTGACGATCTATACCAAATTGCGCATGCGCCTTTGGCTTTCATATCCATTTTCGCTCGCTTTGGCGATCTGTCATAGAGAATTATGGTTTATCTTAAGGAGTTAATGTTGTTCGCTTAATGTGAACCTTTATGGGGAGGGGATTCGTTAGCCTATTTGGGAGTAGCCATAGCACTCCTATTTTGAAGTTCAAACAACGTTAAAAATCTACGGAGTGGCCATAGACCGTTGCTGAAATAGTCAGCCAACTCGATGGTTGATTCTCCTGGCCTTTTGGACTAAATGTCTTCAGTCTACAGCGCATGCGCCGTTCTGTAGGTATCGTCGATGGACAAGCAAACATAGACGACCTATAGCGAACTGCGTGAGCGCTTGTGGTTCTCATATCCATGTTCGCTCGCTTTGGCGATCAATCATCGAGAATTATGGTTGTATCTTGGACAGGTAAGGTCAGTCGCTCACTGTAAGCCATTTGGGGGGGGGGGGGGGGGGAAGGGCAGTTTGTTAGCCCTATTTAGTGATCTAACGTTATGGTTATTCTATGAAGCTCAAACAACATTCAAAATTTAGGGAACGGCCACAGCCCGTTGCACCTCTGTTAATATAGTTAGCTAACTCACTGATTGATTTCCCTGATCTTTGAAGTAAGTATCTTCAGTCTACAGCGCATGCGCTGATCTGTAGTTATCGTCCATGGTGGCTCCTATGTCCATTTTCGCTCGCTTTGGCGATCTATCATAGAGAAATTATGGTTGTATCTTGGAGAGGTAAGGTCAGTCGCTCATTGTGAGCCCTTTTGTGGGGGGGGGGGGGGTGGAAGGGTTCTTTTCCAGTTGTAGCATGCACATTGCTTGGATGTGATGTTGTAATCCCAGATGCAATTCTAATCGATTCATTCGTAGATTACGTCAGCTCCTACGAAGGTTCTGTGTTTCGTGAAGCTCTGCAAGTGTCAAAGGGTTCAGAAGCCACCTTCACACCGGTATTAGGGGAGTCTGTACTAAATATATTATCTACTATGGGTTGTCGTGAGATGCCTACACCTGGCAATATTCAACAGTTAATCCTTCAGGTAGCACGGTATGAGCTTGTACGCAAACCATTAGGGGCACTACTTTCTCTTTATCGTGGAGTGCCTACCGAATACCACCCTTTCATCAGTGGACTTTCAGTTGGTGACTTGCATGGTTTGTACAGGGCTCTTAATGCCACCCCAGGGTCGGTTATGAGCATGATTAAGGAATCAAAGGAGATGATCTCGAGCCAGGCGCAAGGGTGCTTGGATACCTTAGAACCTTCATAGGAAACTTAAACCACCAAGACTTGCATAACTTTCTACGGTTTGTAACTTGGTAGCTCTGTAGACATTGATAAGAAGATATCTGTGACTTTATACAGTCTCTCTGGTCTGGCACGAAGGCCAATAAGTTATACATGTAGCTGTACACTTGAGCTGTCTGTGACATACCTTACCTATCCTGACTTTGCTGAGGAGTTTCTGACTGTTCTGAGGAGCAAAGTTGCTTGGCCAATGGAAGCTGTGTAATAATTAACTTGCTTAGCCCAAAGCACAACATTGTAACATAATTATTATAGATCTAGTTAGTGCAACAACTTTATCCACCTTGAGTATATAACAGTTAATAGTGAATGTTGTGCATTGTGTTGTTTTCTATGCTGCACAGATTTGATACAATGCAGCTTATAGCTTGTACACATCACACAATTATTATTATGCGTGGCAATTACGATGTGCACCTCACAAACATTAAATTTTACTTTGCATGGTGACAGATCTAGACAAACGGACAACACAAAATGTGATGTTTAACAATTATTACTAGTAAATGTCAACAGCAATAATTAAAACTTTGGTTTGAATGGGTGGGTGTATTGTTATTGGGGGGGGGGGGGGGGGGATGAAGTGCATGCATGGGTATTATTATTTTAGTGTGTTCCCAGTTTACCCACTGTTCCCAGTGTGCCTACTGTTCCAGTGTGCTTGCTGTTCCAGTGTGCCAACTGTTCCCAGTATTCCTGCAATTCCCAGTGTGCTTGCTGTTTCCAGTGTGCCTACTGTTCCCAGAGTGTCTGCTGTTCCCCATAGTCCTAGTGTGTTCCCAGTTTGCCTGCTATTTTCAGTGAGCCTGCTGTTCCCAGTGTGCCTGCTGTTCCTAGTTCCCTATGTTCCTATTATGTTCCCAGTTAGCCTGCTGTTCCCAGTGTGCCTGCTGTTCCTAGAGTGTCTGCTGTTCCCTATGTTCCTAGTGTGTTCCCTGTTTGCCTGCTATTTTCAGTGAGCCTGCTGTTCCCAGTGTGCCTGCTGTTCCTAGTTCCCTATGCTGTTACAGTGTTCCTGCTTTTACAGTGTTCCTGCTGTTCCTAGTTCCCTATGTTCCTAGTGTGTTCCCAGTTTGCCTGCTGTTCCCAGTGCGCCTACTGTTCCAGTGTGCTTGCTGTTCCAGTGTGCCAACTGTTCCCAGTATGCCTGCTATTCCCAGTGTGCTTGCTGTTTCCAGTGTGCCTACTGTTCCGAGAGTGTCTGCTGTTCCCCATAGTCCTAGTGTGTTCCCAGTTTGCCTGCTATTTTCAGTGAGCCGGCTGTTCCCAGTGTTCCTGCTGTTCGTAGTTCCCTATGTTCTTAGTGTCTTCCCCGTTTGTCTGCTGTTCCCAGTGTGCGCGCTCTTCCTAGTTCCCAGTATTCCTAGTGTGTTCCCCGTTTACTCGCTCTTCCCAGTGTGTCTGCTGTTCCATGAGCGCCTGCTGTTCCCAGTGTGCCTGCTGATACCAATGTGCCTGCTGTTCCCGGAGTGCCAACTGTTCCCACTGTGCCAACTTTTCCCAGTGTGCCTGTTATTCCCAGTGTGCTTGCTGTTCCCAGTGTGCCTACTGTTCTTAGAGTGTCTGCTGTTCCCTATGTTCCTAGTGTGTTCCCTATGTTCCTAGTGTGTTCCCAGTTTGATGGTATTTTCAGTGAGACTGCTGTTCTAGTTCTCTGTTCCTAGTTTGTTCCCAGTTTGCCTACTGTTCCCAGTGTGCCTACTGTTCCCAGTGTGCCTGCTGTTCCTAGAGTGTCTGCTGTTCCCTATGTTCCTAGTGTGTTCCCAGTTTGCCTGCTATTTTTCAGTGAGTCTGCTGTTCCCTGCGTGCCTGCTGTTCCTAGTTCCCTACGTTCCTAGTATGTTCCCAGTGTACCTGCTGTTACAGTGTTCCTGCTGTTCCTAGTTCCCTATGTTCCTAGTGTGTTCCCAGTTTGTCTGCTGTTCCCAGTGTGCCTACTGTTCCAGTGTGCTTGCTGTTCCAGTGTGCCAACTGTTCCAGTGTGCCAACTGTTCCCAGCTCAGGCCCGTTAAGGACTGGGACCCGCGTGATAATCATATTCATAGCAGGGCCACCGCCCACCGAGCAGGTATCTTTTAGAGCGACAATTTTTACATCAAAAATCCAGCACATATGAGAAATACCTTCTAATTTATGGACGCTTCATCCATGTAGAGCCAACAGAAGACCTTTTGAAGGGCGATTCTGGTGCAGCCAACTTACAGGTCATGTGACCTAAGCCACACCCGCTAGTAGTGAAGTATAGGGATAGGTTAACTGTGCTAGGCGAGGTGTTTGAACAAGCTACTTCGACGGGTTTTATGGCTAGTACTACTTATTTTAATAATATCTAAAGATCTGTCGTTTAAAAATTTTGCCTTAACATTCCAGTTTCGGGAAACAAAGTGCTAAATAAGAAGTGGGAGTGGCACTTTCGTGGATTTTCACCTCTCTCAGCCAAACGAAGGGTCATCGAAAAAATTTCAAACGGCAGTTTTGTTGTAAATTAAAGGAAGAAACTACTCTGTGGTTGTCTAGCTCATCCATAGCCGAGAGGTTTACCGCCAAACTGGTTGATGTCGATTGAAGTGCCTCCACGAAAATGGGGGTGTGTCGGTTGCGGTTTGATGGGCGGAGCTAAAAAGGGTGCCAACAGCCACATCAAAGTATGAGGAACCTATCATAACTGTCCCAATACTCCACCACCTTTTCAGTATCTGCAAAAATGCTTGAAAGTTCATGATAAAAAATGTCAAATTTGGCTGGTCCCAGTCCTTAACTGGCCTGAGAGTGTGCCCGTTATTCCCTGTGTGCTTGCTGTTTCCAGTGTACCTACTGTTCCCTATGTTCCAAGTGTGTTCCCAGTTTGCCTGCTATATTCAGTGAGCCTGCTGTTCCCTTGTGCCTGCTGTTCCTAGTTCCATATGTTCCTAGTTTGTTCCCAGTTTGTGTGCTGTTCCCTATGTTCCTAGTGTGTTCCCAGTTTGCCTGCTGTTTTCAGTGAGCCTGCTGTTCCCAGTGTGCCTGCTGTTCCTAGTTCCCTATGTTCCTAGTATGTTCCCAGTGTGCCTGCTGTTAGTGTTCCTGCTCTTCCTAGTTCCCTATGTTCCTAGTGTGTTCCCAGTGTGCCTGCTGTTAGTGTTCCTGCTCTTCCTAGTTCCCTATGTTCCTAGTGTGTTCCCAGTTTGCCTGCTGTTCCCAGTGCGCCTACTGTTCCAGTGTGCTTGCTGTTCCAGTGTGCCAACTGTTCCCAGTGTGCCTGCTATTCCCAGTGTGCTTGCTGTTTCCAGAGTGCCTACTGTTCCGAGAGTGTCTGCTGTTCCCCATAGTCCTAGTGTGTTCCCAGTTTGCCTGCTATTTTCAGTGAGCCGGCTGTTCCAGTGTTCCTGCTGTTCGTAGTTTCCTATGTTCTTAGTGTGTTCCCCGTTTGTCTGCTGTTCCCAGTGTGCGCGCTCTTCCTAGTTCCCAGTATTCCTAGTGTGTTCCCAGTTTACTCACTCTTCCCAGTGTGTCTGCTGTTCCATGAGTGCCTGCTATTCCCAGTGTACCTGCTGTTCCCGGAGTGCCAACTGTTCCCACTGTGCCAACTTTTCCCAGTGTGCCTGTTATTCCCAGTGTGCTTGCTGTTCCCAGTGTGCCTACTGTTCGTAGAGTGTCTGCTGTTCCCTATGTTCCTAGTGTGTTCCCAATTTGACTGGTATTTCAGTGAGACTGCTGTTCTAGTTCTCTATGTTCCTAGTTTGTTCCCAGTTTGCCTACTGTTCCCAGTGTGCCTACTGTTCCCAGTGTGCCTGCTGTTCCTAGAGTGTCTGCTGTTCCCTATGTTCCTAGTGTGTTCCCAGTTTGCCTGCTATTTTTTAGTGAGCCTGCTGTTCCCAGTGTGCCTGTTGTTCCTAGTTCCCTATGTTCCTATTATGTTCCCAGTGTGCCTGCTGTTCCTTGAGTGTCTGCTGTTCCCTATGTTCCTAGTGTGTTCCCAGTTTGCCTGCTATTTTTAGTGTGCCTGCTGTTTCTAGTTCCCTTTGTTCCTAGTCTGATCCCAGTTTTCCTCCTGTTCCCAGTGTGCCTGCTGTTACAGTGTTCCTGCTGTTCCTAGTCCCCTTTGTTCCTAGTATGATCCCAGTTTTCCTCCTGTTCCCAGTGTGCCTGCTGTTACAGTGAGCCTGCTATTCCCAGTGTGCCATCTGTTCCCAATGTGCCTGCTGTTCCCAGTGTGCCTACTGTTCCCAGTGTGCCTGCTGTTCCTAGAGTGTCTTCTGTTCCCTATGTTCCTTGTGTGTTCCCAGTTTGCCTGCTATTTTTTAGTGAGCCTGCTGTTCCCAGTGTGCCTGCTGTTCCTAGTTCCCTATGTTCCTAGTATGTTCCCAGTGTACCTGCTGTTACTGTGTTCCTGCTGTTCCTAGTTCCCTATGTTCCTAGTGTGTTCCCAGTTTGTCTGCTGTTCCCAGTGTGCCTACTGTTCCAGTGTGCTTGCTGTTCCAGTGTGCCAACTGTTCCCAGTGTGCCTGTTATTCCCAGTGTCCTTGCTGTTTCCAGTGTACCTACTGTTCCCTATGTTCCTAGTGTGTTCCCTGTTTGCCTGCTATTTTCAGTGAGCTTGCTGTTCCCAGTGTGCCTGCTGTTCCTAGTTCCATATGTTCATAGTTTGTGTGCTGTTCCCAGTGTACCTGCTGTTTCTAGTTCCCAATGTTCTTATTGTGTTCCCAGTTTACCTGCTGTTCCCAGTGTGTCTGCTGTTCTATGTGTGCCTGCTGTTCCTAGTGTGCCTGATGTTACCAATGTGCCTGCTGTTCCTGGAGTGCCAACTGTTCCCACTGAGCCAACTTTTCCCAGTGTGCCTGCTGTTCCTAGTTTCCTATATTCCTAGTGTTTTCCTGCTGTTCCCAGTGTGCCTGCTGTTCCAGTGTGCCTGATGTTCCCAGTGTGCCTGCTGTTCCAGTGTGCCTGCTGTTCCCAATGTGCCTGCTGTTACCAATGTGCCTGTTGTTCCCGGAGTGCCAACTGTTCCCACTGTGCCAACTTTTATTAGGTTGCCTGTTATTCCCAGTGTGCTTTCTGTTCCCAATGTGCCTACTGTTCGTAGATTGTCTGCTGTTCCCTATGTTCCTAGTGTATTCCCAATTTGCCTATTTTTAGTGAGCCTGCTGTTCCTAGTTCCTTATGTTCCTATTATCTTCCCAGTGTGCCTGCTGTTCCTTGAGTGTCCGCTGTTCCCTATGTTCCTAGTGTGTTCCCAGTTTGCCTGCTATTTTTAGTGTGCCTGCTGTTTCTAGTTTCCTTTGTTCTTAGTATGATCCCAGTTTTCCTCCTGTTCCCTGTGTGCCTGCTGTTACAGTGTTCCTGCTGTTCCTAGTCCCCTTTGTTCCTAGTATGATCCCAGTTTTCCTCCTGTTCCCAGTGTGCCTGCTGTTACAGTGTTCCTGCTGTTCCTAGTCCCTATGTTTCTAGTGTGTTCCCAGTTTACCTGCTGTTCCCAGTGTGCCTGCTGTTCCAGTGTGCCTGCTATTCCCAGTGTGCCAGCTGTTCCCAATGTGCCTGCTGTTCCCAGTGTGCCTGCTATTCCAGGTGTGCCTGCTGTTCCTAGAGTGTCAGCTGTTCCCTATGGTCCTAGTGTGTTCCCAATCTGCCTGCTATTTTCAGTTAGCCTGCTATTTCCAGTGTGCCTGCTGTTCCTAGTTCTCTATGTTCCTAGCGTGTTCTGTTTGCCTGCTGTTCCCATTATGCATGCTGTTCCTAGTTTTCTATGTTCCTAGTGTGTTCTCAGTGTGCCTGCTGTTCCTAATCCCCTTTGTTCCTACTGTTCCCAGTGTGTCTGCTGTTCCAGTGTGCCTGCAGTTCCCAGTGTGTCTGCTGTTCCCAATGTGCCTGCTGTTCCCAGTGTGCCTACTGTTCCTAGAGTGTCTGCTGTTCCCTATGTTTCTAGTGTGTTTCTAATCAACCTGCTATTTCAGTGAGCCTGTTGTTTCCAGTGCGCCTGCTGTTCCCAGTTCTCTATGTTCCTAGCGTGTTCTCAGTTTGCCTGCTGTTCCCATTATGACTGCTGTTACTAGTTTCCTATGTTCCTAGCCAGTGTGTTCCCAGTGTGCCTGCTGTTCCTAATTCCCTTTGTTCCTAATTTGCCTGCTGTTCCCAAGGTGTCTGCTGTTCCAGTGTGCCTGCTGTTCTCAGTGTGTCTGCTGTTCCCAATTTACCTACTGTTCTCAGTGTGGCTGCTGTTCCTAGAATGTCTGCTGTTCCCAGTTTTTAGTTCAAAGTGTGCCTGCTGTTCCTGCTGTTCATAGAGTGTCTGCTGTTATCAGTTTCTAGTTTATAGTGTGCCTAATATTTCAAAATTATGTGGCTGCTGTTCCCAGACTGCCAACTGTTCCCACTGTGCCTACTCTTCCTAGAATGTCCGCTGTTCCCTATGTTCCTAGTGTGTTCCCAGTTTGCCTGCTCGAGCTCTTTTCAGTGATCCTGCTGTTCCCAGTGTGCCTGCTGTTCTTTGTTTCCTATGTTCCTAGTGTGTTCCCAGTTTGCCTGCTCAAGTTCTTTTCAGTGATCCTGCTGTTCCCAGTGTGCCTGCTGTTCTTAGTTTCCTATGTTCCTAGTGTGTTCTCAGTTTGCCTGCTATTCCCAGTGTGCCTGCTGTTCCAGTGTGCTTGCTGTTCCCAGTGAGCCTTCTATTCCCAGTGTGTCTGCTGTTCCTATTTCCTATGTTGTTCCCAGTTTGCTTGCTGTTCCCAGTGTGCCTGGTGTTCCCAGTGCACCTGCTGTTCCCAATTTGTCTGCCTTTCCCGGAGTGCCAACTGTTCACACTGTGCCAACTGTTCCCAGTGTGCCTCCTATTTCCAGTGTGCTTGCTGTTCCCAGTGTGCCTACTGTTCCTAGAGTGTCTACTGTTCCCTATATTCCTAGTGTGTTCCCAGTTTTCCTGCAGTTCCCAGTTTACCTGCTGTTCCCAGTGTGCCTACTGTTCCAGTGTGCCCGCTGTTCCCAGTGAGCCTGCTGTTCCCAATGTGCCTGCTGTTCCCAGAGCGCCAACTGTTCTCACTGTGCCAACTGTTCCCAGTGTGCCTGCTATTCCCAGTGTGCTTGCTGTTCCCAGTGTTCCTACCGTTCCTAAAGTGTCTGCTCTTCCCTATGTTCCTAGTGTGCTCCCAGTTTGCCTGCTATTTTTAGTGAGCCTGCTGTTCCCAGTGTGCCTGCTGTTTCTAGTTTCCTATGTTCCCAGTGTGTTCCCAATTTGTCTGCTGTTCCCAGTGTGCCTGCTATTCCTAGTTCCCTATGTTCCTAGTGTGCTCCCTGTTTACCTGCTGTTCTCAGTGTGCCTGCTGTTCCAGTGTGCCCGCTGTTCCCAGTGTGCCTGCTGTTCCCAATGTGCCTGCTGTTCCCAGAGTGCCAACTGTTCTCACTGTTCCAACATTTCCCAGTATGAATGCTATTCCCAGTGTGCTTGCTGTTCCAAGTGTGCCTACTGTTCCTAGAGTGTCTGCTATTCCCTATGTTCCTAGTGTATCCCCAGTTTGCCTGCTATTTTCAGTGAGCCTGCTGTTCCCAGCGTGCCTGCTGTTCCTAGTTCTCTATGTTCCTAGTGTGTACCCAGTTTGCCTGCTGTTCCCAGTGTGCCTGCTGTTCCATGTGTGCCTGCTGTTCCCAATATTATGATTTATCTGATGACAACTAGCTATGATCAGAGAATGGGCACTGTTTGTGACTAAGCCCAATGCTATTTAGAGGCTAGCTTTGTTTCTATCTTATATTAATACCCAGCATGCATGTGCAAGGGGTAAGGTAGTTGATCTTGTCATGTGTTGTCATCCATATGAAAGTCACCAAATCTCGAGTGATAGCGAGTAGACAATGCTGTTGAGAGGTTGGAAAAAAAAACAATTACTCTCTTCTAAGTGCCTAACAAGTGTGTACCAGGAATGGTACAAATCGTGCATTTGATCTGACGTGCCTATCAAGCACACCTAGTACCTACATGTATGCCATGTCTGCTGCAATGCTGTTTCAACTGCTTGTGTGACCTCAAACTAGGTAATGGTCACTGATGTTATGAACTGATCTATTGATCAGCTACCATAAACAATTCATAGCTGTGTGTGAGTGGGGTATGTGTTCTGGAGAGCTCTAGTATAATGTCATATTAATCGTTCATATGCGCAGCCTATTTTCTGTGGAGCTTATGATAAGATTATTATTATTATCATGTGATATACATGTATCAAACGCATATATGATGTGAGTGAATACTTGGCTGAGTCCAGAAGGATTCGTGCAGAACAAGATAGGGCATATGCGGAATCTTTGGCCGCACGACCAGGCAAAAGAAAAGGCAAAGGTATATGCGTATATACTCGTGTATGCATATAATATAGTTCAAGAGCTCATAAAAACTAAGAAAAGAGGAAGAGCATGTAACTTGAACTGGGCAAAATTTTTGAAATGTACTAAAAATAGAACATCCAGTCAAGAGTAAACTAAAAATTTGTAAATCTAAGTGTAAAAATCTCTTCATGGCATGTTCAAAGCTCATTGGTTGATGCTAGTGCTTGGACAATGCACTCAGTGTGGTTTTGCACATGATCAGATATTCTATTTTTAGTATCAGTCAAAAATTCTGCCCTGTACACTAATGTCTATGGGAGTTACATGCTCTTTCTCTCCTTGCATTAGTTCTTATGCGCTCTTGTATAGTTCTATCCCACTACATGTGCGTATCAAAAGGAAACAGCTGGACTGTAGAGAAGTTATCACCAGGTGATATTTTAGTTATCACCCGATAGTGACGCCAGTTATCACCCGGATATGAAGTTCAACATTGTCAATAACGTACATAAAGAATTAAATATGCAAGTCTAGTCATTGCTAATCTTCTAGTTCGACTCTCTACAATCGTTTCAACACCAATGTAGGCAAGGAGTAGCTGTAGCTCTACTCCTGCAAGAACAGCTTGAAGCACTGGATAAATATGCTCACTCGGAAGGTACAGTAGTCCACACACAATGCTTACACTTGCTGACTCTGGTCCTGCTTTGGAATATCGGTCAAATTCCTTGAGTAGTGTCGACAAAAATACAGCCCTTGAGTGAGCTCTTCCTCGCTTTAGCTTACATCTTACGATGATTTTTAGGGTGACGGAGGCCTCCTCACACTTGTCATTGACAGCTTCTTTCCGGATTCCCCAAGGTTTCAAATCTTGAGTCGTACGATCACATAGTCTTCGCTATCATAATTAATAGCCTCAGCACTATTGTTATAGCGTAACATTCCAAGGAAAGAAGGCAAATTCACTGGGCAACAAGCATACCAGCTAGAGCTACATAGCTACTGAGATTGAGACTGAACTGCACAGATTAATGATCAAACCATACCTTGAATGTGATTGGTTGCTCACCTAATGTCATTGTCTCGGAATTCATTGCCATGGCGAGGTCAGGTAGCATATGTGACCGGATATGAGAAAACCCGCCATATTGCCCATTCTGTGAAATTTTAGTTAGCTGTATTTTTGAAAACCTCTACCATAGAGCTAACCTACCTCCAAGTCTGAGACCGATCGCGCGCTTCGCTTTGGAGCTAGAGCGCTTTGTTCACGATCGCGCTACAAGCATAGAAAACGAGAAATTACTGTCTGAAGGCGTTGCTATGTACGTGTATAGCGTTTCCGTATACTACGCGTGAACCGGAAATCAATTAAATGGACCTGGGTGGAGCCGTTCGAAATGAACGCTAAGGTCAAGCTAGTCGCGAACTTCGTCGTCGATAACGAGAGCCGCTTCTTCTTCGATACCTAAGAAGCTTAAAAGGTGAGTGAACGTACAGTAGTTCGACGAATCTAGCTGTATCCAGATAGCCCGCGAGCGGGAATTCTAATTAACGCCCTTAGCAACGGGCTTCGTGTACGGCAGTTGTACAGACTAGGTATGTCGAAATGAAGGCTTATTTCGCCTTGGTAACTTACGCTTACCCTCCGTAGGTGACGGCAAAGGATAATAGAAAGGTTTTCTGACATATATATGACAAAAACTGGACTTCGACATTTTTTTACCTGTGGTACTAAAAACGCGCATTGCGCCATATGCGCGTTTGGACAATATGCCGGGTTTTCTCAGATCCGGTCACATATACATTTCCATGGTCTGTGGGATAGAAACCAGTTATATCCCGGATATGCGTGTATAACATATGGATATTGTACTCACACCGGGATATAACTATAACCAAGAGTATATGTGACCCGCTATGGAAAAATCGACCATTTGCAAGAAAATATGATTTTGCAGGACAGGGTTCTAAAGTCGCCAGAACTTTTTTTTTCCAAATTTTTTTCTTGTCATTTTGTGAAAGTATGATCTTTTCTGTGTTCATTCATAAATTTTCATCGCAATATAATGTTGTTTAACTACTATAACGATCGGGAGAAAGAAGGGACTCTAGTTTTAGCTAGCTACGTGCACGGACTTACAGTAATTATCGATCAATAAAAAATCTACATGTAGCGGATAGTCTCCATGACAATACCCGCGCTTAGCTCTCACGCACAGTGCATGCAGGCAGCAATGGCCGACAAGATAGCTCGAGCTCTCAACCTTCTTGGTTCCGACCGCGATCTCTTCAACTCAGCAGACAGAGACGCCTTCCTCGATCTCATTGATGAGTACCTCGACGAACCCGAAGGTATAGCCCCACCCTTTAATTATCCAGTACCATGTGAATTCAATAATAACATCAAAATCTATGCAAATTATCTACTGTAGACCTAGACGACTCGCTAGCAGCACCTAGTCTCGATCTTCCAGAGGTGGCTGACAGCCCAGGTTCTCCTGAAGTGGATAGCAGCCTTGGTCAGCCAGAGGAAGAGCCTGAGGAAGAGCCCCAGAAAGATGATGACGAGGAAGAGCCAGCACGTGAGGAGCCAACTGCAGCTGAAATTGTGCAGGCTGGGGTTGCTCGAGGACAGTTAGATGTGGCAAGTGTCCCCATGGACCAACGAGAGCTGGATGTAACTGAAGAGAGGCTCATCCAGGAGTTTGTACGCGATGGCTGCAAGTGTGACCTTGGTCCAAACCGTAGTCCTTGTTCCACCTCCATCACAGTTGATCACTTTCGATCATTACGCTGTCAGATGGCTGACCAGACCCATGAGGAGCTGGATTTGGTGGTCATGGGTCAAGTGATGGCTGGCTGCTTCTCGGCGGAGACATTCCGTAAGCAGGAGAGAAGCAAATGCTTTACCATCTTCTACCACAATGGCACCAGGATCTGCCAGAAGACCTTCCTTTTCCTCCACACCATGGGCTACGGGCGCTTTAAGGCTATTAAGGCCAGCTTCATGGCAAATGGAGTGGTTGCTCGAGTCCATGGCAACAAGGGGAAGAGTAGAAGGAAGGACAGGCTGACACTGCAACAGATTGAGGATGTTGTCCAGTTCATCATAAACTATGCTGGTGAGTGTACAGAGAGAGAGAGAGAGAGAGAGAGAGAGAGAGAGAGAGAGAGAAAGAGAGAGAGAGAGAGAAAGAAAGAGAGAGAGAGAGAGAGAGAGAGAGAGAGAGAGAGAGAGAGAAAGAAAGAAAGAGAGAGAGAGAGAGAGAGAGAGAGAGAGAGAAAGAAAGAGAGAGAGAGAGAGAGAGAGAGAGGAGAGGAGAGAGGAGAGAGAGAGCGAGCTGGGAAGAGAGAGAGAGAGAATGAAAATTTGGCAGTTTAAGTGCATGTATACCACAACACTGCATTACACTTGACAGTGGCGGAGGAACAAGTTTTAAGTTAGGGGGGCTGAGTTCACATAGAGAGGTAAGAATAATCTGCGGCATATATAGCCAAGCATGGTCAGCTTGTCCCCCTCCCGCCAAAAGTGGACGCTTGTGACATTTTGTTTTTACAAGTATTGATTTTTATCAATTTTTGAGTGTTTTAATTTTTATAATAGAACCAGGCTTGGCAATACCATGCCTCTAAGTGCAATATTGTAAGCCAAAAATACAGAATTATTAAACATTGCATTCACATATCACAAAAAAATGGTTAAAAAGTGCCAAAAAACTGAGTCCGTCGACTGTTTCTTGATACAAAATCTCCTGCAATTTGGTAAAGATTCATCTCACTAACATTCTTTTTGAAAGTATGTAGCAATATTAAATGGTTAAGTCTCTTTTGAGTCATGGTAGATCGCAAATATGATTTTAGTCGGCGTAGTGTTGAAAATGTCCTCTCAGCTGTTGCAGATGTAAGAGGTATTGTGAGATACAGATGAAGTAAATGGTCAACTTCCCCTAGCATTGTTTTTGGAAATCGACATGTGTTGAATATGTCACACACTGTCCTCACACTAGTTACTCGTTTGATACCCACGTGGTGCTCCTCGTTAGCAGTGGTGACAACATCTGGTAGCATTGACAGTTGAACATTCAGAGTATCCATGTTTAAGTCATTCTTGTACATCTCCTTAAAGTCAGATGATGGAGTAACTCGAGTTCCATTGCAAGAGTCAATCAATAGCCGTTCCATCTCCTGAAGAAGCGAGAAAGCAGCCTGATCAAACCTCCTGGCCATTTCTTCGGTCAGAATGTCCATCACTTCATAATACTGCTTGCGATAATGGTCTTCAGGTGAGGAGAATATATGACCAGGAGTACCATCATCTATTCTCCTTGGAACTCTCCTTTGTCTTGGAAGTACTGGACTGAGTGTATAATCACTTGCTTCACTTACAACAGATTGGTAAAATGTATGAAATGCTGAATCAGATCTATGCCTTACCAGGAAATTTCTTGCTGCATCAGTAGCCATACAAGCTTCTTGTGCATTTATGTCCTTGTATTGTAGTGTTAGTGAAGCTTGTTCAGTAGCACTAAACACCAGAAAGGCAAGCTTAAGGCCAAAAAAAGTAGAAAACTTCTCCATCATTGCCAGAAGGCCCAAGGCTTTATGAGAGGATTCACCTTGGGCTTCCTCTCCAAGGAGATCTAGCTCTTCACAAAGAACACTATAGTTTTTTAGAATAGCATCAATGGCCGCAGTGCGAACAGTCCATCTAGTAGGACACAAAGGTTTAAGTCCAGGAGATCCTGGATTTAGCTGCTCTTTTAGGTGCCTAAATTGTGCTAATCGCTTTGGTGAGGCACGAAAAAGATTGGCCAACTCTGATACTAGTGCAAGAGCATCCCTTATGCATGAACAACTGTGTGCACAGTCTTGTAGACACAAGTTCAAGCAATGAGCAACACAGTGAACATAGTGTGCTCTAGGTTCTTCAGCTTTTAAACGACTCGCAACCCCACTTAAATGGCCTGACATATTAGAAGCTCCATCATACGTTTGGCCTCTACAACAACTTAGCTGAAGGCCACAGCGGATGAGAACGTCCTTAAGAGTACTAGCTAAAGTAGCACCATCTGTTTGATCAACCTGGACTAAGCCGATCACATCTTCATAAATAGAATAACTCTTATCTACCCACCGTAATGACACTGCGAATTGCTCCAGACCACCAACATCTCGTGTTTCATCAGCAATAAGTGCAAACCAGGTAGCATTCTTAATCTCACTAAGAATACTACGGAGAAGCTGATGAGCCATCATCTCTATCAATTCATTGATGATATCATGGGAAAGGTATCTACCATCCTTGATCCAACTTTCAAGACCATGAACGTCTTCTGACCGACAATGAAGAAGCTGTACTAAATTACTATCTTCTTCTCTATGACCACGTATAGCCAGACCCTGACAAACAAGAAATCTCAGTGACGACAACATCTTCATTAACATTTCTCGTCTATATTTCTGATCTACAAGGAGTTGGTGTGATAACTGCATGGCTACCGAGGGCTGCTGGGATAGCTGAAGCTTCATGCATGCTTCACGATGAACCTGACACCGTTCGTGCTCCCTAAAACGCTCCTTTGCCTTCTTCCAATTGTCAAACCCTTTTGAGACGAATACATGACCTTTGCTAGGAACACAGATTAGGCCCCTGGATAGAGCTGAACGACATGAAAAACAAAACACTTTGTGGTGTGTTTCACAATAAGTAAGCCATTTGTGTTCCATAAACCACCCCCTTTGGAAAGAACGATTTTGTTTACCCTGCCTTTTTTTGCTCAGAAGGATATTAGATGGGTGATACGGCTCACTTAGCTCACTTTTGCAACATTCTGACGAACATGTAGAGCTAAATTCATCAATCTGTGCTACTGTAGCACTAGAACCATGTGACTCACTATCACCCTCCAGATCAGAGTCCAAATCGTCTGCCATATGACTGCACTCAGGATCACCAACAATATCATCTTGCTCTAGATCAGAATTTTCACCTTCACTGTGACCTTCCATCTCATCTGTGGCTAGCCTCGGTCGTTTTTGGGCAGAAAAGAATGATTTGATGCTGCTCTGCTTTTGTTGAGCCATTATTGGAGGGTAGCACATGGTCCTACTAGCTTCGGTGATGTCAGGGTTAAATTTAGTTTGATATTCGCAGTTAACTCTTTTGCATCCTAATTTTTTGGCTGGCATGCCGGCATACGCATACGAGACTGACCTAGCTACAAGCTGGTGAGTTTCTTTTGTATCTCTCAGTCTGGGTTGTCAGATTTGCAAGATCTAGTGTTGAAACTTTTAGGTATATGTAGATAGCCTATGTGACTAGCCACAAACACGACTGGCCTACATCTACTGGCCGCGACTGTACAGCCAGTGCAGTACTACCAGCTAACCAGAGGGGGCTTAGCCCCTACAAAATGTTGTTTAGGGGGGCTGTAGCCCCCATAGCCCCCGTGGTTCCGCCGCCTTTGACACTTGAGCTGCAATTGTATACAATAGTTCTATTTCACAACTTACCAGACTCCAACGCCATGCTGCTACCAGGGAGAGTACCTGGTTACAAGAGCTCAGATGTGAAGCTCCTCCCATCCAGCACCACCAAACACTCCATCTGGGAGCTCTACCTTCAAGCAGCAGCAAACAGTTCGATGAGGGTGCTGGCATACCCAACCTTCACCCAGCTCTGGCGGCAACTACTCCCCCACATCCTAGTGATGAAGCCAATGAGTGATCTGTGTTGGGTATGCCAGCAAAATAGTACTGCCATCATGCGCTCTGCAAATCGCCCTGAAGAGGAGAAGTCAACTGTAAGTACATACATACATGTATGCATAATGTCACACTAATGTAACTGTATAGTGTGGCTATGGGTGGGCATTAATTAAGTACATAATAATGCACTGTACATAAACATCATGCAGACTATCCGACAAGCTGAGCTCCATCTCCTTGACGTGACGACAGAGAGGTCGGTGTATCAAGGAGCACTGGAAAAGGCCAAGTTGTCAGTGGTGCCCTATTTCACCATCGACGGCACCTTCTCCCCACCACCACCAGCATCCCAGCGACCAGCCAACAAGACACCCATCTCTGCCCACTACAGTTTCGACATGGCGCAGCAGGTGTTCTACCCCAACGACCCCCTCCAGCCCGGCCCAATGTACTTTCTAACACCACGAAAGTGTGCGATTTTTGGAGTGTGCTGTGAGGCCATTCCCCGACAAATCAATTACCTCATTGATGAAGCTGTCGATATGGGGAAGGGCTCCAACGCCATCGTCAGCATGCTCCACCACTTCTTCGTACACCATGGGCTGGGTGAGGAGACGGTACACCTGCACGCCGACAACTGTGGTGGGCAGAACAAGAACGCAACCGTGGTGCAGTATCTCCTTTGGCGTGTTATGACCGGTCAACACAAGCACATCACGCTCTCGTTCATGATTCCCGGCCATACGAAGTTTAGCCCCGACTGGTGCTTCGGACTCCTCAAGAAGAAGTACAGGAGGACGAAAGTCGGTGGTCTAACGGACTTGGTCGGGGTCGTGAATGAGTCGGCATCGGTCAACACAGCTCAACCAACAGGATTGGAGGATGGGAGTGTTCTGGTGACCACGTACGACTGGCAGGAGTACTTCAAGACCTTCTGCACCAAAGACAACGGGATCAAGAAGCTCCACCACCTTCGGTTTGACTCAGCACATCCAGTCTACATCTTTGTGAAGGAGAGAGCTGAGTCAACCGAAGTGAAGAGGTCGATCTTGAAGGTCAAGTCGTGGTCACCAGTGGCAGATCAACTACCTCCAGTCCTACCTCCATCAGGTCTCTCCAACCAGCGGCAGTGGTACTTGTTCCACAAGATCCGTGAGTTCTGCCCGGAGAACTTGAAGGACATCACGTGCCCTCGGCCAGCTGCTCCACCAGAGGATTCGTCACCTTCGCGGTCACCATCTGCAACACCACCACCAAGTTCAAGCCCCTCATCCACTCCTCTTCTCCCCACCACCACCGCTGGGGCCACCTCCACAACTACCACCACTGCTACGGATGAGCCTCCAGCCAAACGATCACGGCTCTGTGGAGCATGTCGGCAACCAGGGTACAATGCTCGAACATGCCCTAATAAATAATTATTTTTTATGCTTATTACATGTTCATAGTTCTCTCTCTCTATCTCTTTCTCTCCCTCTCTTTCTCTTTTCTCTCTCTCTCTCTCTCTCCACATTATTTATATCATCACACTACACCTTGTTTTTGTTGTTGCTGTTGTTGCTGCTGCCCACTGGACAAACAGCTCATATTTCAGGCTTACAATACAAAAGGAAAGATGTATGAAATACCATATTTACAAGCATATCCACACCTTTCCAATAAATCAGTAAATATGATGTATACCATATTTACAATGTTTGGAAGGGCCATTTTTCCATACATTTCCTTATCATTCCTAACAGGAGAGACCATCTATACAGGCTGTAAATATGTGGAATACTATAGGATAGATCATCATTTCAACTGTCTTTCCTCATCATTCCTAGATATTAGAGACTACCTATACACAGCTGTAAATATGTGGAATGCAATAGGATAGACCATCATTTCAATGCCACTACTGTGTACATGTACTTGAATTAATGATTGTGTACTAGTCTACATGAGAATAGTGATTATTAAAATTGATATTCATACAGTTATAAGCACATAAAAAAATAATTGGATAATATTGAGTTATATCAAGTCGTGAGTCTCACGAGCCACATCCTTCGATCACACACAAAAATAGGTGAGGACCATGCACATAGCCAGTTGCATTGTTTTAAACGCGACAAACAACCGTAAAATAGTGGCCAGTGGCTATACTTGAAAGGATCTGATTGGCCACATACAGATTTCTAGAGCTAGGACAACTCACTGTGTGCTTTGTCACCTGACCATCTTTCCTTTAGTTTTTGACTGTGAGGTGTGGCTCGTGAGAATACCCGTGACACTGCATACATAATCAAGTCCATAGTGTCCATTAGATCTAGAATTTATACTGGTATTGAGGTCATCCTCATCTTCAAGTGTCATTCAGCACCATTAGAGTTTATACTGGTATTGAGATCATCCTCATCTTCAACCAGCAAATAGGTGGGAGCGCTAGCAGGTGGTGACCTTTGCGAAGGCTCTCCTTCACATCTGACACGATACATCTGCTTTGACTTGGCCGACAGTGATTGATAATAGAGCTTGTCCAAGTGACGCAGAGATCTTCTATACTTTGGCTTTAACCATGCAAGGGGTCGCCGGAAATAGACCGGCCGATCATCTTCCTCCCCCGATTCCTCTGATGAAATATATGGTAATCCTTCACCGAGAATAAACTTGATACGGTCCTTGCGTGAGGTTGACCACTCTGAAACTCCACTTTGAAATTGTTTTCGACGATTTTGGAGCTTCTGCAAATAACAATATCAAAAAATTAATGCATAAGAGACTCTACTTACAACATCAAATAAAATTGATGGATGGCTCACAGAGAGTGAATCTATCAATAGTACATTCACTATAGCCTCATCCCCTGGTTTTCTAATTTCAAATGCACGCATGAAAAAAGGGGGAGCATCATGTTGAATGTCATATTATATATGACCTTGCAGGTCCAAAGTTGTGCAAGGGTGATAGGTGATCAGAAAATATCGATTTCAATTCCAAAATTATCACAGTAGAGAAGTACTTCACCTGTTTACAATCACAAAGCATAAGCAACCACGTAACTGACTCTAATTAAAGCACGCTTGAAGACATTTGCAGCTGGCAAAACATGACATCAGATACCAACCTCCTTACTTTTCAGAGTGTATCCGTGAAAAGCTGAAATAAGGTACTGGGGACAAGCCTCACCATATGTGGTCTTGTCCATCTTAGAATTGTTGTATATAGCTATAGCCTTTGAATCAACAGTTATTGGGCATTGTATATTCTATACAAACACTTAGGGGTGCGTTATTTAGAAATTTAGTATTTAGTATAATACATGCAATTAGGGGTTTCAAACCATGTTACCAGCTACAGTACCGCTCACAGATAACATGACAAATACATGCAAGTAGCGAGGTAGTGATTTGCAAGGGCATGTACATTGCATGCAGGTGCAGAATGCGTCTTTGACGTGTGTGTGCTTGTACTCGTGCACGCGCGTGTACATATGTGTGTGGGTACCAATTATTGCAACAAGGAGGCAAGATTGAGACAAGCGGCAGTTGGCGTGCTTACATGACTATTTGGTGAACATTAGTGAGTTTGTTGAGCGAAGCAAGGCAGTAAAAGAATCAGTAGGGGGGTACACAAGCTTCTAACTAGCTGCAGTTTTGCCATCCAGCACTCGCATGCGCGTGTGCACAAGACCTTTTGGTGAATGTTAGTAAGTTTGAGTGAAGAGAGGCAGTGAAAGAACCACTAGGGATACACAAGCTTCTAATTAGTTGCATTTTCGCGGTTGCGTCATGAGTACACACGTGCGAGTACTCAAGATACACGTGTGCTCTAGAATTTGACGAGCGTGCAGAGCATACACACCTCTCTGTCACTCACACTCATTTGTCAAATTACGTATACCAGTGAGTGGTACTGTACATGTACATGTACAACACAATATTGTACATACATTAACTTTTCAACTGGGGATTGTTCGCCACCTTACCATCTTCTTTCTTCCAAGTCGTCTTTGTGTTTCTCTGTGCTTTGTTTTAGTGCCACTCAACTCTCGTTTGTGGTCTTCATATAATGAACGATAATATCTTGCACAAGCAGCTAAAATGAATAATTTCTGATTTCACTAAAGATCATTACTATTATGGTTCACTTTACCTCGAATATCATCTTCCTTTGCATTAGGGTGTCTGACTGATACTTCCTCCATTATAGACGTTGTCACTTGCTGATTATGTGCTCCAGAAAAACTGGAAAAAAAATCCATCACACATCATTAAAGCACAATTTTGTAAAACTTACCTCTCTGCCAGAACAAACTGATGAGATTCGGTGTGGGAAAAGTCCTTGTAAACAGCACGCACAAGGTTCTGTGAACAAATCCACAAATATTTTTAGCTACAAATATCACTTTATTAATATGCATTTTTAATACTCACCCGTATATGCAAGGGGGCTTTATTGATTGGACTCTTCTCTTTTGAGGCACATTGTCTATTTTCCAAATTTGCCACTTTGTTACTCAAGTCTTTGAGAGCAGCCACCACTTCCTTGTTGTTGTTTTCGAGTCCACTTAGCTTATCTGATACTTGAGCAATTTTAGCCGAAGCTTCTTGTATGACGATCATAGCATCTTCCATTGTCTCATCCGCCATCGTCTTCGAATCTTCTTGCTCAGCAGCAGCTGCATGAGTGACAAGTAACTAGCTACAACCCGCCAAAAGTAACCTTTGCACCCTGACGTTTAGCTGTGCACTAAATAGGGAAAAAAGAAATGTGCGTTAAATAGAACGAAGTGAGACCAGCATGGATTGTGAAGACGGCCCTCCAAGAAAGATTGCTGCCGTTGGTTACCGCTACTGCCCTCATTGTGATCAAACAGTTTCCAAGCGTACATATCGCAAGCACATGGCATTGCCTACTGCTTTTGAAGTAAGTTTTGTAATCGACCATATGCACGCGGTACATTGTACAGGGCCTACGATAGTGGCGACTATCTCTTGTTTCAGTTTAATACTGGCCTACTTTGGTTGGGTAGAATGTGGTATGACTTGTAAGAATGTGTACATGTAGATATTGCCATTATAGCTATGACATAATCTGGTAGGATTCAAGCTCAAGCTTCGCTAGTGAAAGTTTCATTGATGATCACAGCTCTAAAAGTACAGCCTTGTCTGAGAATACACAAGATACCTCTATGCTCGGAGGTGATAATGATCCTTCTGGTAAGAAAT
The DNA here is from genome assembly GCA_964291365.2 of Stappiaceae bacterium. Lineage (GTDB taxonomy): Bacteria > Pseudomonadota > Alphaproteobacteria > Rhizobiales > Stappiaceae > JBDWFY01. Next base: position 169,007 of record OZ220047.1, read on the forward strand.
TGTAACAAAACAACACTAGTAGCTACATGGATTAAAGATTTTTGCTTTACATTTGATCACAGAAAATCAAGATAGTATGCAGGAAGATAGTAGTCTACGTGAAGGTGGTGATCCGAGTCAAGGTAATTAGCGTGCAGCATTCACATGCCAAACTAGTATTATTGTGTCAACAGAGTTGTACTTGACAGTTTATGTACTAAACTATGTCCTTACAGATAGCTCAAGTTCAGAATATGAAAGTGATGATAATGAAATTGAGCCGACTGGGAACTCACCACCAACTCTACGTGAAACTAACAAACAAGTTTATAGTCTTGTTCGCAGGGTGATGATTTTCGTTCGCCTATGGCAAGCATTATTTACTATCTCTGATGCGGCAGTAGAGTTGCTATTGAAATTTATTACTACCTTTTTACGATTACTTGCTTCATTGATCCGTGTTTCCTTACTGAGTGAACTGGTGGCTAATATGCCAGGAACTTTGTATCTTTTGAAAAAGTACTTGGAATCTGACACTGAATCTTTCACAAACTATGTTGTTTGCCCTACTTGCTTTACCCTATACAAATTAGAAGACTGTTTTTCTTTAAATGAAATGGGAGAGAAAGTTCCAAAAAGGTGTTCTCATGTGCAATTTCCAAATCATCCACAACGTAGCTATCGCCTTCCATGTAGCACTTCATTGTTGACAAAAGTAAATATGTCTGGTGGTAAAATAAAATATGTACCTCGGTATACATATGCGTATCAATCCATAAAACATTCGCTACAACGATTATTGTATCGGCCTGGATTTACAGAATTGCTTGAACACTGGCGAAAACGACAATCTAAAGAAGGTTGTATGTCTGATGTATATGATGGCCAAGTTTGGAACGATTTTAAATCTGAAAAATTTTCTAACTTTCTTCAAAACAAACGATGCTATGGGGTTATGTTGAACTTCGATTTTTTTCAGCCCTATAAGCACACTCCCGAATCGTACGGTGTATTTTATATTACTTTAATGAATTTACCACGTGATCAAAGGTTCAAACAGGAAAACGTTTTACTAGTTGGAATAATCCCAGCGTTTGAACATGAGCCAAGCTTATACTCATTTATGGTCCCTCTGGTTCGTGAATTGCAAGAATTTTGGCATCCCGGAGTCAGGCTATTCACAGCAGAATCTCCAAGATTCAAGCTTCAGTTTAAGCTTGCATTGATGTGTGTAGCTTGCGATATCCCAGCTGCTCGAAAAGTATGTGGTTTCATGGGACATAATGCCAATTTGGGTTGCTCTAGATGTTTGAAATTTTTTCCAAGTGTAAATGATAAGAGAAAGGATTGCAGTGGATTTAACAGAGAATCTTGGCCTACTAGAGATTTAAATGCTCATAGAGCGACCTGTCAGAAACTAAAGAAGTGTAAAAGCCCTAACGAGAGTGGAATTTTGGAATCACGGACTGGAATCAGGTACTCTGTCTTGACTGAACTTCCATATTTTGATCCTATACGCTTCACAGTTGTTGATCCAATGCACAATTTATTTTTGGGCACAGTTAAACGATTAATGAAAAAGATATGGATAGAAAATGATATAATAACTAAGGATAAAATGAAGGTAATTCAAACTCGAGTTGATTCTATTAGAGTCCCAAGTGATACTGGACGAATACCAAGGAAAATAGCTTCTTCATTTGGTGGCTTCACTGCTGAACAGTGGAAAAATTGGGTAATTGTTTATTCAATGTTTGCACTTCGTGGTAGTTTGCCGCAAGCACATTACAGCTGTTGGCAAGCCTTTGTCCTAAGCTGCTACTTTCTCTGTCGAAGAGAAATAAGTGATACTGAACTGAAAAAAGCGGATGCACTTTTACTTAAATTTTGCAAGAATGTTGAAAATCTATATGGAAACCTTGCTATTACCCCAAATATGCACCTGCATTGTCATATTGCTGAATGTGTAAAGGATTTTGGTCCTATCTACGGATTTTGGCTCTTTTCATTTGAGAGGTACAATGGTATCCTCGGTAGTTACCCAACAAACAAACGAAACACTACACAGCAAATAATGCGAAGATTCCTTCGTGAAGTTGATGATTTCCATCTTGAACTACCGGATATGTACAAAGAGCATTTTCACAAAATCTTACCACTGCACAGAAATGCTTCACTGTTACATGAACAGCAACTTTTTCATACTCCAGCTAGCTGCTCAGATATACAATCGGTAGTTTTCCCATCAATTTCGACATACACATCCTTAAGCTCTATTGATTACAACTACCTTAAAGCTGTATATTCCATTTTGTTTAATGGTGATGTTGATGATCAAATGGTGCGGACCATCAGAGTATTCAAAACTATCACTCTCTTCAACCAACATTTTGGTTCATTTAGAAGCCCTAGTACAAAGAACTCGGCGTATGTAATGGCATCATGGGCTAAACCAGATGGTTCCATCGGAACAGGGTCTGATACCACCTTGCGGCCTGGTAAAGTGTTGTACTATTTTACGCACCAATGTATCTCTGGTGGAAGCTACAAACAGCATCTATTTGCAGCTGTTTACTGGTATTCTGAGCACTTTTGCCGTTCTATGTATGGGAAACCACTTGAAATTTGGAAAGATGAACACATCCCTGAAGGTCCGGCTATGTTTCTTCCTATTCACAAACTGGAATGCAGATGTGTTGCTGCAAATAGTACCATTCCTGTTCCCAATGGTGCTGAAAACATCACTACTTCACTACCCGGCTGTGCAGAAGAAAGGGTTCTTTTTGTATCACCTCTACCTGGTTTAAAGTATTGTTGAAATTTAATTTATGTGGTAGTATAGCTAGGTAATACATTCCACAATTCCTGCTAAAACATTAAACGCTGTCATTATTTGTCAATTACAAATTATTCACAAGTACAGGCCTTGTGTATACAAAAAAGTAGTACATATACAGCACCTTGTGTGGGCGTGGCCACATCGTACTAGCTAGCTAGCTAGCTAGAGGTGGAGCATCGATCACGTGAATACCATGAGACAACGGTACGGTACAGATTTGCGCGCCTTGATCCCAGGCACGTGCACTGCACTATAGTACTACTAGAAAAATGGCGAATTTTAAGCCTGTGCCCACGTTGTCGAAAGACGGTTTGTGGCAATTCGACGAGCAAGTTGAAAGTACCAAAAGAAAGGTTAGCAAAATCAACTCTAAATTATTGTACTTACATAATGAATAATGACTGTTTGCTTGCGTTGTCCGCATATAATATGAACACTATTAATAATTTCTGTATTAGGTATCGCAATGGCTTTTGCGACAGAGAGGTATGAGATTTATCAGTATACCACCAAAGCATACTCAGTCTGATGAGCTGGTCACTACGAACTTACAAAATGACCAAAACCCTAGCTGTGATTCTGGTCTGTCAGTTACAAGTGCGAATACCCCTCCTGCTGTATGTAGAGCTCTCAACTTTGATTCAGTTATGGAGAAAGCAACTTCTGAGCCTGATACTGAACCAAAGGTAAGCAATTTGTAGTTAATCGTTAATCATCATAGCTATGGAGTTTGCTGTAGTAGAGGGTGTGTGTCTTGTGCGGGTCTAGAGAGTGAGAGGGGTGTGTGTCTCTGACCGGCGACCACGCTTCGTGCGGGTCTAGTAGGCAGAGAATGGGAGGGGTGTGTGTCTCCGACCGGTGACCACACTTTGTGCGGGTCTAGTAGGCGGAGAATGGGAGGGGTGTGTGTCTCCGACCGGCGACCACGCTTCGTGCGGGTCTAGTAGGCGGAGTGTGAGAGGGCGTGTGTCTCCGACCGGCGACCACGCTTTGTGTGGGTCTAGTAGGCGCAGTGTGAGAGGGTGTACATGTGTGTCTCCGACTGGCGACCACGCCTTGTGCGGGTCTAGTAGGCGGAGAATGGGAGGGGTGTGTGTCTCCGACCGGCGACCACGCTTCGTGCAGGTCTAGTAGGCGGAGTGTGAGAGGGTGTGTGTCTCCGACCGGCGACCACGCTTTGTGCGGGTCTAGTAGGCGGAGTGTGAGAGGGTGTGTGTCTCTGACCGGCGACCACGCTTTGTGCGGGTCTAGTAGGTGGAAAGTATATAATATAATAGACTTGGTGACCATGCTTTATGTGAGAGTGAGAAGTGTGTATATGTGTGTCTTTCAAATTATAAGATAAGTACCTTAACTTGCTGTGCAAAAGGACCAGATCAGCACAATCGAATAGCAACAAAAGGCGACGTTATAGGGCAAACAAGAAAAGAAAGTTTTTTGAGAGGTCACGACGACCTTCTACATCAGAGGAATTGAGAGAACTAAATGCAAACCCTGAAGATGCTAGTGATGATACAAATTCTGTGTTCTTGAATCATTGGCGTGTATACATGGATCAGGCTGAACATTTTCGCCGGATGCAAACAAGAAAGCAAGCAGAACTCCATGAGAAGTTTGGAGCATTTGTGGATCATTCTCCAAGTTTTCCCAAAGACAATCGTAACATAAGTTTGCCAGATAGTCTTAGCGGAATTGACAGAGTGGAAATAAATCATCAATTGAAGGAAATGTTGCGAAAAGAAAATGAAGCTCTTTCTCAAGCACGGTTTTTTAGAGATAGATGTGAAACTTTAGAGCAAACAGTCAGACAGTTGCAAACAGAAAAGGAAGGAGTCAGGTACTTCTGGCGAAACACAATTCTTGAAGGTAACTCGAGAGGTGGTCAGATTCTCAAACTAGCAATAGCTTCTCCAAAGTAGATTATTGATTATTGCTTGTTTAATTTGTGTGTAGCTGTGCTCATGCATATCATAATTATAACCATACATATTAGCAATAATATATGTATAATTGTTTTATAATAATGTAATGTTAAAAATTCGATGATTATGATGGCATCCAACATTAATATTATAACAGTTGCATAAATAATTATGATGCATGAATTGTGTAGTATTGTACTGGAATCCTGTATGTATATATACGTAAAATGCAATTAACTAATTATTGAATTGTCCACTTATGACCTGCATGAGATCATAATATTATTATAATAAAACTATATTGTTCTTGTATATATCAGTACACATGTACATGCACATGCATTACACAGATTTCTTCATGGAACAAAACATGTGGATACATGGTATCACATATTGTGTCATGTTTTGTATGATTGGAAATGTCATTGGACATGTTATTCCGTTATTCCAAACCTTTCCAAAGTATGGATACATGGTATTACATATTTTGCCATGTTTTGTACAATTGGAAATGTCATTGAGCATCTCATCCCATATTTCCAAATCTATCCAAAAGTAAGTATGGTTATGGAAATTAGTACTTTTCGCCCAGTGGCCGTTAATAGCAGATGACCAGGCTCGTCCCAGGCCCTTTGGCCAGGGTAACAAAAAGAACCTGAACAAGAGAGATCATACTAAGCCGCGCTTGTACTGAATGTGCTCTAAACATAGCGCACGGTCACTTAGCTATAGCCTTGAGTATAGATCTAGTATGCCAACAGCTATACAACTATCCCCATGCTTACCAAAACATAAACAAAAAGCTTCATAGCTAGAAACGATCCCCATAGCCAGCATCATTTTTATCTCCCTTCATAGATGCCGGCCAGAACGCTAGACTTCACACAGAAAGACAACGCCGCCCCGGCCCAGGACAAGTACACGTAGCCTAACACGAACGAAGGTTAAATAGAACCTACGCAGCGTAGTTTCTTAGTGTTCTTGCCTATTCTTCTTCTCCGCCTCAGCTGTCTTTCCCGGCAAATCCATTAAGCCGGTTAACCACGCGGTGTGACACGGAGCGTATACGGAAACATTGAACGTTGAGCTATGTACGTACAAAACGCTCCGTTTCTCGAAAAATTGTAAACTGAGACACGGGTGACCCGTGTACGATTTTTAGGCCATAACACGGCCTAGGAACCTTTTTAGAACCTGATTCTTTGACCGTTGACCTCTACAGTAAATTCTGCGTCGATCCATACCAAAAACGCGAATTTCGTAAAAAAATTGCAAATGGTATATTTTCTCATAGCGGGTCACATATAGTAAGATAAGGAAGAGAGTATCGAACACGCTATATTGTCCGTGTATTATGTGTTCAGAAAGTCACACGCCAGGAATTCAAACATTGACCAATGAGCGTGCTCGATTCAAATAACGAATTATGGGCGTGACCTCGAGTGCAAACTAATGCGAGTGCAATAGTGGCTGAAACGCGAGCAGATCGCGATACAAAACGAACGTTCATGAAGAATCTAGCATAAAACTCACGAAAAACGCCTCTGTTCATCGCAGTCCTGAGAAAAATCGAGTGTTTAGCAACTTGGCTTAGTCATGTGCGCAAGGCTGGAAGTCACGTTACTCTCCGAAAACATATTACACGGACCATATAGAGCGTTCGATACTCTCATCTCTTATTACATACTCTTGTTATAACTTATCGCACATCTTTCGTTGATATGCTAAATTGCTCTCTATTTAGAGCAAGAAGAGGAGAACTAAAGAAGTGAGTCTGTGATGGAGAGTATGTACCACACAAATTCAAATGTCTGATTTAGTAACTTTCCTACAGTATTCATTCATTGTCCTATTAGTAGTTAACCCATCCCAGAAAGACTGAGAGTGGTACCTTCAAGTTTCTCATTGTACACAGTGGAATGCCTCTATATTGTATAGTCTGTAATAAGGACACCTCGTTTAATTGGGTCATTATGATGGCCAAAAATGAGTACAGGTTCTGTAATCCAGACACCTTAAATGGTTGCAACGGTGTCCAGACTAGAGGGGTTCCACTATGACAGGAATTGAAATTCTCTTTTGCCAAATCATGTGTCGATTTTTGTTGCAGCTGCAAGTAAGGATCAAAGAGAAGTGGAATCAACACATTCCCAGTGTCCCTGGTGGTAGGAAATTCAGTATGAGATTTCCAAAATCTACCAAGATTGAGTGTACCATTGATAAGGCTACTCCTAAGTTACATGTACTACAATTAGTGTTAAGTGTGGGCTAACCTTTTTTTATCGTGATGCCATAATTGTGTAAACAGGTCTTGTATGTGATTGCGTTCACAGGAAAATGACTCCATGTGGACGGATTTACGCGGTCTACCGTATTGATGAAAGAAGCGGGCGCTACACTGCCTGGAGACGGCGTACCTGTAACACGGACTCTGTCAGTATTCCGTGTAAGATACGCACGGTGCATGCGGACTCCGTTGCTTGCACTATGCTTGCACGGTTACAACATTCGGTATCCGTCCTCTCGGCTTGCGCTACACGGACACAGTATAGAGCCGCGCACGAGACTCCACCCCATGCGCCCTGAATATTGAATCGCGAATACATATACGCGTACGCGAATTGAAAGCGATCGCGCGCGCTGCGCCGCGCAGATAGCTCTAATAGAAGAGGTGTGGTTACAATAATTAAAGTTCAGATCAGGGCGTCAGCAATACAGACTCATTGCTCAGCGATCAAAAATATTCTGTGAGCATTGCTCTTGGCGTGTGAGCAAATCCATGTTTAGTCGCCACCGCGTGATACCTTCTACAACAAGAAATGGCAAGAAAGGTCGAGAGAACAAGCGATGAGCAGTTCTATAGTCAGAATTCGGACTTCACAGCCCAGGCTCGACCACGATCCATCGCACAGCTTGCCTTTTGAAAGATGCAGGTATGATCCTAAAAACTCTTTATTGATATGTGAATTATGAAATAGCTCATTGAGTGCCAAAATTATGAACCATAGCATGCACACACGCGCGTGTACTCACACACACACACACACACACACACACACATCAGATCGGTTAGTGAGTCTGACAGTTCGGAGTGATGAGATCATGATGATGTCAAGTCAAGAGTTTGTAGACCATTAGGTATACACTCACTAGAGCTAAATGCATGTATCAGCATGCCATGCATACACCGAGGCTACGCATGCATGTGTATTTAGCCAGTGTTTGTATCTCTTTATAGAAAGACTACCCCAAACTGTGGTTACTGACTTCCATTTCAGTGGCCAGCGCCCTCATAGTTGGCGTCCACACCTACGACTGATTATAAGTTAAGTGATGCATGTATATACATTGTGAACAATAGAAGCTTTAAGCTTTATATGTGTAGGCTTGGTTGTTAATTCCTGTAACTTACATGTAAATGCAAACAACCCTGATGACACTGTGTACATTATTGTATTGCACCTGGTAGGCTATAGCTAACACCAAGGTTTAATTATTAAGCTGATAAGCTTTATCTATGAATTAAGTCCTGCCACATGTGAATAGAGTGTCCTATACCATTTCTACTACTTTCCCATGCCCAATGACTCACTTGTCCATAATGTGTATGTGTATGTACATGTGAAACTTCGGCATGTTGTGTGTTAGAGTGAGCAATTCAAATGTACCGAGCATTTAGGACTAGCCTGCTGTTAAGATGGCACATCTTTCAACAGTAAGACTCAGCCAAGATGGCACATCTTTAAGCTGAATGAGCATAAGAGTGTGTGAGTAATGTGCGTGTGTACATGTGTGAAACTTCAGCTTGTTGTGTATCAGAGCGAGCGATTGGAATGTACCGAGCATTTAGGACTAGCCTGCTGTTAAGATGGCACATCTTTCAACAGTAAGACTCAGCAAAGATGGCACATCTTTAAGCTGAAAGGGCATAAGAGTGTGTGAGTAATGTGCGTGCATACATGTGAAACTTCAGCTTGTTGTGTATCAGAGTGAGCGATTGGAATGTACCGAGCATTTAGGTCTAGCCTGCTGTTAAGATGGCACATCTTTCAACAGTAAGACTCAGTTAAGATGGCACATCTTTAAGCTGAATGAGCATAAGAGTGTGTGAGTAATGTACGTGCGTACATGTGAAACTTCAGCTTGTTGTGTATCTGAGCGAGCGATTGGAATGTACCGAGCATTTAGGACTAGCCTGCTGTTAAGATGGCACATCTTTCAACAGTAAGACTCAGCTAAGATGGCACATCTTTAAGCTGAATGAGCATAAGAGTGTGTGAGTAATGTACGTGCGTACATGTGAAACTTCAGCTTGTTGTGTATCAGAGCGAGCAATTGGAATGTACAGAGCATTTAGGACTAGCCTGCTGTTAAGATGGCACATCTTTCAACAGTAAGACTCAGCTAAGATGGCACATCTTTAAGCTGAATGAGCATAAGAGTGTGTGAGTAATGTACGTGGAATGTACCGAGCATTTAGGACTAGCCTGCTGTTAAGATGGCACATCTTTCAACAGTAAGACTCGGCTAAGATGGCACATCTTTAAGCTGAAAGGGCATACATGTAAGAGTGTGTGAGTAACGTGCGTGCATATCAGAGCGAGCGAATGGAATGTACCGAGCATTTAGGACTAGCCTGCTGTTAAGATGGCACATCTTTCAACAGTAAGACTCAGCTAAGATGGCACATCTTTAAGCTGAATGAGCATAAGAGTGTGTGAGTAATGTACGTGGAATGTACCGAGCATTTAGGACTAGCCTGCTGTTAAGATGGCACATCTTACAACAGTAAGACTCAGCTAAGATGGCACATCTTTAAGCTGAATGAGCATAAGAGTGTGTGAGTAATGTACATGGAATGTACAGAGCATTTAGGACTAGCCTGCTGTTAAGATGGCACATCTTTCAACAGTAAGACTCAGCTAAGATGGCACATCTTTAAGCTGAATGAGCATAAGAGTGTGTGAGTAATGTACGTGGAATGTACCGAGCATTTAGGACTAGCCTGCTGTTAAGATGGCACATCTTTCAACAGTAAGACTCAGCTAAGATGGCACATCTTTAAGCTGAATGAGCATAAGAGTGTGTGAGTAATGTACGTGCATACACGTGAAACTTCAGCTTGTTGTGTATCGGAGCGAGCGATTGGAATGTACCAAGTATTTAGAACTAGCCTGCTGTTAAGATGGCACATCTTTAAGCTGAAAGGGTATGAGAGTGTGTGAGCAATAGGCTCGTGTACATGTGAAACTTCACTTGTTGTGCGTCAGAGTGAGCAATTGAGATGTACATGTACCAAGCATTTAGGTGACTATCCTACAGTTTAGTGGGCACTATGGGGAAATATTTGGAACACAGTCCTCTGTACCGCAAGTATCTAACATTGATGAATGTCCATCTCATTGTATAAAGACTTGGTATGTAGGTTGTTATATGCATCAATTATTATTTGTAATACTATTTATTATAGAGGCAGTTCATGGCTACTATGAATGTCGTTGGAGGTAGAGAGCGCTGAAAAAGTGCTGAAGAGGAAAAGAAAAAGCAGGAAGCATTCAAGTTTTAGCTGTGATTGACTAACTACACCAACTGAGTGGATGTATCTACTCTCTTTTTCAATTATCATTATTATGCTATTAATAATTATTATCATTATTGTAATTTTAATGCAAATTTATACGCATGCGCTATGTGATATGATTCGGACGGGATAGAACTGACTGGAACGGGATCGTCAGACTGAGTTGATACGTACAAGTAGACGGAGGCGGTCCATGCGTTCCGATCGGACCGACGGATCATTGAGATGGAGTCACACGACGGACAATACTGGATAAAACGGAGTATCTAGACGGACTCAGCACGGATCTGATAGCGGACTCAGTGAAATAGTCCGTAAAAAGTGGTCCCAATACGGGCGACAACGGTACTCGTTATCCTGGACATCGGAGATTCCGTTCCAAGCTCGTCTATACGCGAACGCGGACCTCGTTCTCCCTGTATACGTGCACAGTTCACGCGGCTACGTTTTCCTGTGTTAGCATTTGGAAGCCGTGGAAAGCCATTTAATATCTGCAGTATTATGCCTAGGCAACTAATTCTACAGTGCATGCGCTGTTCTGCAAGGATCGTCGATGGACAACTAACCTTTGACAACGAACTGCGTGTGCGCCTTTGGATAATATATCCATTTTAGCTCGCTTTGGCAATCTATCATCGAAAATTAATGTTGTATCTTCGAAAGATAAGGCCAGTCGCTCCTTTTTTTGTGGAATAAGGTCAGTCGCTCAATTTGAGCCCTTTTTTTAAGGGGGGGGGGGGGGGTTCGTTAGCCTTTTTAGCGATCGTAACATTTTGGCCATTCGATGAAGCTCAAACAACATTCAAAATCTAGGGAATAGCCATAGCCCGTTACACCTCTGCTAATATCGTCAGCTAACTCGCTGATTGATTTCCCTGATATTTGGGCTAAGTACCTTCAGTCTACAGCGCATGCGCTGTTCTGTAGGGATCGTCGATGGACAACTAACCTTTGACAACCTTTACCAAACTGCGTGTGCGCCTTCTGCTCTTATATTATCCATTGTAGCTCGCTTTGGCGATCTATCATCAAGAATTATGGTTGTATCTTGGAGATATAAGGTCAGTCACTCAATTTGAGCCCTTTCTTGGGGGACGGTGGTTCGCTAGCCTATTTAGCGATCGTAACGTTTTGGCCATTCGATGAAGCTCAAAATCTAGGGAATGGCTATAGCCCGTTGCACCTCTACTAATGTCGTCAGCTAACTCGCTGATTGATTTCCCTGATATTTGGGCTAAGTGTCTTCAGTCAACAGCGCATGCAGCTGTTCTGTAGGGATCGTCGATGGCCATTGACGACCAATACTGAACTATTATAGGGTGTCCAACACAGAAATAAAGTTTCGTTAATCGCTTTTTTCAATATCAGGGCACGTATATCTTACTGAAAGTCGGCTTTGTCCGGCATAAAACCCAAGTTACCGCCTTTCCTTATGGGGGTTTTCGCGGCGCGAAGTTTCAGATCGAGAGCAGTGACTACGGGGTTAAAATTTTTTATGACGTCAAGTTAACCCCTTTTGCTCGGTATTTTGCAAAAGTAAGTGACTATGGTTGAAGTTTACTAGCAAGGAGCGTGGAGTTCTGAGCTGATTGTTTCTGGGTTCTAGGAGCTGCCAAAATGTGAGCTAGTAGAGTTTTACATGACATCTGTATCAGATTTTATTACACTGACCAGTGATCAATTGACAAGATGCTTCCCTCAGGGTGTTGGTACATAGTATGGGGCCTGTACATTCTGTAGACAAAGTCAACTTCACTTAAACAGTTGCTTGCCATCTGGAAAACCCCAAAATTTCTAGCGGCTAATGTGTCACTCCCCACATAAGTTTATGACTGAAGCCATAAAATGCTTATTGAAGCACTCAAATGAAACGTCAGGCAATCCTGAGTGTTTTGGTAAAAGTTTCGTCTTGATAGCTCATACGGTTCAAAAGTTATAATGCAATAAAGATTCTAAGTTCTAGTAAATTTTTAACCTAATCTATGTTGCTATTAGCAAGCACAGCAATGCTTTTATTAAAGTTGCAATTCAACTTTGAGCCATAACTTCAGTTAGGAACGAGATATGAACACGAAATTTGCACCAAAATTATTCCAAAAGAGTATGCTATTATGGTGGCGAGCAAAAATGATCAAGTTTGTAAGGTTTTCCACATAATATTGTATACTAGACATACATCACACGGAAACACAACACAATTGGACAATATTATAGAAAACGATTTTACCCAGATGGTAAAACAATCTCAAATCGAACTACTCTTGGTCTGCAGATAGCATAGGCCTGGTACAATCTACCAACACCCTGAGGGAAGCATCTTGTCAATTAACCACTGGTCAATGTAATGATATCTGATACAGATGTCATTTAAAACTCTACTAGTTCACAATTTTGCGGCTCCTAGAACCCAGAAACAGTCAGCTCAGCACCCCACGCTCCTTGCCAATAAACTTCAACCATAGTCACTTGCTTTTGCAAAATATAGAGCAAAAGGGGTTAAGTTGACGTCATAAAATATTAACTCCGTCGATTATACGCAAGTTGCGTGCATGCGCGAAGTTGCGGTCCGAGTTTTCAAGCTGCAATTGTGCAACAACAACGAGGTATTTCAGCGTGAAATTTTTCATGAGTATTTATTTCAAGTTGCTTTATGTTGACAATTACTCAAAAGACCTATTGGCGGAGATCAATTTTTTGGTGTGGAGACCCTAACTATTAGCGATGGTTTCGTTTTGCCTATTCGATAAAGCTCAAACAACATTCAAAATCTAGGCAATGGCCCGTTGCACCTCTGCTAATATAGTCAGCTAACACTCTGATTGATCTCCCTGATCTTTGGGGTAAATACATTCAGTCTACGACGCATGAGCTGTTCTGTATGGATCGTCGATGGACAACTAACCATTGACACCCTATACAGAACTGCATGTGCGCCTTCGGCTCTTATATCCATTTTCGCTCTCTTTGGCGATCTATCTTCAGGAATTATGGTTGTATCTTAGAACGATAAGGTCAGTCGCTCAATGTAAGCCCTCTTTTGGTGGGTGGTTCTTTAGGCTTTTTAGCTATCGTAACGTTTTGGCTATTCGATGAAGCTCAAACAAAATTTAAAATCTAGGGAATGGCCATAGCCGTTGCACCTCTGCTAATATAGTCAACGAACTCGCTGATTGATTTCACTGATCGTTGGGCTAAGTATCTTCAGTCTACAGCGCATGCGCTGTTCTGCAGGGATCGTCGATGGATAATCAATAATCGACGACCTCAACCAAACTGCGCAAGCTCCTTATGCTCTTATATCCATTTTCGCTCGCTTTGGCCATCTACCATCGAGAATTATGGTTAATTCAGGGAATGGCCATAGCCCGTTGCTCCCCTGCTAATATATATACATATAATAGTATCCCTGATTTTTGGACTAGGTGTCTTCAGTCAACAGCGCATGCAGCTATTCTGTAGGGATCGTCGATGGACAACTAACCATTGACTACCTATACTGAACTGCGCGTGCGCCTTCGACTCATATCCTCCATCGCTCCTTTGGCGATCGATCATCGAGGATTATGGTTGTATCTTGGAGAAGTAAGGGAGCCATTTTGGGGGAGGGTGGTTCGTAAGCCTATTTTTAAATATCATTCTGCATGATTATAAAAATGCAGGGATGCACAAAAATAGCATGATAATGCTAATAAGTAATATGTACATCCAGAAAATGAAAGGACTACGTAAGTTATTAAAATGAATAATGAATACAGTGACAATATTTGTATTAACTACAGCAATGCAATTTTATTTTAAACACGATTCTTAAAGGTAGAGAAGGGTGAGGACACAACATCACTACTTAAGTTATTCCATAAATTTGGAAAAGAAAAAAGAGTTTAAGTATTGTGCAGTGTGACCACTTAGACTGCTTAGCTGTTTAGAATGGGTGTAGCGAGTGGTGTATACGCAAGGCCGTGGAAATAGGGGCACCAGTACGGGAGCATTGGTTCCAACAAGTTTGTGCATAAAACACAGTTTGAGCGCCTTCCTTCTTTGCTCGAGCTTTGGGATATTTAAAGTGTCCAGCATTTCGTTATATGTTGTGTTCCAACTCTTTAGACACACCTTGCAGGCAAACCTCTGAACGTCTTCCAACAACTTGCAGTCCTTGACAAGGTATAAATACCAGACTTGGTTTGCATACTTTAGATGTGGCCTTATGAGCGTCAAATAGAGTGCTCGAATAGTAGATGTATCGGCACAGTTGTAGAATTGTCGGAACAACAGACCGATGAGCCTCCTTGCTTTTTTGCTGGTGTGATCAGACCAGGATAGGTTGTCGTTGATTGTTAAGCCAAGATACTTGATAGAGTCGACTTGCTCTATTTCAAAACCGAGCAAATTTAGAGGTGGTGGTGTAGTTCTTACTTTCTTTCGGGAAAGCACCATGAATTTACACTTCACTGGACTGAATGACGGACGATTAAGAAGACTCCACACACCAAGAGAGTCCACATCTTGCTGAAGTACGGCGTAGTCTTTCTCGGTATAAATTCTTCTATACAAAAGTATATCGTCAGCATATAAAGCCCCGTTTACACGCTCTAATCCGGATTACTTGAACCGGGTTGGAATGCGCGTTAGCGCTGTCCACACGCGGAACCACGAACTGGATTAGCGACCACGCGTGTAAACGAATTAGTGGATTCTGACCCGGGTTAACCCCACCACCTGAGGTGCGCTATATTTGGAAAAACGCTCAACACGAGGAATCAGCAGCTATCCCTTGCTATACGAAGGAGAAAACGGCTCGAGTGAAGTACAAGAAGAGGCTAAAATGTAAGTATGTAAGTATTTATTGTGTTGTAAGTAACGAGCTTGTGTATGATAGTTCCGATTGCCTGGTAACCGTTGTTAAACATAAATAAGTCAACAATGGTGGATAAGTAGTGTGCTGTGCATGCCCATTTATCGGCGAGGAAGCGATGAGCAGTGAAAAGATTGAATTAGAGAAAGAGGCAGAGAGACAGACGAAGGAGAGAGTTCAATAGAAGGCAGTCGCTTGAACGATTATTGTTGAGGATGATGGTTGATCCAGTGCATCAGAAAGCTTTCTGGTTGAAAGAACAGAGCAACTGATTATGCACGTATCAATGAAATGCCCCACTCCCCCCCCTCCCGGGTCAAAGTGGGGATTAGTGCGTCTTTTGACCATCTCACTTGGACGCAGGGGTGGGGCATTAGTATACTTTTTCAGGTTATAATATCCAAATAGTATACAAAGTAATGGGGTATTAGCCAAAATTTTGGGCCCCAGGGGTGGGAATTTAGTTCCCCCCTATTGGCAAATCCCCCACCTGCCCCGGGAGGGGGGAGGTGGGGCATTTCATTGATAGGTACATTAGAGGGTAGTCTTGTCCCAGACCCATTTCAATGTTACACATTCAAGAGCAGGAGGGCCTGGCATACAAAATTTTGAGCTGTAGACAGTAGGTCTGTGGTGGGTAAAGGCTATACTGACATATCGGTTTTGGAGTGGTACAGCTCGCAGTCTGCACAACTAGTTACTACCATTGTAGAAATAATCCTTTGAGGCTTTAAAATCCCTTGTTGGGCGTATAAAAAGCCCCGTTCAGTTTACCTAAATCAGCGTACTTTTTGTGTACAACACTATTGTCACGTGCTTTGTGTGATTTCACGTGCCCTGGTGCTTTTGAGCATGTAACATTGCTGGAAATGGGTCTGGAGATGAGGCTAATGATGGAGCAAAATAATTATACGCATGTGCGCATAGTTATTTACACCCCACGAGTGAATCGAGAATCTGTGTTTCATTACATTTGTTTGCATATTTACATGTATGTGACCAGCTTTGACTGACCGTTGAAAGGAATGACACAGGTCTTCACCTGATGCACTTACTTATCCGATTAAATGCTATCACGACATTGTATATGTACCAGGCCTGTAGGCAGGGGGTGCATGTGCACCCCATCCCTTTCAGACTGAAACTTGTAAACTACCGCATGCATAGTGGCATCTTCAACACAAGTCACCAACAAAAGTTAAGAGGTTGTGCCACCCCACTAGATATGATGTGAGTTTTTGAGCATGAACATACTGAACTTAAAATCATGACGTCACTCGTATGTCCACCAGCCCGCATATTTTTCACATGCATCCCCCTTTAATCTGGCTATAGACCTGTGTACCTTTATATGCAGTACCAAGATTTTAGCAACTATAAAGCTTTCCTAACAAGGTTACATAACACATCGCAAGTATGTTTGTACATGCCTGTATGTACATGTGTACATGTGCACATGTGTATGAGAGAGAGGGAGGAGAGGAGGGGGGAAGAGAGAGGGTATACATGTGTGAGTTGGTGTGTGTGCCTATGCATACCTAACAATGCACACGTGCTTCATTCCCAGGTTCTCTTCTATTGGTACTGTTGGTACTTAGCCACTAGCTAGAAGTAGTACACTATTCAGAGGTGCACATACTTCGAACAGCATCGATATCAATGGATAAGGATGCAACTGGTATGTAGAGTAGTATTTTATGCATTTTGTTGTTAACATTTGCTTCTCTTTCTTCAGTATTCACTGGTTCTTCCACAGCCTGTGTCCAAGGATGCTGTTGAGTTCTTTGATGAAATTATTGTACTCTCTAAGATTCTTAACTTTGTTTCTACATTGTTGCCAATCTTTGTTGTATTCCGGTACATTTTCTGTGCAAAAACTGTGCTTGATTTCTGGCAGGTCCATCAAGTCTTCTGGAATACTCTCCCCAGATGGCACAATGAGTGACCTGACCTCATTGTCAGACCACGAAGAGCTCATTGTGGCGCTAGTACTCATCTTTGTGGTGGTACGCTATGTAATCCACTTTGGCTTAACTCGGGTCAGCTGTTTACACGCAAGCGCTTCGTGGCTAATCCGGATTCAATCCGTGTTCAACCCACATCCTGAGGTGGGTTAAGTAATCCGGATTCGAATGCGAGTTAACGCGTTTACACGTATGCGAGTTAGTTTAATCCGGATTCCAATCCGAGTTAAACGCTGCGTGTAAACGGGGCTTAAGATTAGCTTTGTACCCGAAGTTCTGATAAGGCCACATCGTTAACATCATTTACATAAAGCAAGAACAGCAGTGGACCAAGCACTGATCCCTGAGGTACGCCGGATGTTACAGGGAGCAGGTCAGATGTTTCACCATGTAGGACCACTGACTGGTTTCTATAAGCGAGAGAGCTTGTGATCCAGGAAACCAGGTAGTCGTCCAAGCCAATAGCTCTGAGTTTCGAAATTAGCTGCCTATGAGGCACAGAATCAAAGGCTTTAGTGAGGTCAAAGAATACGGCCCCCATTTCATGGCCATCTTCCATACTGCTGAGCCAATCATGCGCAGCAGAAAGCATGGCATGAGTGGTCGATCTCCCTGGTAGGAAGCCCCACTGGTTAGCCGCAAGTGGATATGACGAGTCAAGAAATGTTGTTATTTGGCGATCGTAACGTTTTGGCTATACAAGTTCATTTTGAAGTTCAAACATAGCATTCAAAATATAGGGAGTTGTCAAAGCCTGTTCCTCCTCTGCTTATATAGTCAACCAATCGCTGATTGATTTCTCTGGCCTCTGGGCTACGCGTGGCTATAGCCTGTCCCACCACTGCTAATATAGCCAGGCAAATCGCTGATTGACTTCCCAAGCCTCTGGGCTAAAGGTCTAAGTCGACGATCCCTACAGAACTGGCGCATGCGCCTTAAGTCTTATATCATTCTCGCTCGCTTTGGCAATGCATCATCGAAGATTAAGGCTGTATCTTGGAGAGTTAAGATCAGACGCTGAATGTGAGCCATTTTTGTGGGCTATTTAGTGTTCTCAACCAAATTATGTATTCGTATAGCATTCAAAAACGGCCATAGCCTTTCCCATCACTGCTAATATAGCCAGTCAACTAGCTGATTGATTCCCCAAGCCTCTAGGCTGAAGGTCTCCAGTTTATGGCGCATACAATGTAGGGATCGTCGTTGGACAACCAAGAGAAAAACCGTTGCGACGACCACTAAGGAAGTGCGCATGCGCCTGGCCTTCTTAGATCCATTCTCGCTCGCTCTGGCAGTCCACCATTGAGAATTATGGCTCTATCTTGGAGAGTTGAATTCAGTCGTTCAATGTGAGTCCTTTCTTTGATGTTCATTAGCGTTCAAAACGTTATGCGAGATTCAACAACATTCAAAATCTGGGGAGTGGACATAGCCTGTCCCACCATTGCTAATATAACCAGCCAAATCGCTGATAGATTTCTCAGACCCCTTGGATAAAGGTCTCGAGTCTAAAGCGCATGCGCCGTGTTCGTTAGGGATCATCGACGGACAACTAACCGCAGTACGGCGGTTTTTGTATTGGCTGTCCATCGACCACTCCTACCAACCTTCCTCGAGCTCTTAGATCCAAACCTCGCTCGCTTTGGCAATCCATCATTGAGAATTATGGCTGTATCTTGGAGAGTTAAGGTAACTCGCTCAATGTGAGCCCTCATTGGTGGTTCATTAACCTATTTAGTATTCAAAATCAAGAGCCAGTAGTTTAGTTTGAACATCCAATTTTGTTGAACTGTCGTTCATATGCTCAGGAAAGGCAAGAATTTATCAAACACTGTAAATTACTGAACGTAGATTTCCCTACCTGACCAACATTGAAGAATGGAAATTTATATCACATACAACCTATAAACATTTACTCTACTCTTTCAACAAATCCATTTCTGTAGCACCGCTTCTTTAATACCATCATTTGCCACCACTTTATCTCAATTTTTGTTCACACTTTTGCTTTTGACTATTAGGCCTCTTTTTGTCATTAAAATTAATTCGATCTCCATGTTTTGGCTATAATGAGATCGTTTTGAAGCTCTAACCTAGTATTCAAAATCTAGGGAGTGGCCATAGCCTTTCCCACAACTGGTAATATAGCCATCCGAATGAATGATTTGATGTCTCATGCTACTATTTATAGTTCTCCTACACTTGCACTGTACAGAGTGCATCCAACAAGAAGCAAGCCACAATGGTGTCGAATGCAGGGAACTTGAGACCGATTGTGTGCTACTGCCACGACGTACTCCAAATGGACACGACTGAAGCGGAGGAATATCTGGCCACTGCCTGCAAGCAGTTAGCTCGACAAACACCAAGACGCCAGTCTGGTCGGGCACAACTTGCACTCCAAAGGATGCTGCCTCTGGGAAGGGGGGCCGAGTTTGCAACAATGGAGATTGTTGATCAGCGCCACCACCCCCTACAGAGTACACGAATCACAGGAAAATGGAATGCCTGCGTTATCAGCAGTGACGGACAAGTTTCTCCGAGACTTGAAGACTACAAGACGGTAGAGACACACTGCGAACAGGTGACAGACTTGTCCAGTAACGAGGAGTGTCGTAAACATATCATTCCTGTTATGTTGGCTTACATTGACAAGTGGTGTCCCCTTCGTGCTGGCCGTAGTCACTCCGTTATGTTTTCGTCAAGAATTGAGCAGCTAGGCTGTGTGCCGGTAGGTGTGCGTGGCACTGTAACAGAGCAACCATTTGCTCTGTACTTAATGGCGGCTACTGTAACCGAGCAAAGTATTTGTTTTAAACAGGGCACTGTAACCAAGCAACGATGCTATAAGCACACATATACGTTGGGGCATTGTTCATTCACTCCGCGAGTTTGAACGCGATCGGTTGCTATAGCCAGTAGTTACGCGCTTGCAACCGTGACGACCTTAGGCCATTTATTGCTAAGGGATCGACTAAGTTCACCCTGTTTGAAACGGTTACGTCATCCGAACCGCCCACTCCAAGCGGCGCAGCGCAGCCTTGCCCGGCGCGGCTGCGCTGGCTAGGTATGTATGTACATACGTACGTATACAGTGCCACCACGTGCTCTCCCGCGGATTGGCGCCAAGTTCGACTCCATCAACTCTTGAGCTTTTGCGTGCTGTTTTCTCCCTTTGGCTTATACTGTCTCTGTAGCCTACACATCAACACTCAGCTCTCCCTGTGTACAGATTTCCACTGTAAGTATTAAAGTTACTTTCATTTCGAACATAAACCCTCTATTATTGGTAGGTACATACAATTTATGAGCCACATTATCATGGACTGGAGCAAGGGACTTCAAAGCAATGGACTTCAAAGCAATGGTACCTACTATGAGGGATGGGTCAGTAATCTTGATGAGCTGCTCTCATCACATGCAAAGGCAACAGTGACTTGTTATGGTACACGTAGATCATCAAAATCCTCTGGAAACACAGTATCAGTCGATAAAGAGAATATCAGTACAGACACACAAAATAAGGTAAACAGTACAGGTACAAAGTAATAATAACTTTTGAAAATCACTGTTAGCCAAATATCTCCTGCATAAAGGGAAGAAAAAATTATTTTTTTTTATAATACAGAATTCAGTTCCTAAGCTATTTTGGTCCAATGGACGAATGGAGCTAAACAACACACCATTTTGCATAGCCGAAACTCGACAGTTAGACTGTCAATTTGGCCCTCAATATTATAAAGACAAACAACGCAAAAGCTCTCGAGTACTAATTCAGGGAAGTAGAAAGAAGGGCTGCCATGCACACATTATGATTAAAAAATGTGTAGTATACCCAGAATACAAAGTGGAGCTTCAGGGCAAAGCAGCTTTACGTACCCTTCGAGAAAGAAGAATGTCTGAGCTTAAAGCAGATCTATCTGCAGAAAAGTGTGTAGCCACACGCATAGTCTATTTTGTATCCCTTCCAACAGAAGATGCTCACACTGGTCATCCAACAGGTAACGGAGTTGCTGGATTCTCTCAGAAAATGAATGAAAAAGTAGCAGCAAAAATTGCAGAATTAGTGGCTGAGGGAATCACAGAAATTCATGAAGTTCGAAGGCTTTTACGGCACTATGTTATGCATGATCTATGTAGGGAAAGTCCACCAAATCCTAATGACAGAGCATACTTTCCTATTGATAATGATTTGAAAAACCATGTTTACATGGCTAAAAGAGCCCTTCAGTTATCCTGCCTTGACCAAGAAAATTTACGTCTCAAAATTGACCAATGGAAAATTTCTGACCCAGAAAGTACACATTTTTTTCGACCATACCTTATCAAGGATGCAAAGGATGTGGATTCTTCAACTCCAGCTCATGAATCTACAGAAAAGAGAGCTGAAGGTCATTTCAATGGTATTGATAGTGGAGATGGAGTTGGAATTATCACAGACACCAACAACTATGAACAAACTCTGCTTTGGATACATCAAAGCAATTGGCAACGAGAGCTACTAACCCGATATGGCAATACAATCAGTTTGATTGATGCTACATATAAAACCACCAAGTATGATCTTGCTTTGTTTTTCATCTGTGTCAAAACCAATGTGGGTTATTCCGTGGTTGCAGAGTTTGTGGTTCAAAGCGAGACAGCTGAAAGCATATCTGAAGCCCTGGCTAAGCTTAAGCTCTGGAATCCCAATTGGAGCCCACTATACTTCATGAGTGATTACTCAGAGGCGGAGCTAGTAGCCCTTGAAGAGATATTTCCAGCAACTACTGTATATTTGTGTGATTTCCACAGGGAGCAAGCCTGGGATTGCTGGGCTAGGGATCACAAGCATGGATTGAGTCAATCTGAAGCAGAAGAACTGCTTACATTTTTGCGTGCTTGTGCCTGGGCTCCTCCTACAGATGATGCCGATCCTACTAGTGCTTACAAGTTGGCTGTGAATGATCTCAAACAATCACCAGTGTGGAACAATCATGACCAAGTGAGAGAATGGCTAACAGCAAAGTGGCTGACAATACCCCAAGTAAGTTAGTGGAATGTATATGCATGTACATGTAGATGGTAATGCCCAACACCCCACCCCCTTCCCCTTTATTTTGATTATGTACAGCGCTGGGCAAGAGCTTACAGGGACAACAACTACCATGCTGCTATCGACACAAACAATGGTACAGAAGCACAAAACAGATTGCTCAAATACAGCTTTTTGCCAAGGAGGAAACAGAAGGCCACACTCTCTAGTACAGTCAGTATCATCGTAGAAAACTTTTTACCTACTCGGAGGCAACAATACCTGCTACAAAATTTTCAACAGTCTTCAATGTATCGCTCGTATCATAGTCATATTCCTTCCTACTTGCACGACCGGCCAAGGTCAGTCATCATACATTGTCTGGACAGGCGAACTAACAGTGCCAAAATTTTAGCTGACAATGTACATGATATTGACAGTGAAAAAGGAGTATTTGAAGTTGAAAAAATGTCTGGAAGCAAACACAGGGTTGATTTTGGCAAAAGCAACTTGGAACAAATGCCTTCTTGCTCTTGTAAAGATTGGCTTAGACATCACATACCATGCAAACATTTTTTTGCTATCTTCACCTATCGACCAGCTTGGCAATGGAACAACCTCCCTCAAACTTACTTGCAGAGTGCATATCTCTCCACAGACACCCAGGCACTCCATAACTACTTTCAACCATCCACTGACAATTTAGCAGATCCATCAATCATAGACCCCGAGGAACAGCCCTCAGCTGAGAGTAATGCCACAGCAATGAACCTCCCAAAGCCTGTAAGTATACATAAACACACACGTTTATGTTGAATACACTTGTAATGTAGGTACGAAGTGTATCTCTAAAAAATGCTGGAGAACGAGCACGAATAACACTGAAGTCTCTAGAATCACTGACGTACTTGTGCACTGATGCCACCAAGCTTGTGGATTTGGATGCTGACCTCAAGCATTTGTTACTAACCTTCAGAGCAGGTCTACCACGGGAAGAACAACTAGTTCTTCGACCTTCAGTGATTTCTCGAGCTTTGAGTACAAAACGAAAATATGCACGGATGAAGTTAAATCTTTCCTGTAGTAGATTACCCAAACCTAAACCAAGGGGTAGAAAAAAAGCCTACTCTAAGGTTCGTAACAGAGTTGGAGCCAAAGCTGATCGCTTACGGAAGGTATGTTAATCAAAGATATGTCTTTTTTTATTTACGTAAATTATGTGGACTATAATAGGAACTAAAGGTCAAACATTCTGAACAGCCAAATGTAACAGATTTACATCAAAGTTCAAAGTACGACAACTACACATGTACATATTATGTACATATACGCTAGTACCATTATAATTTTTACATAACTATAGGGTAGCTAAAGTGGTCAGCAATGGCACCCAGGCGGCCAAATGCACTGGTACTGTTCAAGTAGTTAAAGCAGGTATGTAAAGGGCTATGAGAGGTCATGCATGTCATAATAACAAATACATTATACTTACATGTTTCCATAACATAGGGAATAGAAAGAGGGGTAGATGTGGCGACTGTCAAGGCTGCACAGAACAAGAAGATTGTGGCACCTGCATCAATTGTAAGGACAAACCAAAATTTGGGGGTCCTGGTAGAAAGAAACAGTGCTGTGTCAAGCGCAAATGTAAGCGTGAACCATCACAATACTTTGATATCTTTATTCCACTGATTCATATTCATGCAGGCTTACAACTTGCTAAGAGAGCAAAAACTGATGCTACCCAAGAATCTGTACCCCTGGCTTCAACATCTACCTGTACTACCCTCACAAAGATGAGTGCACGTACCTTTGCAGTAGGTCTGCTACATGGAACAATCCAAGCTCCTCCAGGAGTGAACATTCCTGCTATACCGCTACCTGTTCTTCAGGCCATGGCACAGACAGACACATGGCCACCAAACTTCTCTGATTTCCTTTGTTGATAGTGTGCTTTATTTGTAAATGGTTCAGAGTACAGTACAGTTCAATGTACAAGTGCAATGCGGCACTGTATACGTTTGTACGTACGTACGTACACGTACACAGAGCTAGAGTGGTACGTCCATACCTAGCCAGCCGGCCAAGGCTGCGCTGCGCCGCTTGGAGTGGGCGGGTCTGATGACGTAACCGTTTCAAACAGGGTGAACTTAGTCGATCCCTTATTGCTAACCCGGCGTGGCCCCACCCACCCGTGCAACACAATGTTCAGTACGTGCAAAAGACAGAGTCGTGAGTGGATCAAGAAAAAGAAGACCGGACCTGAGGAGGTAAGTAGCTGTAATCGTAATAATATAGTCTTAACCATTTACAATAGGTACTAGAATCGAAAACTAAGCCTGTGTTTTAGTAGCCATGAAGCTAGCTAAGTGATAGTGACTAG
>OZ220048.1:0-87651 GCA_964291365.2 Stappiaceae bacterium
CATGTGTGTGTACCTTTATGTGTGTGAATGTGTGTACATGTGTACCTTTATGTGTGTGAATGTGTGCATGTGTGTGTTTGTTCCTTTATGTGTGTAAATGTGTGTATGTATGCACATGTGTGTTTTTACCTTTATTTGTGTAAATGTGTGTGTGTGTATCTGTGTGTGAATGAATGTATGTGTTTGCACATTTATGTATGTTAATGTGTAAGTGTACATGTGTGTTTGTACCTTTGTGTGAGTGAATGTGTGTATGTGTGTACATGTGTGTTTGTCCCTTGTGAGAATGTGTATGTGTGTACACGTATGTGTTTGTATCTTTATTTGTGTGAATGTGCGTACATGCATGTGGTTGTCCCTTTATGTGTGTGAATGTGTGTACATGGTATGCTTATACATTTATGTGTGAATGTGTGTATCTGTGTACATGTGTTTGTACCTTTATGTGTGTGAATGTGTGTATGTATGTACATCTTTATTTGTGTAAATGTGTGCATGTATCTGTGTGTGAATGTATGTGTGTACATGTGTGTGCTTGCATGTGTATGTGTGTACATGTGTGTGTTTGTACCTTTTTGTGAGTGAATGTGTGTAAGTGTGTACATGTCGGTGTTTAAACCGTTGTGTGTGAATGTATGTGTGTAAATGTACGTTTGTACATGTGTGTGCTTGCATGTGTATGTGTGTACATGTGTGTGTTTGTACCTTTTTGTGAGTGAATGTGTGTAAGTGTGTACATGTGGGTGTTCATACCTTTGTGTGTGAATGTATGTGTGTAAATGTATGTTTGTACCTTTGTGTGTGAATGTCTGTATGTATGTATATGTGTGTTTTTACCATTATTTGTGTAAATGTGTCTTTGTATCTATGTGTGTGAATGTATGTGTGTACATGTGTGTGTTTGCATCTTTTTTGTGTGTGAATGTGTATGTGTGTACATGTGTGTGTTTGTACCTTTATGTGTGTGTATGTGTTTGTGCAAATCTGAATGTGTGTGCACACGCTTGTATAAGTGCTTATACTTATGTATAATTGTGACCAGATCTGAGAAAACCCGCCATATTTCCCATTCTATGAAAGTTTAGTTAGCTGTATTTTTGAAAAGTTAACTTACCTCCAAGTCTGAGACAGAGCGCTCACTTCACTTTGGAGCTAGAGCGCTTTGTTCCTGATCTCGCTACAAGCATAAAAACGAGAAATTACGGTCTGAAGACGTTGCTCTTTATGCGTATAGGGTTTCCGTATACTACGCGTTAATCGTAAATCAATTAGATGGACCTGGGCGGATTGTTCGAAACCAACGCTACGGTCAAGTTAGTCTCGAACTTAGTTGTCCATAACGAGAGCCGCTTCCTTTTCGATGCCTAAGAAGCTTAAAGGGTGAGTGAACGTACAGTACTTCGACGAATCTAGCTGTATCCAGAGAGCTGGCGATCGGGAATTCTAAATAACTCCCTTAGCAACGGGCTCGGTGTACGGCAGCCGTACACTACGTGGGTAGAAATGAAGGCCTTGGTAACTTACGTTTACCCTCCGTAGGTGACGGCAAAGGATAATAGATTTTTGGCATAAATATGACAAAAACTGGACTTTGACATTGTTTTACTTGTGGTACTAAGAACGCGTATTGTGCCATATGCGCACAATACGCCGGGTATTCTCACATCCGGTGTCACAGCGAATTTGTTCCGCCGGAATTTATTCGCTAGCGGAGCTGTTCCGGATTTTCAGAAAATCAGCAAATTTGTTCCGGATGGGCAACGGTCGATGTTTCTTTGACACAGGTGCAACCAGAGTCAAAGTACATGTTCCATTTTAATAATTATTGGAGCTTCTCTGGTGGCCTCAGGAGTGGCATAACCACTTCATACGTCTCTGCACTGGCGCAGAGTGACATGCGCACATCATGGATTTGGTGTGGATGTGCCTTTATGCATGTCCAAGCGATTGTCCACAGAAGGCTACAACGAATCATTGATATTATAGTACACAAAAATTTGAAGACGGTGAAGTATTTGTTCGCTTCCTTTCTTCAAGCTACTCTGCAATCTCTATAAGCCTTGACCTTCATGTGTCCTGAATGGGCATGGTTCACTTTTCTTTACTTTTACATTTGTTAAACTTTATCTTAGGTCAGCCCATCTTCATACCCATGCATAGTAATGATTTTTAAAGCGAGTGATATCAAACTGAGAAGTGTAATAGCACATTTTACTAGGCGGAACATTTGCGCCGGCCGGAATATTTACGCGGTCGCGTAGATTATCCGGGCGGAATATGTACGCTAGCGTATTCTTTCCGGTGGAATGTATCCGCCAGCGAATTTATTCCGCCGGAACCTTGGCACGGCGGAACAAATCCGCTATGACACCGGTAACAATTGACGATTCATTTGCAGGATATTGTCTGTCGTTGATAGTACTGATTTACAGTGATAGTGTATATTTTCAAAAATTTCGAGTATTTCACTACATGGCCGCAAGAATTTTCACTTGTAAAATTTCAGTTACGGAATGGCGTCGCCAAAAGCTTTATCACATGTTTCTGAGCAGAAATAATCTGGAGTTGTATTTATTTTTGTGCCCATGCTGTGAAATCCGTCAAACCTTTCGTACACAAAAATATTCACTATCACTGTTAACCAGTAATATTAGCAATGCTCAGGACAGGGACAAGCGCCTTAGATCTACACTTTTGCGCATGTTAGAAAAACTCCATATGAATATTTACCTCCTACCACATTAATCCGGCGTGACCGTTTAACCACTGGCACTAGGCTCGAGGCACGAGAAAAGTCGTGAACGTGTGTTAATGCGGGGTGTATCACACTTTCTTGGTTGGCAATAATATACAGACAACTATGGGGATAAGCGCAATATCGATGTTTTTCGAGCGCTAGGAAGCGGCTATCAACAGGAAAGTCCACTTGCAGAGACTTT
Organism: Stappiaceae bacterium; assembly: GCA_964291365.2. GTDB lineage: Bacteria > Pseudomonadota > Alphaproteobacteria > Rhizobiales > Stappiaceae > JBDWFY01. Next base: position 2,940 of record OZ220048.1, read on the forward strand.
CCCTAACGGGTTCCTCGTGGCTACCATGACAGAAGTATAGCGAGGAGTAGGTGTGACTCGAACCTTCGACGCTGGCGCTAACGAGGAAAACGTTCACGAAGGAATTAATTACCACGCCCACATTCACGTTAGAAAGCGTGACCGATCTTGTACATGCACTAATATAGCATAAAAGCCAAAATACTGAGGACAATTACCCCGGCTAGCATCATGGTATGGCATTCATAAGAATTTGTACATCCTAATCTATAATAATGCCCTTTGGCTTTTGTAAAGCCGATTTAGTTTAAGCGCTATTAGCCTAAATTGTGAATATTTTTTCCTGCCATTCATCCAAATACAAAAGCTTACCTGACGGCCGACTTGTTGAAAATACCAAAGGACAGATTACTTCAGGTAGTCACGGTATCAGGGCTTCTTTGTCCTCCGTTTTATACAGAGATGTGTGTGGCACGGGTCAAATGACCAGGCAGGTGGCTGACCGAGCAGACTGCTGAATCAAGTCCTGACACTTTCAAAAGTCATCAAACCCATTTTGCGACATTGAGAGTATTGCTATATTGGAGGCATGGCTTCAAGTGACTTCTGAAAGTCTCAGGACTTGATACTATTGTGGAGTGCTTTCGAGGCAATATCGACCTTTGACCTCTACGTGATGTAACCATACGACCGTGGAGAAGCCGTAAAAATGCCAGCACTGTGCCAGGATGTTCTACAAAAACGTGAAAAAATCGCTACATTCTCATTGGGCAGTTGGGCTAGTAAGGAGTCGCCCTCTCGATCGTAATACAGCAGCAGAATGCAGTGTATCAACAATTTCATTTCATTGTGTGCGCTAAGTAACGTACACATTGAAAAGGAAACTTCTTAGTAAAGTGTACATCAATAGCGCACTCTAGAAAGGGCAATTCCCTACTAGTAGGGTCTGCGCTGCAGCACAGACAGCGCACTATCCTCTATTTAATGTGCGTATGCTGCAATGAAATCCGTTGAATCATAGATAATAGAGAGAGGGATTAAAAACGCGCATATATCTCTATAGTGACGTCACGGAACATGCTCGTCACGGCACGCCCCCCTTTGTAAGTCAGTATCGTACAGTATAGTACAAGCTCCTATGGCCTTGTACAGCCTAGTATTCAACAGTAACCCGACTAAAAACAAGTGTAGTGCTATCGAACAAGGGATCAAGCAATGAAAAGAGTGATTTGAACGGTCTTGGTAGTCGCGCCTGCTCTTGTACACGCTTGAAATTCTTTTGTGTACTTTTCCTTCACAAACGGTGATCGACCCAGAAGAAAAGTCGATGGGACCTTGTTCACAGTCGAATACAGAGTGTAACTGAAGCATTCGCGAGCTCTGTTGATGTGGTATGTTCCCCAGCGAGCGTTTTAAACGCTGGAGTCTACCCAGGCTCACAACAGATCTGGGCTTAGTGTGTTCATTTTGAAAAGAAAGGCCTTACCTGAAGGCGATGTTTGTATTCTCTATGTGACGATAGTTCATGCCAGGCCTTGAAAGAATCTATTCACTATGTACAGGTCTCGTAAAAAGTACACAAAGCCAATCTGTGAGTGGTAGCTACAAAACCGTTCTGAAAACAGCCTAATTTTTTTGGCTTTTGGCTTTAGATCTCTGGTAGGTTGGTTAGAAAGGTGATACGCATACATGGCGCCCTTGCCAAGGCCCGAAAAGGCTGCCTTGATGTGGTTTTATGCCACTCGTGAACTTAGATGAAGTCACGTGACCGCGACGAGCATATATCTACAGGGTATGCGCGCGTTTCCAATCCCTCCTTCCTCTCTATTATCTATGGTTGAATTTCCCTTTCTAGTTTGCGCTGTTGATGTATACTTTACTACGAAGTAAGAAGTTTCCTTATCGATGAAATAATAAGGAAATTGGTCGGTACACTGCTTTCTGCTGTTTTTTTAATTGCCATAGCGTAGCACACAATCGAGAGAGAGACTCTTTATTAGTAGACTCTAAGTATACACTGTAGCATACCAGTAGCGCAGTTAAACTTAAAGTCGGTTCACACACCGCGTCGATGCTTGTCGCAACAAAAAGCTAGAAGAGACTGATTCAACCGTTGATTGAGCTTCATTCGAATCCTCGTGAATGCGTGCGTGTAAGCCTAAAACGTGAGAGATACTTCATTCACTTCGTTCGCCACTTAAAGCCACTGAAAACGTAGCGTAAGTTTACGTCACAAATTGTGCTGGCCTTGCCCTTGCGTCACCCTCGTCCTCAGGCCGTTCAGAGCTTTTCAATGGTGCACGCTGAAAAGCGGGAATGCCTGGTACTGTCGATTGCTGTTCACTTGGAACATCAGTGAATGCTTGCCTGTGAGCGTAGCCTTGCCCTCGTGTGAGTGTAAAACTAACGTATGGGTTGGAATGCCACGCAATCATTGGGCAAGCAGTTGGCTTACGCATCGTTTTCCGTGGTTTTACGTGGCGAATGAAGTATCTCGTTTGTTCAACGCTCACACGAACGCATTCACGGGCGTTCGAGATAAAGCGCAATCGACAGTACAAGTGTAGCGCAATTTATTGTACAAGTCACGTGCATGGCGTAACGCGTGGTGAGACCTTCCAGTGTGTCGAAAGTCACGAAGATTTTGAGGGCTCTTGTCGCCAACGATCGAGAGGTATGGTTCAAACGCTAGATACAGAGTGTAGTACGATCCATAAAGACCATAAAGAGTGAAACTTGTTAAGATAGCGTGTGGCTAGCAAAGACTGGCTTTTCGAAGGAACCATCAGACCGCTTGTCTTCGCGTCATCGTGAGCCAAAGTCGTGGTTTCTGCTGCCAGGCCTCCCACTTTTCAGTATGCAACATTGAAAAGCTGGGAAGGGCCGCTAGGTACGAGGCTGCTAGGGTTATCACTTGAAAATTTAAAGCTGAAGCATTTCCCCAGGTATTCCTTCCATACGTCAGTCTACATGTAAGCAATTTAGGGCGCTAGAAGTTTTCTCCTCCACATTATATGGCGGTGGTTATACAGGCCTGTATTATCGCACGCAAATCGACAAAACAATGGGGTAAATCGCGTAATGAATGCCCAATGGGAATGTAGCGATTTTTGTTGATGTTTTTCACGTTTTTGAAGAACATCGCGGCACAAAAAGGTGTGCTGAGCTTTTTTACGGCTTCTTCACGGCCCGTATAGTCACATTACGTAGAGGTCAAAGGTCAAAATTGCCAATGTTGGATCAAAAGCACTCCACGATAAAAGTAACGTGGCAATAGAATCAAGTTATGAAACTTTTAGAAGTCACTTGAAACCATGCCTCCAATATAGCATACTCTCAATATCGCGAAGGTTTGGTTTCAAGTGATTTTTGAAAGAATCAGAACTTGAATCTACCCCTACATTACTTCTATCATGGAGTGCTTTCGATCAAGCGTTGGACCGACTTCGATCTTTGACAAAGAATAAGTGGGCGTGGCCAATGTATGGATGGTAACTTACAGCCACAAGAACCTTACTAAGCCACAGTAATAATATGTAGAATTTATGTAAATAAGAACGTAGGCCTACAGGAGGTTGAAAGCATCGACAAATAGTTTAAACTACGTTGTTTCAGCAGTCTGCTTGGTCAGCCACCTGCCTGGTCATTTTGACCTGTGCCACACCCATCTCTGTATAGAACGGAGGACAAAGAAGCCCTGCATGATGCCGTGACTACCTGAAGTAATCTGTCCTTTGGTATTTTCAACAAGTCGGCCGTCAGGTAAGCTTTTTTATTTGGGTGGGTGGCAGAAAAAATCACGATTTAGGCTGATAGTTAGGCCCAGATAATTTTTTTTTCTACCGATAATTCATTTCTTCAATGCTGGCAAACATGCCCTATAATTCTTTCAAATGTACCTATAATTATCATTTCTTGCTCCTCAAATTTCATGTAATCAACAATGAATTTAGTGCATACGAAGTGAATGTCAGTAACTGTTATACTGCAGCATAACTGAAGCTTCAATGTAGTCTTCAAGTGCACTTTCTTGACTCGACTTAAATGAATTGGCTAGTAACAAATCCCACATCCACATTCCATATTACCACAAGTTGACAGAACAGCAGTTTGGTGCAGCCCAATATCTGGCTACCAGCAGACCAATAGCTATACTATAAGTTGCTTATAATTCTCAAATATTGCTCATTGCTTCTAGGTACCTATAATGCTCAAAAAAATGCCAGCATTATTTATCTGGGCCTACTGTTAGCGCTTGAACTAAATCAGCTTTACAAAAGCCAAAGAGCTGTACAAATTCTTATGAATGCATTACCATGATGTCAACAAGGATAATTACCCTCAGTGTTTTGGCTTTTATGCTATATTAGTGGATCGGCAACGCTCTCTAACGTGATTGTGAGAGGGGTAATTGGAATGCGCATAATGAATTCCGGCGTGACCGTTTTCCTCGTTAGCGCCAAGGTCGAAGGTGCGAGTCACACCTACTCGCACCTCTCCCAGAGTAATGATTGGCAAAAGCCTATTGCGCATATATGGGAGAACGAGCCTATACAGCGGACAACATACTCGCTATAGTTCTCACAGGAAAATGACTCCATATGGACGGATTTACTCGGTCTACCGTATTGATGAAAGAAGCGGGCGCTACACTGCCTGGAGACGGCGTACCTGTAACACGGACTCTGTCAGTATTCCGTGTACGATATGCACGGTACATGCGGACTCCGTTGCTTGCAACATGCTTACACAGTTACAACATTCGGTATCCGTCCTCTCGGCTTGCGCTACACGGACGCAGTATAGAGCAGCGCGCCAGACTCTACCCTATGGCCCAGACCAGGCCGGCCGGGCCGCGGGCCCGCGCCCTGGATATTGAATCGCGAATACATATAGAGTAGGGTAGGGTATTTCCGCACGGAGGCAGTTACTGGCCGCCTCGCACATAATTGCGTTTATATGGCCAACGGTATTACGTAATCCTTCACCACTTGCCACGAGGTAGGGGCCATGTAAGTACTAGCTGCATCTCATTTCTTGTGATGTGTATCCACACAGAAGCTGCACAACACTGCTCTAAACAGTTGCAACTTTTTCTCATTTTGGTCCAGAAGCTGGTTTTTTATGGTAGCTAAGATTTTTCATGATTTGTAAATTACACAACGGCATCAATTTTTTATGATTTATTTTTTCATTTGGTATGCGTATACTAGAATGTATGGAGAATTTTTAGAATTTTTTGACCGTATTATAAGCATAAACCAATTTTTTTTTTTTTTTTTTTGTAAAGAGCTTTCAGAGGTAGTTTCTGGACAATGCATATATTGCATTACTTTATGTGTTCACGTTGTATTTCACAATTTTTGGATGAATATTCAAATCTAAGGCAGAATGTAAGAAGGATGTTCATGATGCATTTGATGCCATTTACGTGTCATATATTGATAACCGCAGCCGCGATTTTTTAATGTAATTTTTCACCTTCGTCCGGTAATGGTCGACATTGTCCGCTCTCTACCTCCGGAACTAGCGGTACTTTGTGCGCACGCCCTGCATGAACGAAGGTGGGTGGGGCCACGGTTAAGGGCTCGTTTAGTAGGTGGTGCTTGGGCCTATCTGTGGTTGCATACTCGCGATCTAGTGCTGCTCGTTTGTCTGTGATATAACGCTGTCTTTCCTTAGAACTGAGCTTTTCTTTTGCGCCCATGCTGATTTCCGCGAAAATCTTCATACTCAAAAGTATTCACTATCACTGTGAACCAGTAATATCAGCAATGCTCAGGTGCATTAAGGGCCGGGACAAGCACTTTAGATCTACACTTGTGAGCATGTCAGAGATATAAAGCAAACTCCATATGAATGTTTACCTCCTACCATATTGTAGATAATTCTGGCATGACCATTGGCACTAGGCTCGAGGCGCAAGAAAGCTCTCGAACGTGTGTTAACGCGGGGTGTATCACACTTTCTTGGTTGGCAAGAATAAACTGTCGTCTATGGGAATAAACGCAATATCGATGCTTTTCGAGCGCTACGAAGCGGCTATCAGCAGGAAAGTCCACATGCAGTGAACTTCCCTAGTTGGTTCCTCATAGCTACCATGACAGAATTATAGCGAGTATGCTGTCCGCCGTATAGGCCACCGAAGCCGTTCTCCTATATAGATAATTCCGGCGTGTCCGTTTGGCCCATTGGCACTAAGTTCGAAGCGCGAGAAAAAAGCGAACATGTGTTAGCGCGGGGTGTATAGCACTTCCTTAGGGCCTAGGGGTGGGAAGAGCCCGAGGCTATGTAACGTTACCAGTTTGCCTGAAGCCTCCACTGGTACGGTACGGTGCTGTTGTTGTCGTTCTAGCCGTATCCTGATTTCCCCACAAGCTAATCTTTGATCCATAAATGTGACACCACGAGGGAAATATTACAAAAATGTACTAAATTAGAGCATGCTGTCGCAGTTGTTTCTGAGCGCAAAATTTCAGCACAAAAGATTGCATGCGACTCCGAACAGAGTCTATAAAGCGGTGCGCGGATGACGGACGTACCAAACATACATACATACATACACCATATTATTGCAGGCATTGCTGTACAGTTTATGTGGGGCTCGCTCAGGCTCGCCCCAATAAATCAATAGCTTCAATCACCATGTTGAAGCTGTTGATTGTTGAAGCTGTTGATTGTTGTTGGTGTTGATGCTAAATCCGTTGATGTTGAAGCTGTTGATTGTTGTTGATGTTGTTAAATCTGTTGTTGAATCTGTTGTTGAAGCTGTTAATTATTGATTATGATTGTTGAAGTTGTTGAATCTGTTGATCTTGTTAGTATAGTCTAAGCTGTTGATTGTTGGTTATAATTGTTGAAGCTGTTGAATCTGTTGATCACCATGTTGAAGCTGTTAATAATATTGTTCTTGATGTTGTTGAATCTGTTACTATCGATTGTTGTTGAATCTGTTGTTGAACATGTTGATTGTTGAAGCTGTTGAATCGGATTGTGCTGAATCTGCTATTGAGGCTGTTGATTGTTGAAGCTGTTGAATCTGTTGTTTAGTCAATTGATCACCATGTTGAAGTTGTTGAATGTTGTTGATGTTGAATCTGTGTTGTTGAAGCTGTTGATTGTTATGATTGTTGAAGCTGTTGAATCTGTTGATCACCATGTTGAAGCTGTTAATAATATTGTTCTTGATGTTGAATCTGTTACTATTGATTGTTGTTGAATCTGTTGTTGAACATGTTGATTGTTGAAGCTGTTGAATCGGATTGTGCTGAATCTGCTATTGAGGCTGTTGATTGTTGAAGCTATTGAATCTGTTGTTTAGTCAATTGATCACCATGTTGAAGTTGTTGAATGTTGTTGAAGTTGTTGAATCTGTGTTGTTGAAGCTGTTGATTGTTGGTTATGATTGTTGAAGCTGTTGAATCTGTTGTTGAAGCTGTTGATTGTTGTTGGTGTTGATGTTAAATCAGTTGTTATTGAAGCTGTTGATTGTTGGTGAATCTGTTGTTGAAGTTGTTGATTGTTGATCATGGTTGTTAAAGCTGTTGAATCTGTAGTTGAATCTGCTGTTGAATCAGTTGTTCTTGTTAGTATAGTTGAAGCTGTTGATTGTCGGTTAAGATTGTTGAGGCTGTTGAATCTGTTGATCACCAAGTGGAAGCTGTTAATTTTGATGTTATTAAATCTGTTGCTATTGACAATTGTTGAATCCGTTGTTGAAGCTGTAGATTGTTGAAGCTGTTAAATCTGAAGTTGTTGAATCTGTTGTTGAAGCTGTTGAATCTGTTGTTTAAACGGTTGATCACCTTGTTGAAGTTGTTGATGTTGTTTAATCTGGTGTTGAAGCCGTTGATTGTTGGATAGATTGGTGAGGCTGTTGAATCTGTTAATCTTGTTAGAATAGTTGAAGCTGTTGATTGTTACCGTAAATGTTCGAATTATAGCGCCACCCTAATATAAGCGCCACTTGGAGGTTAACGACGATTGTTGCACTCTATTTATAGCGCCAACTGCAGTCACAAAGCGGCGCTTACTAAATAGAAAACGCTGTGCTTTTGTATGTAGTGTCCTATTCACTAAGCACCACCCTAATTTAAGCGCCACTATCGACTTTAGAAGTATGTTTTGGCTCCAATAGAAGCGCCAACTGAAGATTAGAATTAAATTTTTTGGCACTGTAATTAGAACTTTTACGGTAGTACAGTCTATTTTGCGTAAGAGTAGGCTCGCCCCAATAAATCAATAGCTTCAATCACCATGTTGAATTAAGCTGTTGATTGTTGAATCTGTTGAATCTGTTGATTGTTATTGGTGTTTACAATGTTAAATCTGGTGTTATTGAGCTGTTTATTGTTGATGGTGTTGAATTAGTTGAATCTGTTGTTGAAGCTGTTGATTGTTGATTATAATTGTTGAAGCAGTTGTTGAATCTGTTGATCTTGTTAGTATAGTTGAAGCTGTTGATTGTTGGCTATGATAGTTGAAGCTGTTGAATCTGTTGATCACCATGTTGAACCTGTTAATTGTTGTTGACGGACGTACCAAACATACATACATACATACACCATATTATTGCAGGCATTGCTGTACAGTTTATGTGGGGCTCGCTCAGGCTCGCCCCAATAAATCAATAGCTTCAATCACCACGTTGAATCTGTTGAATCTGTTGTTGATGAAGCTGTTGATTGTTGAAGCTGTTGAATCTGAAGTAGTTAAATCTGTTGGTGAAGCTGTTGAATGTTGTTGATATTGTTGAATCTGTTGTTGTGGAAGCTTTTGATTGTTGGTTATGATTGATGAAGTTGTTGAATCTGTTGATATTAGTATAACTGAAGCTGTTGATTGTTAGTACAGTCTATTGTGTCTAAGAGTAGGCTCGTCCCAATAAATCAATAGCTTCAATCACCATGTTGAAGCTGTTGACTGTTGAAGCTGTTAAATCTGTTGTTGATGTTGATTCTTGAAGCTGTGGAATCTGAAGCTGTTGTTCAAGCTGTTGATTGTTAAAGCTGTTGAATCTGTTGATCTCCATGATGAAGTTGATGATTGTTGATGTTGTTAAATCTGTTATTGAATCTGTTGTTGAAGATGTTGATTGTTGATTATGATTTTTGAAGCAGTTGAATCTGTTGTTGAATCTGTTGATCTTGTTAGTATAGTTTAAGCTGTTGATTGTTAGTACAGTCCATCTTGTGTAAGTGTAGGCTCGTTCCAATACATTAATAGCTTCAATCACCTTGTTGAAGCTGTTAAATCTGTTGTTGAAGCTGTTGAATCTGAAGTAGTTGAATCTGTTGTTGAAGCTGTTGATTTCCATGTTGAAGTTGATGATTGTTGTTGATGTTGAATCTGTTGCTGTTGATTGTTGTTGAATCTCTTGTTATTGAACCTGTTGATTGTTGAAACTGTTAAATCTGAAGTTGTTGAATCCGTTGTTGAAGTTGTCGATTGTTGAAGCAGTTAAATCTGTTGTTTATATCCGTTGATCACCATGTTGAAGTAGTTGATTGTTGTTGATGTTGTTGAAGCTGTTGATTGTTGGTTATGATTGTTGAGGCTATTGAACCTGTTGATCTTGTTAGTATAGTTGAAGCTGTTGATTGTTAGTACAGTCTATTTTGTGTAAGTGTAGGCTCGCCCCAATAAATCAATACCTTTAATCACCATGTTGAAGCTGTTGATTGTTGTTGGTGTTGTTGATGTTAAAGTTGTTGTTGTTGAAGTTGTTGATTGTTGTTAATATTGTTGAAGTTGTTGAATCTGTTGTTTAAGCTATTGATTGTTGATTATGATTGTTGAAGCTGTTGAATCTGTTGATTACCATGTTGAAACTGTGAATTGTTGTTGATGTTGTTGAATCTGTTTCTGTTGTTGAATCTGCTGTTGTTGAGGCTGTTGATTGTTGAAGCTGTTGAATCTCAAGTTGTTGAATCTGTTGTTGAAGCTGTTGAATCCGTTTAATCTGTTGATCACCATGTTGAAGTTGTTGATATTGAATCTGTTGTTGAAGCTGTTGGTTGTTGAAGCTCTTAAATCTAAACTTGTAGAATCTGTTGTTAAAGCTGATGATCACCATATTGAAGTTTTTTGTTGTTGATGTTGAATTTGTTGTTGAAGCTGTTGATAGTTGAAGCTGTTGAATCTGAAGTTGTTGAATCTGTTGTTAAAGCTGTTGATTGTTGAAGGTGTTGAATCTGTTGTTTAACATGTTGATCACATTGTTGAAGTTGTTGATGTTGTTTAATCTGTTGTTGATGCTGTTGATTGTTGTTATGATTGTTGAAACTGTTGAATCTGTTGATCTTGTTAGTATAGTTTAAGCTGTTGATTGTTAGTACAGTCTATCTTGTGTAAGTATAGGCTTGCCCCAATAAATCAACAGCTTCAATCACAATGTTGAAGCTATTGATTGTTAAAGCTGTTGAATCTGTTGTTGAAGCTGTTGATTGTTGTTATTGTTGATGTTATATCTGTTGTTGTTGAAGTTGTTGATTGTCATTGATGTTGAATCTGTTGTTGATGCTGTTGATTGTTGAAGCTGTTGTTGAATCTGCTAATCTTGTTAGTATATTTAGAGCTGTTGATTGGTGGTTATGATTGTTGAAGCTGTTAAATCTCTTGATCACCATGTCGAAACTGTTAAATGTTGATGTTCAATCTGTTGCTGTTGACTGTTGTTGAATCTGCTGTTGAAGCTGTTGATTAATCTTGACTGTAGTAGCTGTTGAATCTGAAGTTGTTGAATCTGTTGTTGAAGCTATTGATTGTTGAAGCTGTTAAATCTGTAGTTGAATCTGTTGAAGTTGTTGATTGTTAATGTTGTTAAATCTGTCGTTGAAGGTTTTCATTGTTGAAGCTGTTGAATCTGTTGCTTGTTGTAGGATACATCATGTGCTCTAGAGAGCTATATCTTTATTGAAGCAGTTGAATCTGTTGTTGAAACTGTTGATTGTTGTAGGCTATTATGTGCTCTAAAGAGCTCTAAATTTGTTGAAATCGTTGAATCTGTGGTTGAAGATGTTGATCGTTGTAGGCTACATTATGTACTCTAGAGAGCTCTAGTTCTGTTGAAGCAGTTGAACCTGTTGTTGAAGCTGTTGATTGTTGTAGGCTACATAATATGCTCGACAGAGCTCTAATTTTGTTGAAGCAGTAGAATTTCCTGTTGAAGTTGTTCATTGTTGTAGGCTATTATGTGTTCTAGAGAGCTCAAGTTTTGTTGAAGCTGTTGAATATGTTGATGGTGTAGCTGTTGAATCTGTTGTTGTTAAAGCTATTGGTTGTTGTAAGCTATTATGTGCTCAAGTTTTATTGGAGCTGTTGAACCTGTTGTTGAAAATGTTGATTGTTGTAGGCTACATTATGTGCTCTAAAGAACTCTAGATTTGTTAAGGCAGTTGAATCCGTTGTTGAAGCTGTTGATTGTTGTAGGCTATATGTGCTCTAGAGAACTCTAGATTAATTTATTGAAGCTGTTGAATCTGTTGTTGTTAAAGTTGTTGGTTGTTGAAGGTAATTATGTACTGTAGAGAACTCTAGTTCTGTTGAAGCTGTTGAATCTGTTATTGTTGAAGTTGTTGAATCTGTTGTTGTTAAAGCTGGTTATTATTGTGGGCTATTATGTGCTCTAGTTTTATTGAAGCTGTTGAATCGGTTGTTGAAGATGTTGATTGTTGTAGGCTACATTATGTGCTCTAGAGAGCTCTAGTTATGTTGGAGCAGTTGAATCTGTTGTTAAAGCTGTTGATTGTTGAAGGTAATTATGTACTGTAGAGAACTCTAGTTCTGTTGAAGCTGTTGAATCTGTTATTGTTGAAGTTGTTGAATCTGTTGTTGTTAAAGCTGGTTATTATTGTGGGCTATTATGTGCTCTAGTTTTATTGAAGCTGTTGAATCGGTTGTTGAAGATGTTGATTATTGTAGGCTACATTATGTGCTCTAGAAAGATCTAGTTCTGTCGAAGCTGTTCAATCCGTTGTTGTTGAATCTATTGTTGTTAAAGCTGTTGATTGTTGTAGGCTATTATGTTCTCAGTTTTATTGAAGCTGTTGGACCTGTTGTTGAAGATGTTGATTGTTGTAGGCTACATTAGGTGTTCTAGAGAGCTCAAGTTTTGTCAAAACTGAATCTGCTGTTGTTGAAGCTGTTGATTGTTGTAGGCTATTATGTGGCTCTAGAGAGCTCTAGTTTTGTTGAAGCTGTTGAATCTGTTGTTGTTGAAGCTGTTGATTGTTGTAGGCTACTATGTGGCTCTAGAGAGCTCTAGTTTTGTTGAAGCTGTTAAATCTGTTGTTCAAGCTGTTGATTGTTGTAGGATATTATGTGCTCTAGAGAGCTCTAGTTTTGTTCAAACTGTTGAATCTGTTGTTGAAGCTGTTGATTGTTGTAGGCTATTATGTGCTCTAGAGAGCTCTGGTTTTGTTAAAACTGTTGAATCTGTTGTTGTTAAAGATGTTGATTGTTGTAGGCTACGTTACGTGCTCTAGAGAGCTCTAATTTTTTTTAAGCTGTTGAATTTGTTGTTGAAACTGTTGAATCTGTTTTTGTTGAATCTGTTGATTGTTGTAGGCTATTATGTGCTCTCGTTTTATTGAAGCTATTGAATCTGTTGTTGAAAATGTTGATTGTTGTAGGCTATTATGTGCTCTAGAGAGCTCTAGATTTGTTGAAATTGTTGAATCTGCTGTTGAAACTGTTGATTGTTGTAGGCTATTATGAGCTCTAGAGAGCTCTAGTTTTGTTGAAGCTGTTGAACATGTTGAAGCTGTTGAATCTGTTGTTGTTAAGGCTGTTGAATCTATTTTTGCTGAAGATGTTGATTGTTGTAGGCTACATTATGTGCTCTAGAGAGCTCTAGTTATGTTGGAGCAGTTGAATCTGTTGTTAAAGCTGTTGATTGTTGAAGGTAATTATGTACTCTAGAGAACTCTAGTTTTGTTGAAGCTGTTGAATCTGTTATTGTTGAAGTTGTTGAATCTGTTGTTGTTAAAGCTGGTGATTATTGTGGGCTATTATGCGCTCTAGTTTTATTGAAGCTGTTGAATCTGTTGTTGAAGATGTTGATTGTTGTAGGCTACATTATGTGCTCTAGAAAGATCTAGTTCTGTCGAAGCTGTTCAATCCGTTGTTGTTGAATCTATTGTTGTTAAAGCTGTTGATTGTTGTAGGCTATTATGTTCTCAGTTTTATTGAAGCTGTTGGACCTGTTGTTGAAGATGTTGATTGTTGTAGGCTACATTAGGTGTTCTAGAGAGCTCAAGTTTTGTCGAAACTGAATCTGCTGTTGTTGAAGCTGTTGATTGTTGTAGGCTATTATGTGGCTCTAGAGAGCTCTAGTTTTGTTGAAGCTGTTGAATCTGTTGTTGTTGAAGCTGTTGATTGTTGTAGGCTATTATGTGGCTCTAGAGAGCTCTAGTTTTGTTGAAGCTGTTAAATCTGTTGTTCAAGCTGTTGATTGTTGTAGGATATTATGTGCTCTAGAGAGCTCTAGTTTTGTTCAAACTGTTGAATCTGTTGTTGAAGCTGTTGATTGTTGTAGGCTATTATGTGCTCTAGAGAGCTCTGGTTTTGTTAAAACTGTTGAATCTGTTGTTGTTGAAGATGTTGATTGTTGTAGGCTACGTTACGTGCTCTAGAGAGCTCTAATTTTTTTTAGCTGTTGAATTTGTTGTTGAAACTGTTGAATCTGTTTTTGTTGAATCTGTTGATTGTTGTAGGCTATTATGTGCTCTCGTTTTATTGAAGCTATTGAATCTGTTGTTGAAAATGTTGATTGTTGTAGGCTATTATGTGCTCTAGAGAGCTCTAGATTTGTTGAAATTGTTGAATCTGCTGTTGAAACTGTTGATTGTTGTAGGCTATTATGAGCTCTAGAGAGCTCTAGTTTTGTTGAAGCTGTTGAACATGTTGAAGCTGTTGAATCTGTTGTTGTTAAAGCTGTTGAATCTATTTTTGCTGAAGATGTTGATTGTTGTAGGCTACATTATGTGCTCTAGAGAGCTCTAGTTATGTTGGAGTAGTTGAATCTGTTGTTAAAGCTGTTGATTGTTGAAGGTAATTATGTACTCTAGAGAACTCTAGTTTTGTTGAAGCTGTTGAATCTGTTATTGTTGAAGTTGTTGAATCTGTTGTTGTTAAAGCTGGTGATTATTGTGGGTTATTATGTGCTCTAGTTTTATTGAAGCTGTGAATCTGTTGTTGAAGATGTTGATTGTTGTAGGCTACATTATGTGCTCTAGAAAGATCTAGTTCTGTCGAAGCTGTTCAATCTGTTGTTGTTGAATCTATTGTTGTTAAAGCTGTTGATTGTTGTAGGCTATTATGTTCTCAGTTTTATTGAAGCTGTTGGACCTGTTGTTGAAGATGTTGATTGTTGTAGGCTACATTAGGTGTTCTAGAGAGCTCAAGTTTTGTCGAAACTGAATCTGCTGTTGTTGAAGCTGTTGATTGTTGTAGGCTATTATGTGGCTCTAGAGAGCTCTAGTTTCGTTGAAGCTGTTGAATCCGTTGTTGTTGAAGCTGTTGATTGTTGTAGGCTATTATGTGCTCTAGAGAGCTCTACTTTTGTTGAATCTGTTGTTCAAGCTGTTGATTGTTGTAGGATATTATGTGCTCTAGAGAGCTCTAGTTTTGTTCAAACTGTTGAATCTGTTGTTGAAGCTGTTGATTGCTGTAGGCTATTATGTGCTCTAGAGAGCTCTTGTTTTGTTAAAACTGTTGAATCTGTTGTTGCTGAAAATGTTGATTGTTGTAGGCTACATTACGTGCTCTAGAGAGCTCTAATTTTGTTTAAAGGCATTGTGTCCCTATATAAGGGCCGCGTGTTACTATTTTTAAAAACATTTGAAATCAACCGCAAAACATGACGAATACGGACGTCACGCGCGCGCAAGCGCTAGCGGTATCGATCATGGCATAAGCCGCGCCCACAATCAGCTATCGATCGATCGATCCCAACGCGCCTAAGATGGCGGATAAGCCCAAGAAACGAAGACTACACATCGAAGGAAGAGGTAAGCCGGCCCGTCTGCATCCTTCAATACACTCGTGAAGTCGATTTCGCTAGCTAACACCAAAGTACACGCCCGATCGCGGGCGCAGGGCCAACTCGGCCGGCCAGGCACGGGCAAGTGGCGTGATCGCGACGTCAAAAAACCACATCGCCCACGTACTTGATTGGATATTGGGGATCCCCATCCGGCTTCCGTTACTAAAAATACGCTTATATGGTGACACAGTTCCTTTAAGCTGTTGAATCTATTGAAACTGTTGAATCTGTTTTTGTTGAACCTGTTGATTGTTGTAGGCTATTATGTGCTCTCGTTTTATTGAAGCTATTGAATCTGTTGTTGAAAATGTTGATTGTTGTAGGCTATTATGTGCTCTAGAGAGCTCTAGATTTGTTGAAATTGTTGAATCTGTGGTTGAAGATGTTGATCGTTGTAGGCTACAATATGTGCTCTAGAGAGCTCTAGTTCTGTTGAAGCAGTCAAACCTGTTGTTGAAGCTGTTGATTGTTGTAGGCTATTATGAGCTCTAGAGAGCTCTAGTTTTGTTGAAGCTGTTGAACATGTTGTTGAAGCTGTTGAATCTGTTGTTGTTAAAGCTGTTGTTTAATGTAGGCTATTATGTGCAATAGAGAGTTCTAGATTTGTTGAAGCTGTTGAAACTGTTGCTGTTGAAGCTGTTGATTGTTGTAGGCTATTATGTGCTCTAGAAAGCTCTAGTTTTGTTGAAGCTGTTGAATCTGTTGTTGTTGAAGCTGTTGAATCAGTTGTCATTGAAGCTGTTGTTTGTTGTAGGCTATTATGTGCATTAGAGAGCTCTAGTTTTGTTGAAGCTGTTGAATCTGTTGTTGTTGAAGCTGTTGATTGTTGTAGGCTAGATTATAGCTCTAGTTATGTTGAAGCTGTTGAATCTGTTGTTGAAGCTGTTGATTGTTGTAGGCTAGATTATAGCTCTAGTTATGTTGAAGCTGTTGAATCTGTTGTTGAAGCTGTTGATTGTTGTAGGCTATTATGTACTCTAGAGAGCTCTTGTTTTGTTGAAGCTGTTGAATCTGTTGTTGAAGCAGTTGAATCTGTTGCTGTTAAAGCTGTTGATTGTTGTAGGCTATTTTGTGCTCTAGAGAGCTCTAGTTTTGTTGAAGCTGTAGAGTCTGTTGTTAAAGCGGTTGATTGTTGTAGGCTATTATGTGCTCTAGAGAGCTCTAGTTTTGTTGAAATTGTTGAATCTGTTGAAGCTGTTGATTGTTGTAGCCTATATTACTCTAAAGAGCTCTAATTTTGTTAAAGCTGTTGAATCTGTTGTTGAAGATGTTGATTGTTGTAGGCTACATGTTCAAGCCGTTAAATCTGTTCTTGTTCAAGCTGTTGAATGTGTTGTTATTAAAGCTGTTCATTGTTGTAGGCTATTATGTGTTCTAACTTTATTGAAGTTGTTGAATCTGTTGTTGTTGAATCTGTTGATTGTTGTAGGCTACATTGTGTGCTCTAGAGAGTTCGTTTTGTTGAAGCTGTTGATTGTTGTAGGCTATTATGTGCTCTAAAGAGCTCTAATTTTGTTAAAGCTGTTGAATCTGTTGTTGAAGATGTTGATTGTTGTAGGCTACATTATGTGCTCTAGAGAGCTCTAATTTTGTTTAAGCTGTTGAATCTGTTGTTGAAACTGTTGAATCTGTTTTTGTTGAACCTGTTGATTGTTGTAGGATATATTATGTGCTCTAAAGAGCTCTAGTTTTGTTAAGGCAGATGAATCTGTTGTTGAAGCTGTTGATTATTGCAGGCTATTATGTGCTCTAGAGAGCTCTAAATTTGTTGAAATTGTTGAATCTGTTGTTGAAGATGTTGATCATTGTAGGCTACATTATGTGCTCTAGAGAGCTCTAGTTATGTTGGAGCAGTTGAATCTGTTGTTAAAGCTGTTGATTGCTGAAGGCTATTATGTGCTCTAGAGAGTTCTAGTTTTGTTGAAGTTGTTGAATCTGTTATTGTTGAAGCTGTTGAATCTGTTGTTGTTAAAGTTCTTGATTGTTGTAGGCTATTATGTGCTCTAGTTTTATTGAAGCTGTTGAATCTGTTGTTGAAAATGTTGATTGTTGTAGGCTATAATTATGTGTTCTAAAGAGCTCTAGTTGTGTTAAGGCAGTTGAATCTGTTGTTGAAGCTGTTGATTGTTGTAGGCTATTATGTTCTCTAGTTTTATTGAAGCTGTTGGATCTGTTGTTGAAGACGTTGATTGTTGTAGGCTACATTATGTGTTCTAGAGAGCTCAAGTTTTGTCGAAGATGAATCTCTTGTTGAAGCTGTTGATTGTTGTAGGCTATTATGTGCTCTAGAGAGCTCTTGTTTTGTTGAAGCTGTTGAATCTGT
Source organism: Stappiaceae bacterium (assembly GCA_964291365.2). Classification (GTDB taxonomy): domain Bacteria; phylum Pseudomonadota; class Alphaproteobacteria; order Rhizobiales; family Stappiaceae; genus JBDWFY01. Next base: position 20,288 of record OZ220048.1, read on the forward strand.
TGTTGTTGAAGCTGTTGATTGTTGTAGGCTATTATGTGCTCTAGAGAGCTCTACCTTTGTTGAAGCTGTTAAATCAGTTGTTTAAGCTGGTGATTGTTGTAGGATATTATGTACTCTAGAGAGTTCTAGTTTTGTTCAAGCTGTTGAATTTGTTGTGGAAGCTGTTGATTGTTGTAGGCTATTATGTGCTCTAGAGAGCTCTAGTTTTGTTAAAACTGTTGAATCTGTTGTTGTTGAAGATGTTGATTGTTGTAGGCTACATTATGTGCTCTACAGAACTCTAGTTTTGTTGAAGCAGTTGAATCTGTTGTTGAAGATGTTGATTGTTGTAGGCTACATTATGTGCTCTAGAGAGCTCTAATTTTGTTTAAGCTGTTGAATCTGTTGTTGAAACTGTTGAATCTGTTTTTGTTGAACCTGTTGATTGTTGTAGGATATATTATGTGCTCTAAAGAGCTCTAGTTTTGTTAAGGCAGATGAATCTGTTGTTGAAGCTGTTGATTATTGCAGGCTATTATGTGCTTTAGAGAGCTCTAAATTTGTTGAAATTGTTGAATCTGTTGTTGAAGATGTTGATCATTGTAGGCTACATTATGTGCTCTAGAGAGCTCTAGTTATGTTGGAGCAGTTGAATCTGTTGTTAAGCTGTTGATTGCTGAAGGCTATTATGTGCTCTAGAGAGTTCTAGTTTTGTTGAAGTTGTTGAATCTGTTATTGTTGAAGCTGTTGAATCTGTTGTTGTTAAAGCTCTTGATTGTTGTAGGCTATTATGTGCTCTAGTTTTATTGAAGCTGTTGAATCTGTTGTTGAAAATGTTGATTGTTGTAGGCTATAATTATGTGTTCTAAAGAGCTCTAGTTGTGTTAAGGCAGTTGAATCTGTTGTTGAAGCTGTTGATTGTTGTAGGCTACATTATGTGCTCTAGAGAGCTCTAGTTATGTTGGAGCAGTTGAATCTGTTGTTAAGCTGTTGATTGCTGAAGGCTATTATGTGCTCTAGAGAGTTCTAGTTTTGTTGAAGTTGTTGAATCTGTTATTGTTGAAGCTGTTGAATCTGTTGTTGTTAAAGCTCTTGATTGTTGTAGGCTATTATGTGCTCTAGTTTTATTGAAGCTGTTGAATCTGTTGTTGAAAATGTTGATTGTTGTAGGCTATAATTATGTGTTCTAAAGAGCTCTAGTTGTGTTAAGGCAGTTGAATCTGTTGTTGAAGCTGTTGATTGTTGTAGGCTACATTATGTGCTTTAGAGAGCTCAAGATATGTTGGAGCGATTGAATCTGTTGTTGAAGCTGTTGATTATTGTAGGCTATTATGTGCAATAGAGAGCTCTAGTTTTGTTGAAGCTGTTGAATCTGGTGTTAATGAAGCTGTTGAGTCTGTTGTTAAAGCTGTTGATTGTTGTAGGCTATTATGAGCTCTAGAGAGCTCTAGTTTTGTTGAAAATTTTGAATCTGTTGTTGAAGCTGTTGATTGTTGTAGGCTATTATGTCCTCTGGAGAACTCTAGTTTTGTTAAATCTGTTGTTGAAGCTGTTGATTGTTGTAGGCTATTATGAGCTCTAAAGAGCTCTAGTTTTGTTGAAGCTGTTGAATCTCTTGTTGAAGATGTTGAATCTCTTGTTGTTAAGGCTGTTGATTGTTGTAGGCTATTATGTGCTCTAATTTTATTAAAGCTGTTGAATCTATTTTTGCTGAAGATGTTGATTGTTGTAGGCTACACTATGTGCTCTAGAGAGCTCTAGTTTTGTTGAAGCTGTTGAATCTGTTGTTGAAGCTGTTGATTGATGTAGGCTATTTTATGCTATAGAGAGCTCTAGTTTTGTTTAAGCTGTTGAATCTGTTGAAGCTGTTGATTGTTGTAGGCTATTATATCTTATAGAGAGGTCTAGTTTTGTTTAAGCTGTTGAATCTGTTGTTGAAGCTGTTGATTGTTGTAGACTATTATATACTATAGAGAGCTCTAGTTTTGTTCAAGCTGTTGAATCTGTTGTTGTTGAAGCTGTTGATTGTCGTAGGCTATTATGTGTAATAGAGAGCTCTAGTTTTGTTGAAGTTGTTGAATCTGTTGTTGAAGCTGTTGATTGTTGTAGGCTACATTATGTGCTTTAGAGAGCTCTAGTTTTGTTGAAGCAGTTGAATCTGTTGTTGAAGCCTTTGATTGTTGTAGGTTATTATGTGCTCTAGAGAGCTCTAGTTTTGTTTAAGCTGTTGAATCTGTTGTTGAAGCCTTTGATTGTTGTAGGTTATTATGTGCTCTAGAGAGCTCTAGTTTTGTTTAAGCTGTTGAAGCTGTTGATTGTTGTAGGCTATTATATCTTGTAGAGAGGTCTAGTTTTGTTTAAGCCGTCGAATCTATTGTTGTTGAAGCTGTTGATTGTGTAGGCTATTACATGCTATAGACAGCTCTAGTTTTTTTTAAGCTGTTGAATCTGTTTTTGTTGAAGCTGTTGATTGTTGTAGGCTACATTATGTGCTTTAGAGAGCTCTAGTTTTGTTGAAGCTGTTGAATCTGTGGTTGAAGCTGTTGATTGTAGGCTATTATATGCTCTAGTGAGCTCTAGTTTTGTTGAAGCTGTTGATTGTTGTAGGCTACATTATGTGCTTTAGAGAGCTCTAGTTTTGTTGAAGCTGTTGAATCTGTGGTTGAAGTTGTTGATTGTAGGCTATTATATGCTCTAGTGAGCTCTAGTTTTGTTGAAGCTGTTGATTGTTGTAGGCTATTAAGTGCCCTAGTTTAATTGAAGCTGTTGAATCTGTTGTTGTTAAAGCTGTTGATTGTTGTAGGCTATTATGTGCTCTATTTTTATTAAAGCTGTTGAATCTATTTTTGTTGAAGAAGTTGATTGTTGTAGGCTATTATGTGCAATAGAGAGCTCTAGTTTTGTTGAAGCTGTTGAATCTGATGTTGTTGAAGTTGTTGATTGTTGTAGGCTATTATATACTATAAGAGAGCTCTAGTTTATTTAAGCTGTTGAATCTGTTGTTGAAGCTGTTGATTGTTGTAGGCTATTATATGCTATAGAGAGCTCTAGTTTTGTTTAAGCTGTCGAATCTGTTGTTGTTGAAGCTGTTGATTGTTGTAGGCTATTTTAGAGAGCTCTAATTTTGTTGAAGCTGTTCAATCTGTTGTTGAAGCTGTTGATTGTTGTAGGCTATTATATCTTATAGAGAGGTCTAGTTTGTTTAAGCTGTTGAATCTGTTGTTATTGAAGCTGTTGATTGTTGTAGGCTATTATATGCTATAGAGAGCTCTAGTTTTGTTCAAGCTGTTGAATCTGTTGTTGAAGTTGTTGATTGTTGTAGGCTATTATGTGTAATAGAGAGCTCTAGTTTTGTTGAAGTTGTTGAATCTGTTGTTGAAGCTGTTGATTGTTGTAGGCTATTATGAGCTCTTGAGAGCTCTAGTTTTGTTGAAGCTGTTAAATCTGTTGTTGAAGCTGTTGATTGTTGAAGCTGTAGTTGTTGAATCTGTTTTTGAAGCTGTTGAATCAGTTGTTGAATCTGTTGATAACCATGTTGAAGTTGTTGATTGTCGTTGATGTTGAAACTGTTGTTGTTGAAGCTGTTGATTGTTGGTAGTGTTGAAGCTGTTCAATCAGTTGATCTTGTTAGTACAATTAAAGCTGTTGATTGTGAGTACAGTCTATTTTGTGTAAGTGTAGGCTCGCCCCAATAAATCAATAGCTTCAATCACTATGTTGAAGCTGTTGAATTTGTTGTAGAAGCTTTTGATTGTTGTAAGCCATTATGTGCTCTAGAGAGCTCTAGTTTTGTTTAAGCTGTTGAATCTGTTGTTGAAGCTGTTGATTGTTGTAGGGTATTATAACTTATAGAGAGGTCTAGTTTTGTTTTAGCTGTCGAATTTGTTGTTGAAGCTGTTGATTGTTGTAGGCTATTACATGCTATAGACAGCTCTAGTTTTGTTAAAGCTGTTGAACCTGTTGTTGTTGAAGCTGTTGATTGTTGTAGGCTACATAATGTGCTTTAGAGAGCTCTAGTTTTGTTGAAGCTGTTGAACCTGTGGTTGAAGCTGTTGATTGTAGGCTATTATATGCTCTAGTGAGCTCTAGTTTTGTTGAAGCTGTTGATTGTTGTAGGCTACATTATGTGCCTTAGAGAGCTCTAGTTTTGTTGAAGCTGTTGAATCTGTGGTTGAAGCTGTTGATTGTAGGCTATTATATTCTCTAGTGAGCTCTAGTTTTGTTGAAGCTGTTGATTGTTGTAGGCTATTAAGTGCCCTAGTTTAATTGAAGCTGTTGAATCTGTTGTTGTTAAAGCTGTTGTTTGTTGTAGGCTATTATGTGCTCTAATTTTATTAAAGCTGTTGAATCTATTTTTGTTGAAGAAGTTGATTGTTGTAGGCTATTATGTGCAATAGAGAGCTCTAGTTTTGTTGAAGCTGATGAATCTGGTGTTGTTGAAGCTGTTGATTGTTGTAGGCTATTATATGTTATAGAGAGCTCTAGTTTTGTTTAAGCTGTCGAATCTGTTGTTGAAATTGTTGATTGTTGTAGGCTATTATATATTATAGAGAGGTCTTGTTTTGTTTAAGCTGTCGAAACTTTTGTTGAAGTAGTTGATTGTTGTAGGCTATTATATGCTATAGAGAGCTCTAGTTTTGTTTAAGCTGTCGAATCTGTTGTTGTTGAAGCTGTTGATTGTTGTAGGCTATTATGTGCAATAGAGAGCTCTAATTTTGTTGAAGCTGTTAAATCTGTTGTTGAAGCTGTTGATTGTTGTAGGCTATTATATCTTATAGAGAGGTCTAGTTTGTTTAAGCTGTTGAATCTGTTGTTGTTGAAGCTGTTGATTGTTGTAGGCTATTATATGCTATAGAGAGCTCTAGTTTTGTTCAAGCTGTTGAATCTGTTGTTGTTGAAGCTGTTGATTGTTGTAGGCTATTATGTGTAATAGAGAGCTCTAGTTTTGTTGAAGTTGTTGAATCTGTTGTTGAAGCTGTTGATTGTTGTAGACTACATTATGTGCTTTAGAGAGCTCTAGTTTTGTTGAAGCAGTTGAATCTGTTGTTGAAGCTGTTGATTGTTGTAGTCTATTATGAGTTCTTGAGAGCTCTAATTTTGTTGAAGCTGTTAAATCTGTTGTTGAAGCTGTTGATTGTTGAAGCTGTAGTTGTTGAATCTGTTTTTGAAGCTGTTGAATCAGTTGTTAAATCTGTTGATAACCATGCTGAAGTTGTTGATTGTCGTTGATGTTGAGCTCTAGTTTTGTTGAAGCTGTTGAATCTGTGGTTGAAGCTGTTGATTGTTGTAGGTTATTATGTGCTCTAGAGAGCTCTAGTTTTGTTTAAGCTGTTGAATCTGTTGTTGAAGCTGTTGATTGTTGTAGGCTATTATATCTTATAGAGAGGTCTAGTTTTGTTTAAGCTGTCGAAGTTGTTGTTGTTGAAGCTGTTGATTGTTGTAGGCTATTACATGCTATAGACAGCTCTAGTTTTTTTTTAACTATTGAATCTGTTGTTGTTGAAGCTGTTGATTGTTGTAGGCTACATAATGTGCTTTAGAGAGCTCTAGTTTTGTTGAAGCTGTTGAATCTGTGGTTGAAGCTGTTGATTGTAGGCTATTATATGCTCTAGTGAGCTCTAGTTTTGTTGAAGCTGTTGATTGTTGTAGGCTATTAAGTGCCCTAGTTTAATTGAAGCTGTTGAATCTGTTGTTGTTAAAGCTGTTGATTGTTGTAGGCTATTATGTGCTCTAATTTTATTAAAGCTGTTGAATCTATTTTTGTTGAAGAAGTTGATTGTTGTAGGCTATTATGTGCAATAGAGAGCTCTAGTTTTGTTGAAGCTGTTGAATCTGTTGTTGTTGAAGCTGTTGATTGTTGTAGTCTATTATAAGCTATAGAGAGCTCTAGTTTTGTTTAAGCTGTTGAATCTGTTGTTGAAGCTGATGATTGTTGTAGGCTATTATATGTTATAGAGAGCTCTAGTTTTATTTAAGCTGTCGAATCTGTTGTTGAAATTGTTGGTTGTTGTAGGTTATTATATGTTATAGAGAGGTCTAGTTTTGTTTAAGCTGTCAAATCTGTTGTTGTTGAAGCAGTTGATTGTTGTAGGCTATTATATGCTATAGAGAGCTCTAGTTTTGTTCAAGCTGTTGAATCTGTTGTTGAAGCTGTTGATTGTTGTAGGCTATTATATGCTATAAAGAGCTCTAGTTTTGTTGAAATTGTTGAATCTGTTGTTGTTGAAGCTGTTGATTGCTGTAGGCTACATTATGTGCTTTAGAGAGCTCTAGTTTTGTTGAAGCAGTTGAATCTGTTGTTGAAGCTGTTGACTGTTGTAGGCTATTATGAGCTCTTGAGAGCTATAGTTTTGTTGAAGCTGTTTAAACAGTTGTTGAAGCTGTTGATTGTTGTAGGCTATTATATGCTATAGAGAGCTCTAGTTTTGCTCAAGCTGTTGAATCTGTTGTTGTTGAAGCTGTTGATTGTTGTAGGCTATTATGTGTAATAGAGAGTTCTAGTTTTGTTGAAGTTGTTGAATCTGTTGTTGAAGCTGTTGATTGTTGTAGGCTACATTATGTGCTTTAGAGAGCTCTAGTTTTGTTGAAGCAGTTGAATCTGTTGTTGAAGCTGTTGATTGTTGTAGGCTATTATGAGCTCTTGAGAGCTATAGTTTTGTTGAAGCTGTTAAATCTGTTGTTGAAGCTGTTGATTGTTGAAGCTGTAGTTGTTGAATCTGTTTCTGAAGCTGTTGAATCAGTTGTTAAATCTGTTGATAACCATGTTGAAGTTGTTGATTGTCGTTGATGTTGAATCTGTTGTTGTTGAAGCTGTTGATTGTTGGTAGTGTTGAAGCTGTTCAATCAGTTGATCTTGTTAGTACAATTAAAGCTGTTGATTGTGAGTACAGTCTATTTTGTGTAAGTGTAGGTTCGCCCCAATAAATCAATAGCTTCAATCACTATGTTGAAGCTGTTGAATTTGTTCTAGAAGCTGTTGATTGTTGTAAACTATTATGTGCTCTAGAGAGCTCTAGTTTTGTTGAAGCTGTTGAATCTGCTGTTGTTAAAGCTGTTGATTGTTGTAGGCTAGATTATGGCTCTAGTTTTGTTGAAGATGTTGATTGGTTTGTAAGCTACATTATGTGGTCTAGAGAGTTCTAGTTTTGTTGAAGCTGTTGAATCTGTTGTTGTTGAAGCTGTTGATTGTTGTAGGCTATTATGTGCTCTAGAGAGTTCTAGTTTTGTTTAAGCTGTTGAATATTTTGTTGTTGAAACTGTTGAATCTGTTTTAATTGAACCTGTTGATTGTTGTAGGCTATATTATGTGCTCTAAAGAACTCTAGTTTTGTTAAGGCAGTTGAATCTGTTGCTGAAGCTGTTGATTGTTGTAGGCTATATTATGTGCTCTAAAGAACTCTAGTTTTGTTAAGGCAGTTGAATCTGTTGCTGAAGCTGTTGATTGTTGTAGGCTATTATGTGCTCAAGACAGCTCTAGATTTGTTGAAATTGTTGAATCTGTTGTTGAAGATGTTGATCGTTGTAGGCTACATTATGTGCTCTAGAAAGCTCTAGATATGTTGGAGCAGTTGAATCTGTTGTTGAAGCTGTTGATTGTTGTAGGCTATTATGTGCAATAGAGAGCTCTAGTTTTGTTGAAGTTGTTGAATCTGTTGTTATTGAAGCTTTTGATTGTTGTAGGCTACATTATGTGCTCTAGAGAGCTCTAGTTTTGTTGAAAATGTTGAATCAGTTGTTGAAGCTGTTGATTGTTGTAGGCTATTATGTCCTCTGGAGAACTCTAGTTTTGAGAAATCTGTTCTTGAAGCTGTTGATTGTTGTAGGCTATTATGTGCTCTAGAGAGCTCTAGTTATGTTGAAGCTGTTGAATCTGTAGTTGTTAAGGCTGTTGTTTGTTGCAGGCTATTATGTGCTCTAATTTTATTAAAGCTGTTGAATCTATTTTTGTTGAAGATGTTGATTGTTGTAGGCTACATTATGTGTTCTAGAGAGCTCTAGTTCTGTCGAAGCTGTTGAATCTGTTGTTGAAGCTGTTGATTGTTGTAGGCTATTATATGCTATAGAGAGCTCTAGTTTTGTTCAAGCTGTTGAATCTGTTGTTGTTGAAGCTGTTGATTGTTGTAGGCTATTATGTGTAATAGAGAGCTCTAGTTTTGTTGAAGTTGTTGAATCTGTTGTTGAAGCTGTTGATTGTTGTAGGCTACATTATGTGCTCTAGAGAGCTCTAGTTTTGTTGAAGCAGTTGAATCTGTTGTTGAAGCTGTTGATTGTTGTAGGCTATTATATGCTATAGAGAGCTCTAGTTTTGTTTAAGCTGTCGAATGTGTTGTTGAAGCTGTTGATTGTTGTAGGTTATTATGTGCAATAGAGAGCTCTAGTTTTGTTGAAGCTGTTGAATCTGTTGTTGTTAAAGCTGTTGATTGTTGTAGGCTATTATGTGCTCTAGTTTATTAAAGCTGTTGAATCTATTTTTGTTGAAGATGTTGATTGTTGTAGGCTACATTATGTGCTCTAGAGAGCTCTAATTTTGTCAAAGCTGTTGAATCAGTGGTTGTTGAAGCTGTTGATTGTTGTAGGCTATTATACACTATAGAGAGCTCTAGTTTTGTTTAAGCTGTTGAATCTGTTGTTGAAGCTGTTGATTGTTGTAGGCTATTATAATATGCTATAGAGAGCTCTAGTTTTGTTCAAGCTGTTGAATCTGTTGTTGTTGAAGCTGTTGATTGTTGTAGGCTATTATGTGTAATAGAGAGCTCTAGTTTTGTTGAAGTTGTGAATCTGTTGTTGAAGCTGTTGATTGTTGTAGGCTACATTATGTGCTTTAGAGAGCTCTAGTTTTGTTGAAGCAGTTGAATCTGTTGTTGAAGCTGTTGATTGTTGTAGGCTATTATGAGCTCTTGAGAGCTCTAGTTTTGTTGAAGCTGTTAAATCTGTTGTTGAAGCTGTTGATTGTTGAAGCTGTAGTTGTTGAATCTGTTTTTGAAGCTGTTGAATCAGTTGTTAAATCTGTTGATATCCATGTTGAAGTTGTTGATTGTCGTTGATGTTGAATCTGTTGTTGTAGAAGCTGTTGATTGTTGGTAGTGTTGAAGCTGTTCAATCAGTTGATCTTGTTAGTACAATTAAAGCTGTTGATTGTGAGCACAGTCTATTTTGTGTAAGTGTAGGCTCGCCCCAATAAATCAATAGCTTCAATCACGATGTTGAAGCTGTTGAATTTGTTGTAGAAGCTGTTGATTGTTGTAAGCTATTATGTGCTCTAGAGAGCTCTACTTTTGTTGAAGCTGTTGAATCTGTTGTTGTTAAAGCTGTTGATTGTTATAGGCTAGATTATGGCTCTAGTTTTGTTTAAGCTGTTGAATCTGTTGTTGTTGAAGCTGTTGATTGTTGTAGGCTATTATGTGCTCTAGAGAGTTCTAGTTTTGTTTAAGCTGTTGAATATTTTGTTGTTGAAACTGTTGAATCTGTTTTTATTGAACCTGTTGGTTGTTGTAGGCTATATTATGTGCTCTAAAGAACTCTAGTTTTGTTAAGGCAGTTGAATCTGTTGTTGAAGCTGTTGATTGTTGTAGGCTATTATGTGCTCAAGACAGCTTTAGATTTGTTGAAATTGTTGAATCTGTTGTTGAAGATGTTGATCGTTGTAGGCTACATTATGTGCTCTAGAAAGCTCTAGATATGTTGGAGCAGTTGAATCTGTTGTTGAAGCTGTTGATTGTTGTAGGCTATTATGTACAATAGAGAGCTCTAGTTTTGTTGAAGCTGTTGAATCTGTTGTTATTGAAGCTTTTGATTGTTGTAGGCTACATTATGTGCTCTAGAGAGCTCTAGTTTTGTTGAAAATGTTGAATCAGTTGTTGAAGCTGTTGATTGTTGTAGGCTATTATGTCCTCTGGAGAACTCTAGTTTTGAGAAATCTGTTCTTGAAGCTGTTGATTGTTGTAGGCTATTATGTGCTCTAGAGAGCTCTAGTTATGTTGAAGCTGTTGAATCTGTTGTTGTTAAGGCTGTTGATTGTTGTAGGCTATTATGTGCTCTAATTTTATTAAAGCTGTTGAATCTATTTTTGTTGAAGATGTTGATTGTTGTAGGCTACATTATGTGTTCTAGAGAGCTCTAGTTCTGTCGAAGCTGTTGAATCTGTTGTTGAAGCTGTTGATTGTTGTAAGCTATTATATGCTATAGAGAGCTCTAGTTTTGTTCAAACTGTTGAATCTGTTGTTGTTGAAGCTGTTGATTGTTGTAGGCTATTATGTGTAATAGAGAGCTCTAGTTTTGTTGAAGTTGTTGAATCTGTTGTTGTTGAAGCTGTTGATTGTTGTAGGCTACATTATGTGCTTTAGAGAGCTCTAGTTTTGTTGAAGCAGTTGAATCTGTTGTTGAAGCTGTTGATTGTTGTAGGCTATTATGAGCTCTTGAGAGCTCTAGTTTTGTTGAAGCTGTTAATTCTGTTGTTGAAGCTGTTGATTGTTGAAGCTGTAGTTGGTGAATCTGTTTTTGAAGCTGTTGATTGTTGAAGCTGTTGAATCTGTTGTTAAATCTGTTGATAACCATGTTGAAGTTGTTGATTGTCATTGATGTTGAATCTATTGTTGTTGAAGCTGTTGATTGTTGGTAGTGTTGAAGCTGTTCAATCAGTTGATCTTGTTAGTACAATTAAAGCTGTTGATTGTGAGCACAGTCTACTTTGTGTAAGTGTAGGCTCGCCCCAATAAATCAATAGCTTCAATCACTATGTTGAAGCTGTTGAATTTGTTGTAGAAGCTGTTGATTGTTGTAAGCTATTATGTGCTCTAGAGCGCTCTAGTTTTGTTGAAGCTGTTGAATCTGTTGTTGTTAAAGCTGTTGATTGTTGTAGGCTATTATGTGCTCTAGTTTATTAAAGCTGTTGAATCTATTTTTGTTGAAGATGTTGATTGTTGTAGGCTACATTATGTGTTCTAGAGAGCTCTAGTTTTGTTGAAGCTGTCGAATCTGTTGTTGTTGAAGCTGTTGATTGTTGTAGGCTATTATATGCTATAGAGAGCTCTAGTTTTGTTTAAGTTGTTGAATCTGTTGTTGAAGCTGTTGATTGTTGTAGGCTATTATATGTTATAGAAAGCTCTAGTTTTGTTTAAGCTGTCGAATCTGTTGTTGAACTTGTTGATTGTTGTAGGCTATTATATGTTATAGAGAGATCTAGTTTTGTTTAGTCGAATGTGTTGTTGAAGCTGTTGATTGTTGTAGGTTATTATGTGCAATAGAGAGCTCTAGTTTTGTTGAAGCTGTTGAATCTGTTGTTGTTAAAGCTGTTGATTGTTGTAGGCTATTATGTGCTCTAGTTTATTAAAGCTGTTGAATCTATTTTTGTTGAAGATGTTGATTGTTGTAGGCTACATTATGTGCTCTAGAGAGCTCTAATTTTGTCAAAGCTGTTGAATCAGTGGTTGTTGAAGCTGTTGATTGTTGTAGGCTATTATATACTATAGAGAGCTCTAGTTTTGTTTAAGCTGTTGAATCTGTTGTTGAAGCTGTTGATTGTTGAAGGCTATTATATGTTATAGAGAGGTCTAGTTTTGTTTAAGCTGTCGAATCTGTTGTTGTTGAAGCAGTTGATTGTTGTAGGCTATTATGTGCAATAGAGAGCTCTAGTTTTGTTTAAGCTGTTGAATCTGTTGTTGTTGAAGCTGTTGATTGTTGTAGGCTATTATAATATGCTATAGAGAGCTCTAGTTTTGTTCAAGCTGTTGAATCTGTTGTTGTTGAAGCTGTTGATTGTTGTAGGCTATTATGTGTAATAGAGAGCTCTAGTTTTGTTGAAGTTGTGAATCTGTTGTTGAAGCTGTTGATTGTTGTAGGCTACATTATGTGCTTTAGAGAGCTCTAGTTTTGTTGAAGCAGTTGAATCTGTTGTTGAAGCTGTTGATTGTTGTAGGCTATTATGAGCTCTTGAGAGCTCTAGTTTTGTTGAAGCTGTTAAATCTGTTGTTGAAGCTGTTGATTGTTGAAGCTGTAGTTGTTGAATCTGTTTTTGAAGCTGTTGAATCAGTTGTTAAATCTGTTGATATCCATGTTGAAGTTGTTGATTGTCGTTGATGTTGAATCTGTTGTTGTAGAAGCTGTTGATTGTTGGTAGTGTTGAAGCTGTTCAATCAGTTGATCTTGTTAGTACAATTAAAGCTGTTGATTGTGAGCACAGTCTATTTTGTGTAAGTGTAGGCTCGCCCCAATAAATCAATAGCTTCAATCACGATGTTGAAGCTGTTGAATTTGTTGTAGAAGCTGTTGATTGTTGTAAGCTATTATGTGCTCTAGAGAGCTCTACTTTTGTTGAAGCTGTTGAATCTGTTGTTGTTAAAGCTGTTGATTGTTATAGGCTAGATTATGGCTCTAGTTTTGTTGAAGCTGTTGAATCTGTTGTTGTTGAAGCTGTTGATTGTTGTAGGCTATTATGTGTCTAGAGAGTTCTAGTTTTGTTTAAGCTGTTGAATATTTTGTTGTTGAAACTGTTGAATCTGTTTTTATTGAACCTGTTGGTTGTTGTAGGCTATATTATGTGCTCTAAAGAACTCTAGTTTTGTTAAGGCAGTTGAATCTGTTGTTGAAGCTGTTGATTGTTGTAGGCTATTATGTGCTCAAGACAGCTTTAGATTTGTTGAAATTGTTGAATCTGTTGTTGAAGATGTTGATCGTTGTAGGCTACATTATGTGCTCTAGAAAGCTCTAGATATGTTGGAGCAGTTGAATCTGTTGTTGAAGCTGTTGATTGTTGTAGGCTATTATGTACAATAGAGAGCTCTAGTTTTGTTGAAGCTGTTGAATCTGTTGTTATTGAAGCTTTTGATTGTTGTAGGCTACATTATGTGCTCTAGAGAGCTCTAGTTTTGTTGAAAATGTTGAATCAGTTGTTGAAGCTGTTGATTGTTGTAGGCTATTATGTCCTCTGGAGAACTCTAGTTTTGTGAAATCTGTTCTTGAAGCTGTTGATTGTTGTAGGCTATTATGTGCTCTAGAGAGCTCTAGTTATGTTGAAGCTGTTGAATCTGTTGTTGTTAAGGCTGTTGATTGTTGTAGGCTATTATGTGCTCTAATTTTATTAAAGCTGTTGAATCTATTTTTGTTGAAGATGTTGATTGTTGTAGGCTACATTATGTGTTCTAGAGAGCTCTAGTTCTGTTGAAGCTGTTGAATCTGTTGTTGTTAAGGCTGTTGATTGTTGTAGGCTATTATGTGCTCTAATTTTATTAAAGCTGTTGAATCTATTTTTGTTGAAGATGTTGATTGTTGTAGGCTACATTATGTGTTCTAGAGAGCTCTAGTTCTGTCGAAGCTGTTGAATCTGTTGTTGAAGCTGTTGATTGTTGTAGGCTATTATATGCTATAGAGAGCTCTAGTTTTGTTCAAGCTGTTGAATCTGTTGTTGTTGAAGCTGTTGATTGTTGTAGGCTATTATGTGTAATAGAGAGCTCTAGTTTTGTTGAAGTTGTTGAATCTGTTGTTGTCGAAGCTGTTGATTGTTGTAGGCTACATTATGTGCTTTAGAGAGCTCTAGTTTTGTTGAAGCAGTTGAATCTGTTGTTGAAGCTGTTGATTGTTGTAGGCTATTATGAGCTCTTGAGAGCTCTAGTTTTGTTGAAGCTGTTAATTCTGTTGTTGAAGCTGTTGATTGTTGAAGCTGTAGTTGGTGAATCTGTTTTTGAAGCTGTTGATTGTTGAAGCTGTTGAATCTGTTGTTAAATCTGTTGATAACCATGTTGAAGTTGTTGATTGTCATTGATGTTGAATCTATTGTTGTTGAAGCTGTTGATTGTTGGTAGTGTTGAAGCTGTTCAATCAGTTGATCTTGTTAGTACAATTAAAGCTGTTGATTGTGAGCACAGTCTACTTTGTGTAAGTGTAGGCTCGCCCCAATAAATCAATAGCTTCAATCACTATGTTGAAGCTGTTGAATTTGTTGTAGAAGCTGTTGATTGTTGTAAGCTATTATGTGCTCTAGAGAGCTCTAGTTTTGTTGAAGCTGTTGAATCTGTTGTTGTTAAAGCTGTTGATTGTTGTAGGCTATTATGTGCTCTAGTTTATTAAAGCTGTTGAATCTATTTTTGTTGAAGATGTTGATTGTTGTAGGCTACATTATGTGTTCTAGAGAGCTCTAGTTCTGTTGTTGTTGAAGCTGTTGAAGCTATTATATGTATAGAATCTGTTGTTGAATCTGTTGTTGAAGCTGTTGATTGTTGTAGGCTATTATATGTTATAGAGAGCTCTAGTTTTGTTTAAGCTGTTGAATCTGTTGTTGTTGTTGATTGTTGTAGGCTATTATATGTTGATCTGTTGTTTAAGCTGGAATCTAGTTGATTGTTGTAGGCTATTATATGCTATAGAGAGCTCTAGTTTTGTTTTGAAGTTGTTGAAGCTGTTGAATCTGTTGTTGAAGCTGTTGATTGTTGTAGGCTACATTACGTGCTTTAGCTGTTGATTGTTGTAGGTTATTATATGTTATAGAGAGCTCTAGAGCAGTTGATTGTTGTAGGCTATTATATCTAGCTCTAGTTTTGAAGCTGTTGAATCTGTTGTTGTTGAAGCTGTTGATTGTTGTAGGCTATTATGAGCTAATAGAGAGCTCTAGTTTTGTTGAAGTTGTTGAATCTGTTGTTGAAGCTGTTGATTGTTGTAGGCTACATTATGTGCATTAGAGAGCTCTAGTTTTGTTGAAGCAGTTGAATCTGTTGTTGAAGCTGTTGATTGTTGCATGCTATTATGAGCTCTTGAGAGCTCTAGTTTTGTTGAAGCTGTTAAATCTGTTGTTGAAGCTGTTGATTGTTGAAGCTGTAGTTGTTGAATCTGTTTCTGAAGCTGTTGAATCAGTTGTTAAATCTGTTGATAACCATGTTGAAGTTGTTGATTGTCGTTGATGTTGAATCTGTTGTTGTTGAAGCTGTTGATTGTTGGTAGTGTTGAAGCTGTTCAATCAGTTGATCTTGTTAGTACAATTAAAGCTGTTGATTGTGAGTACAGTCTATTTTGTGTAAGTGTAGGCTCGCCCCAATAAATCAATAGCTTCAATCACTATGTTGAAGCTGTTGAATTTGTTGTAGAAGCTGTTGATTGTTGTAAGCTATTATGTGCTCTAGAGAGCTCTAGTTTTGTTGAAGCTGTTGAATCTGTTGTTGTTAAAGCTGTTGATTGTTGTAGGCTATTATGTGCTCTAGTTTATTAAAGCTGTTGAATCTATTTTTGTTGAAGATGTTGATTGTTGTAGGCTACATTATGTGCTCTAGAGAGCTCTAGTTTTGTTGAAGCTGTTGAATCTGTTGTTGTTGAAGCAGTTGATTGTTGTAGGCTATTATATGCTATAGAGAGCTCTAGTTTTGTTTAAGCTGTTGAATCTGTTGTTGAAGCTGTTGATTGTTGTAGGCTATTATATGTTATAGAAAGCTCTAGTTTTGTTTAAGCTGTCGAATCTGTTGTTGAAATTGTTGATTGTTGTAGGTTATTATATGTTATAGAGAGATCTAGTTTTGTTTTAGCTGCCGAATCTGTTGTTGTTGAAGTAGTTGATTGTTGTAGGCTATTATATGCTATAGAGAGCTCTAGTTTTGTTTAAGCTGTCGAATCTGTTGTTGAAGCTGTTGATTGTTGTAGGCTATTATGTGCAATAGAGAGCTCTAGTTTTGTTGAAGCTGTTGAATCTGTTGTTGTTAAAGCTGTTGATTGTTGTAGGCTATTATGTGCTCCAGTTTATTAAAGCTGTTGAATCTATTTTTGTTGAAGATGTTGATTGTTGTAGGCTACATTATGTGCTCTAGAGAGCTCTAGTTTTGTCAAAGCTGTTGAATCTGTGGTTGTTGAAGCTGTTGATTGTTGTAGGCTATTATATACTATAGAGAGCTCTAGTTTTGTTTAAGCTGTTGAATCTGTTGTTGAAGCTGTTGATTGTTGTAGGCTATTATATGTTATAGAGAGGTCTAGTTTTGTTTAAGCTGTCGAATCTGTTGTTGTTGAAGCAGTTGATTGTTGAAGGCTATTATATGCTATAGAGAGCTCTAGTTTTGTTTAAGCAGTTGAATCTGTTGTTGTTGAAGCTGTTGATTGTTGTAGGCTATTATATGCTATAGAGAGCTCTAGTTTTGTTCAAGCTGTTGAATCTGTTGTTGTTGAAGCTGTTGATTGTTGTAGGTTATTATGTGCAATAGAGAGCTCTAGTTTTGTTGAAGTTGTTGAATCTGTTGTTGAAGCTGTTGATTGTTGTAGGCTACATTATGTGCATTAGAGAACTCTAGTTTTGTTGAAGCAGTTGAATCTGTTGTTGAAGCTATTGATTGTTGTATGCTATTATGAGCTCTTGAGAGCTCTAGTTTTGTTGAAGCTGTTAAATCTGTTGTTGAAGCTGTTGATTGTTGAAGCTGTAGTTGTTGAATCTGTTTTTGAAGCTGTTGAATCAGTTGTTAAATCTGTTGATAACCATGTTGAAGTTGTTGATTGTCATTGATGTTGAATCTGTTGTTGAAGCTGTTGATTGTTGGTAGTGTTGAAGCTGTTCAATCAGTTGATCTTGTTAGTACAATTAAAGCTGTTGATTGTGAGTACAGTCTATTTTGTGTAAGTGTAGGCTCGCCCCAATAAACCAATAGCTTCAATCACTATGTTGAAGCTGTTGAATTTGTTGTAGAAGCTGTTGATTGTTGTAAGCTATTATGTGCTCTAGAGAGCTCTAGTTTTGTTGAAGCTGTTGAATCTGTTGTTAAAGCTGTTGATTGTTGTAGACTATTATGTGCTCTAGTTTATTTAAGCTGTTGAATCTATTTTTGTTGAATATGTTGATTGTTGTAGGCTACATTATGTGCTCTAGAGAGCTCTAGTTTTGTCGAAGCTGTTGAATCTGTGGTTGTTGAAGCTGTTGATTGTTGTAGGCTATTATATACTATAGAGAGTTCTAGTTTTGTTTAAGCTGTTGAATCTGTTGTTGAAGCTGTTGATTGTTGTAGGCTATTATATGTCATAGAGAGGTCTAGTTTTGTTTAAGCTGTCGAATCTGTTGTTGTTGAAGCAGTTGATTGTTGTAGGCTATTATATGCTATAGAGAGCTCTAGTTTTGTTCAAGCTGTTGAATCTGTTGTTGTTGAAGCTGTTGATTGTTGTAGGCTATTATATGCTATAGAGAGCTCTAGTTTTGTTGAAGTTGTTGAATCTGTTGTTGTTGAAGCTGTTGATTGCTGTAGGCTACATTATGTGCTTTAGAGAGTTCTAGTTTTGTTGAAGCAGTTGAATCTGTTGTTGAAGCTGTTGACTGTTGTAGGCTATTATGAGCTCTTGAGAGCTCTAGTTTTGTTGAAGCTGTTGATTGTTGAAGCTGTAGTTGTTGAATCTGTTTCTGAAGCTGTTGAATCAGTTGTTAAATCTGTTGATAACCATGTTGAAGTTGTTGATTGTTGTTGATGTTGAATCCGTTGTTGTTGAAGCTGTTCAATCAGTTGATCTTGTTAGTACAATTAAAGCTGTTGATTGTGAGTACAGTCTATTTTGTGTAAGTGTAGACTCGCCCCAATAAATCAATAGCTTCAATCACTATGTTGAAGCTGTTGAATTTGTTGTAGAAGCTGTTGATTGTTGTAAGCTATTATGTGCTCTAGAGAGCTCTAGTTTTGTTGAAGCTGTTGAATCTGTTGTTGTTAAAGCTGTTGATTGTTGTAGGCTATTATGTGCTCTAGTTTATTAAAGCTGTTGAATCTATTTTTGTTGAAGATGTTGATTGTTGTAGGCTACATTATGTGCTCTAGAGAGCTCTAGTTTTGTTGAAGCTGTTGAATCTGTTGTTGTTGAAGCTGTTGATTGTTGTAGGCTATTATATGCTATAGAGAGCTCTAGTTTTGTTTAAGCTGTTGAATCTGTTGTTGAAGCTGTTGATTGTTGTAGGCTATTATATGTTATAGAAAGCTCTAGTTTTGTTTAAGCTGTCGAATCTGTTGTTGAAATTGTTGATTGTTGTAGGTTATTATATGTTATAGAGAGGTCTAGTTTTGTTTTAGCTGCCGAATCTGTTGTTGTTGAAGTAGTTGATTGTGGTAGGCTATTATATGCTATAGAGAGCTCTAGTTTTGTTTAAGCTGTCGAATCTGTTGTTGAAGCTGTTGATTGTTGTAGGCTATTATGTGCAATAGAGAGCTCTAGTTTTGTTGAAGCTGTTGAATCTGTTGTTGTTAAAGCTGTTGATTGTTGTAGGCTATTATGTGCTCCAGTTTATTAAAGCTGTTGAATCTATTTTTGTTGAAGATGTTGATTGTTGTAGGCTACATTATGTGCTCTAGAGAGCTCTAGTTTTGTCAAAGCTGTTGAATCTGTGGTTGTTGAAGCTGTTGATTGTTGTAGGCTATTATATACTATAGAGAGCTCTAGTTTTGTTTAAGCTGTTGAATCTGTTGTTGAAGCTGTTGATTGTTGTAGGCTATTATATTATGTTATAGAGAGGTCTAGTTTTGTTTAAGCTGTCGAATCTGTTGTTGTTGAAGCAGTTGATTGTTGAAGGCTATTATATGCTATAGAGAGCTCTAGTTTTGTTTAAGCTGTTGAATCTGTTGTTGTTGAAGCTGTTGATTGTTGTAGGCTATTATATGCTATAGAGAGCTCTAGTTTTGTTCAAGCTGTTGAATCTGTTGTTGTTGAAGCTGTTGATTGTTGTAGGCTATTATGTGCAATAGAGAGCTCTAGTTTTGTTGAAGTTGTTGAATCTGTTGTTGAAGCTGTTGATTGTTGTAGGCTACATTATGTGCATTAGAGAACTCTAGTTTTGTTGAAGCAGTTGAATCTGTTGTTGAAGCTGTTGATTGTTGTATGCTATTATGAGCTCTTGAGAGCTCTAGTTTTGTTGAAGCTGTTAAATCTGTTGTTGAAGCTGTTGATTGTTGAAGCTGTAGTTGTTGAATCTGTTTTTGAAGCTGTTGAATCAGTTGTTAAATCTGTTGATAACCATGTTGAAGTTGTTGATTGTCGTTGATGTTGAATCTGTTGTTGAAGCTGTTGATTGTTGGTAGTGTTGAAGCTGTTCAATCAGTTGATCTTGTTAGTACAATTAAAGCTGTTGATTGTGAGTACAGTCTATTTTGTGTAAGTGTAGGCTCGCCCCAATAAATCAATAGCTTCAATCACTATGTTGAAGCTGTTGAATTTGTTGTAGAAGCTGTTGATTGTTGTAAGCTATTATGTGCTCTAGAGAGCTCTAGTTTTGTTGAAGCTGTTGAATCTGTTGTTAAAGCTGTTGATTGTTGTAGACTATTATGTGCTCTAGTTTATTTAAGCTGTTGAATCTATTTTTGTTGAATATGTTGATTGTTGTAGGCTACATTATGTGCTCTAGAGAGCTCTAGTTTTGTCGAAGCTGTTGAATCTGTGGTTGTTGAAGCTGTTGATTGTTGTAGGCTATTATATACTATAGAGAGTTCTAGTTTTGTTTAAGCTGTTGAATCTGTTGTTGAAGCTGTTGATTGTTGTAGGCTATTATATGTTATAGAGAGGTCTAGTTTTGTTTAAGCTGTCGAATCTGTTGTTGTTGAAGCAGTTGATTGTTGTAGGCTATTATATGCTATAGAGAGCTCTAGTTTTGTTCAAGCTGTTGAATCTGTTGTTGTTGAAGCTGTTGATTGTTGTAGGCTATTATATGCTATAGAGAGCTCTAGTTTTGTTGAAGTTGTTGAATCTGTTGTTGTTGAAGCTGTTGATTGCTGTAGGCTACATTATGTGCTTTAGAGAGTTCTAGTTTTGTTGAAGCAGTTGAATCTGTTGTTGAAGCTGTTGACTGTTGTAGGCTATTATGAGCTCTTGAGAGCTCTAGTTTTGTTGAAGCTGTTGATTGTTGAAGCTGTAGTTGTTGAATCTGTTTCTGAAGCTGTTGAATCAGTTGTTAAATCTGTTGATAACCATGTTGAAGTTGTTGATTGTTGTTGATGTTGAATCCGTTGTTGTTGAAGCTGTTCAATCAGTTGATCTTGTTAGTACAATTAAAGCTGTTGATTGTGAGTACAGTCTATTTTGTGTAAGTGTAGGCTCGCCCCAATAAATCAATAGCTTCAATCACTATGTTGAAGCTGTTGAATTTGTTGTAGAAGCTGTTGATTGTTGTAAGCTATTATGTGCTCTAGAGAGCTCTAGTTTTGTTGAAGCTGTTGAATCTAGTTCTGTTAAAGCTGTTGATCGTTGTAGGCTATTATGTGCTCTAGTTTAATTGAAGCTGTTGAATCTGTTGTTGAAGAAGTTGATTGTATTATGTGCAATAGAGAGCTCTAGTTTTGTTGAAGCTGTTGAATTCATGATCTTGCAAGGGTCTGCAAGACCTGAAGTGAGGTCAGAATTGTATGAGGAGCTGAAGGCAAGAATATGACATTATGTGTCTAGTCTCCTAATTGCCCGAATGACAGCAAGTTCAAAGGTTAAATAAACTCACGTGATACCTCACATAATCACATGATCCTTTGGCGCCCATCCAGTCTTCTTTTTGTCAATCTAGAAGAATATAGGGTGGGCCTTAAAACGTAAATACTTGAATCATTTTTAACAATGGTGCTCTCTTTTTCTAGCAGGTAAAATCTACTCACTGCAGAAAATTTAATGGGTGGGAATGTCATATTCTTGCCTTCAGCTCCTCATACAATTCTGACCTCACTTCAGGTCTTGCAGACCCTTGCAAGATCATGAATTGTACTTCGGAGCTTCCAGCTACGAATATGACATTATGTGTTGTTCAAAGCCATAGTTGATGCACCACCATGCATTAATTATTAATTATAATGTGATGCATGGAGTTCAACCGAATGAAGTTCAGGAACTCTAGAAATTTTAATCATTCCATATAGGATAATTTCATTATGTCACTATTGTGACCATAATGAATAATAGCAACAATGTTAAGTTGCCATAACATGTTAATTATTATCATTATCAATAATTGTATTAAGAAGAGATTGTGGCCTAGTGTCAGTAGGCTTGAAATAAAACATTTTGAATACATTGTCTGAGGACCAATCAGCAATGCATAATACTTCGGAAATTGACATTCCTTTCATCACTGCAGCTATAGAAGCTGCTCCTCGAATGGAATAAGCAGAAATTTGCTCTCCAACATTAGCTTCCCGGATCAATAATTTCATCCATTGAGCAACACTTGATTTGGATATCGGTTGGAAAGGTTCTACCACCGACAGCAATAGCTGCGTCTTTGATGTATCTTTTCTCCTGATAGGAGATGTACGTTTGAGGTACTCCTCCAAAGCCGCTATTGGGCATAATCTACCTTCCTGTTTCAGAGGGAGATAGTGAATAACCTTTTTGCCTGGTTGTGTTGTTTTAGTTAATTCAGCAATAGTGCATGAATGTAACACCATTCTTATTCCTGCTAAGATATCAAATATCCAGTGCATGGATTTCTGAAGCTCTGCTGGCATTAGAGAGTTCCAATAAAACCACAAGTTTATGTGACAGCTGTTTCAAGCTAATGTTGTTATTCTTCTCTAAAGAACAGATGTGCTCAAGCACTCTTCCCACACCCCGAGTAAATGCATATCTGGGCTGTGTAGGTCGACGATTAAAGTTCCTTTTATCAATCTTGTCACCAGAGGATGCTTACCCACGACCACTCCATCAATTGGAGTGTGGGTCATGGAAATAGCTGAACAATAAGAATTGAGTCTGGTATTGCTTGCCTTCAGCAAGTTGACATGTCAGAAAATTAGGAATAGCGCTTATAGGCGCTTGAATAGAGTTATATCCAGATGAGGCACACCATTGTTCCCATCTTCGCCAACAACAGGAACTTCTGTGGTTTTTCGCCAGGAAGATAGGATAAGGGTTGTTGCTTGGCTTGAAATTCCTTGATGACTGAGGGAATTCCTGATATTGGCCACACAGGTAGATTTAACTGATGTATCAGTGGTGACTTTTATTGTTGTGATTCATCAGGAGAGATGGCAGTTTCAGTAGGAGGAGTGGTCTCTGAAACAACTTTGACAGGAGAACTGCAAACTATGGCTGTGTAAACTATGGCTGTGTTGGCCATAGTGGTGCAATGAGTATTAACTCTTTGAGTCTCTCTGAATCTTGGATAGGCACCTGCCTATCAATGCAAAAGGAGGAAAGGCATAACCTTTCATGCTCGTCCAGGACTGACTCAACACATCTGTCACTACTGGTCCTGGATTTGGTTATCAGCTCATGTACATTAGAAGTTGAGCCGATATTCTGGAGGCAAAAAGATCCACCTGACAGGGGCCCAGAACTCGCATGATTTGTTGAAAAATCATCGGGTCTAGCTTCCATTCTGAGCTGTCCCATTTTCTTCGTAATTCCCGATCTGCATCCATATTCTGGACGCCTGGGAGGTGTTCGGCAGACAGGACTATTCACCTGTCAAAGCTCCAATTCCACATCTGAGATGTGATTTGCATTAACTGTTTGGAATGGGTACCACCCATCCGATTGATATAATAAACTGCGGTCATGTTGTCTATTTTTAGGAGGACATTGATTTCCTTCCTATTCCCCATGATAATATGTAGGGCTAGAAAAGCAGCAAGCAATATTTCGTATTGATATGAAGTTGAGATTCCTGGAATGACCAATGACCACCCATCTTCTGGTTCTTCCAACAGGCTCCCCAGCCTGTATTGGATGATTGGATTCTATCATCATCTCTGGAACTCCTAAGTGAATTGGTCTCCCATTGGTGGTCTCCAAATTGCTGATCCACCAATTCAAATCCATAACACTCTGCTCCTCCAATACTATCATCGACTTGTATGAGGGGTGGAGGAGGAGACCTTTGATTTTTTGCATTTGAAGACCTCGATAGTGTAGAGGCGCTGAGAGGATTGCAAGGTGGGTTGATGACAAGACACCTAATATGATATGAGCCAACTGGCATATTAATAGCATTTTCTCCCGCAATGCTTGCTTGCATTTGCTCTTTATCTCCTTCACTTTGGCTGTCGGCAGCTTGAAGGACATTGATAGGGAGTTGAGTATGAATCCAAAAACTTGATGCACTGTGTTGCTTCTGGTTGTGATTTTTCCTGATTGATCATAAAGCCAAAATCTTCCAGTAGCTGTTTGGCCTGGTGGTATGCTTTCTCTGCCTTAGCTCTGTTCTTGCCAATTATTTGGATGTTGTCCAAATACGCAACTAATCTCCGTCCTTTGGCTCGGAGATGAGCTAGGACGGATTTCAGAAGCTTCATAAATACCCGAGGTGCCGCTGCTAGCTCAAATGGTAGAGCATTGTAGTGATACGTTACTCCCTCCCATTGGAATTGGAGGTATTTCCGATGTGCTGCATTGATTGGCACTGACAGGTACGCATCCTTCAAATCTAGCTTGCACATGTAATCTCCTCTGTTTAGGAGATCCTTCACGGAGCGTATATCGTCCATGTTGAAATGCTCCCATATTGTGTACATGTTTAGGGTCTTCAGGTTGAATATCAACCTCCACTGGTTCTCCTTCGGAACCAGAAATACATTGCTTGTGAAGCCATGAATGGCTTCTGCTGGGCTTATCGTGTGCTTCTCCAACAGCTTTTTTATCTCGGCTGAAAGTGCCTACCTCTCTACTTCTGAGAAGATGAAGGCTGGAATCTGCTTGACTGAAGGCTGCTCCCGGAAGGGAATTCTGTAGCCTTGAATAGTCTCCAGGATCCATGGATCCTGTGTGAGCTGCTCCCATGCCTGTACAAAATGTTGCAGTTTCCTGGCATGTGGCAAGGCTTTTACTTGCTCTGCTGGCTGTTGGATGGGTTCCTGTCGGACTGGCTGGATCCGAGTCTGTCGAACACACTGCCTTTCTTGTAGTAAGGCTTGTTGGGGGTCTGTTTTCCTTTCCCTTGGTACCTGTTGTACGGCTGGTACACTTTGCCGGACGCAGCACCATACCAACTGGTCCAGCTGCCGAAAAAATGTTTGCCACTTGGTCAACCTTGTTGGCAGTTTTGGACACAATGTTGACAGCTTTCGACAAGGCTGAGTCTGTCTCGACTTTTTTCACCAATGTATCCTTATATTCTTCCCCAAAGTGGTCAGCTTTGGCCTTTGTGAATTTCCTTTCCCATACTTTTTTAGGGAAGGATGTATTGATTCGAGAGCAATCTCCCTAATTCTCTTATCAGAAATGAGGCTGTTGGCATTACCAAGGAGGACTAGGGCTCATTGAATGCTGTCCAGCATATCTGAAACATGAATGGTGGTTTCAGGGTCATTTGCAAGTCCCTGGTCAATAAGTTTAGCCCAGAGGTTAGTAAGTGGGCTTGCCGCATACAGCACTGCCCCCTGAATCTTAGCCAACTGCGAGTCACGAGCCTTATCTAATTTCTTGCCCGCCACGAAACTGTCCAATTTAGGTGGCATTGCAGCCTCTTGTCCAGTTGTGGATGCCTCTTTAGCATTGCTGTGCGTTCCTCCTTAGATAGTGATCGACAAAAATGTTTGTCGATGTATCTCTCAATTGTCATGGGAACCTTCACTTTGAAATCATCCTTATCTTCCCTCTCCAAAGTTGGGTCAATGACTCGTCCTCTAATTCAGAGGTACTGCTCGGCTGCGAGGGGATCTTTGACTTTTTGGCTGGAGGTGTGTTCCCGTGTCCTCCAAGTTACACTTCCTGCTTCTGTTGGAGCTTGTCTTCTGCCTCTTTTTAGGCAGACTAGAGCTAGAGCTCCTATCAGAAGGCCGTTTCAGGGCCCTCTCCCTGGCTGTGGAAGAGGAGGTGTCAGCTCCTTCTTCCTGCCTACTAGATAGCTTATATACAACTGGGTTGGCCCCTTTTTCTGATTGCTCATCAGTGATAGTGTGGTCAGCACTATGCACGGATCCAGTCTCACTAAGAGATTCTTCCATAAACGGGGCTAACAAATCTGATAGGATGTTCCTATACCTCGAATTACCAACAATTTATTGCAATTCCTCCTGAGACAAGGCGTCCGAGGATACAATTTCCTTTTCCGGTTCGGACTCTGTGTACGTGTCCGACGGCTCATCGTTGACGTCATCTTTCTTGTCCCCTAGCGCTAGCCGCGCCCGGGCGCCGGCGAGTCACGGTGGGATCAAAGTCCGATCCGTGGTCACCCTGGTCGGTCGGAAAACCTTGGGACTCGTCGCCCATTTTGTGCCACAGACACTCAAGATAGGTAGCACGAGTGTTTCTGCTCTATTTAGCGCAATTTGGATAGACTACGAAGTCTGTTTAGGCGGTTTGTGCGACTTCACTCGCTCACCGTACTGCTGTCTATGGAGCAAAAAAGAAGACTGGATGGGCGCTAAAGGATCATGTGATTATGTGAGGTATCACGTGAGTTTATTTAACCTTTGAACTTGCTGTCATTCGGGCAATTAGGAGACTAGACACATAATGTCATATTCGTAGCCGGAAGCTCCGAAGTACAATCTGCTGTTGTTGAAGCTGTTGATTGTTGTAGGCTATTATATGCTATAGAGAGCTCTAGTTTTGTTTAAGCTGTTGAATCTGTTGTTGAAGCTGTTGATTGTTGTAGGCTATTATATGTTATAGAGAGCTCTAGTTTTATTTAAGCTGTCGAATCTGTTGTTGAAATTGTTGATTGTTGTAGGCTATTATATGTTATAGAGAGGTGTACTTTTGTTTAAGCTGTCGAATCTGTTGTTGAAGTAGTTGATTGTTGTAGGCTATTATATGCTATAGAGAGCTCTAGTTTTGTTTAAGCTGTCGAATCTGTTGTTGTTGAAGCTGTTGATTGTTGTAGGCTATTATGTGCAATAGAGAGCTCTAATTTTGTTGAAGCTGTTGAATCTGTTGTTGAAGCTGTTGATTGTTGTAGGCTATTATATCTTATAGAGAGGTCTAGTTTTGTTTAAGCTGTTGAATCTGTTGTTGTTGAAGCTGTTGATTGTTGTAGGCTATTATATGCTATAGAGAGCTCTAGTTTTGTTCAAGCTGTTAAATCTGTTGTTGTTGAAGCTGTTGATTGTTGTAGGCTATTATGTGTAATAGAGAGCTCTAGTTTTGTTGAAGTTGTTGAATCTGTTGTTGAATCTGTTGATTGTTGTAGGCTACATTATGTGCTTTAGAGAGCTCTAGTTTTGTTGAAGCAGTTGAATCTGTTGTTGAAGCTGTTGATTGTTGTAGGCTATTATGAGTTCTTGAGAGCTCTAGTTTTGTTGAAGCTGTTAAATCTGTTGTTGAAGCTGTTGATTGTTGAAGCTGTAGTTGTTGAATCTGTTTTTGAAGCTGTTGAATCAGTTGTTAAATCTGTTGATAACCATGTTGAAGTTGTTGATTGTCGTTGATGTTGAATCTGTTGTTGTTGAAGCTGTTGATTGTTGGTAGTGTTGAAGCTGTTCAATCAGTTGATCTTGTTAGTACAATTAAAGCTGTTGATTGTGAGTACAGTCTATTTTGTGTAAGTGTAGGCTCGCCCCAATAAATCAATAGCTTCAATCACTATGTTGAAGCTGTTGAATTTGTTGTAGAAGCTGTTGATTGTTGTAAGCTATTATGTGCTCTAGAGAGCTCTAGTTTTGTTGAAGCTGTTGAATCTGTTGTTGTTAAAGCTGTTGATTGTTGTAGGCTATTATGTGCTCTAGTTTATTAAAGCTGTTGAATCTATTTTTGTTGAAGATGTTGATTGTTGTAGGCTACATTATGTGCTCTAGAGAGCTCAAGTTTTGTCGAAGCTGTTGAATCTGTGGTTGTTGAAGCTGTTGATTGTTGTAGGCTATTATATACTATAGAGAGCTCTAGTTTTGTTTAAGCTGTTGAATCTGTTGTTGAAGCTGTTGATTGTTGTAGGCTATTATATGTTATAGAGAGGTCTAGTTTTGTTTAAGCTGTCGAATCTGTTGTTGTTGAAGCAGTTGATTGTTGTAGGCTATTATATGCTATAGAGAGCTCTAGTTTTGTTCAAGCTGTTGAATCTGTTGTTGTTGAAGCTGTTGATTGTTGTAGGCTATTATATGCTATAGAGAGCTCTAGTTTTGTTGAAGTTGTTGAATCTGTTGTTGTTGAAGCTGTTGATTGCTGTAGGCTACATTATGTGCTTTAGAGAGCTCTAGTTTTGTTGAAGCAGTTGAATCTGTTGTTGAAGCTGTTGACTGTGTAGGCTATTATGAGCTCTTGAGAGCTCTAGTTTTGTTGAAGCTGTTGATTGTTGAAGCTGTAGTTGTTGAATCTGTTTCTGAAGCTGTTGATTGTTGAAGCTGTTGAATCAGTTGTTAAATCTGTTGATAACCATGTTGAAGTTGTTGATTGTTGTTGATGTTGAATCCGTTGTTGTTGAAGCTGTTGATTGTTGGTAGTGCTGAAGCTGTTCAATCAGTTGATCTTGTTAGTACAATTAAAGCTGTTGATTATGAGTACAGTCTATTTTGTGTAAGTGTAGGCTCGCCCGAATAAATCAATAGCTTCAATCACTATGTTGAAGCTGTTGAATTTGTTGTAGAAGCTGTTGATTGTTGTAAGCTATTATGTGCTCTAGAGAGCTCTAGTTTTGTTGAAGCTGTTGAATCTAGTTCTGTTAAAGCTGTTGATCGTTGTAGGCTATTATGTGCTATAGTTTAATTGAAGCTGTTGAATCTGTTGTTGAAGAAGTTGATTGTTGTAGGCTATTATGTGCAATAGAGAGCTCTAGTTTTGTTGAAGCTGTTGAATCTGTTGTTGTTGAAGCTGTTGATTGTTGTAGGCTATTATATGCTATAGAGAGCTCTAGTTTTGTTTAAGCTGTTGAATCTGTTGTTGAAGCTGTTGATTGTTGTAGGCTATTATATGTTATAGAGAGCTCTAGTTTTATTTAAGCTGTCGAATCTGTTGTTGAAATTGTTGATTGTTGTAGGCTATTGTATGTTATAGAGAGGTCAAGTTTTGTTTAAGCTGTCGAATCTGTTGTTGAAGTAGTTGATTGTTGTAGGCTATTATATGCTATAGAGAGCTCTAGTTTTGTTTAAGCTGTCGAATCTGTTGTTGTTGAAGCTGTTGATTGTTGTAGGCTATTATGTGCAATAGAGAGCTCTAATTTTGTTGAAGCTGTTGAATCTGTTGTTGAAGCTGTTGATTGTTGTAGGCTATTATATGTTATAGAGAGGTCTAGTTTTGTTTAAGCTGTCGAATCTGTTGTTGTTGAAGCAGTTGATTGTTGTAGGCTATTATATGCTATAGAGAGTTCAGTTTTGTTCAAGCTGTTGAATCTGTTGTTGCTGAAGCGGTTGATTGTTGTAGGCTATTATATGCTATAGAGAGCTCTAGTTAAGTTGAAGTTGTTGAATCTGTTGTTGTTGAAGCTGTTGATTGTTGTAGGCTACATTATGTGCTTTAGAGGGCTCTAGTTTTGTTGAAGAAGTTGAATCTGTTGTTGAAGCTGTTGACTGTTGTAGGCTATTATGAGCTCTTGAGAGCTCTAGTTTTGTTGAAGCTGTTGATTGTTGAAGCTGTAGTTGTGAGTCTGTTTCTGAAGCTGTTGATTGTTGAAGCTGTTGAATCAGTTGTAAAATCTGTTGATAACCATGTTGAAGTTGTTGATTGTTGTTGATTTTGAATCCGTTGTTGTTGAAGCTGTTGATTGTTGGTAGTGTTGAAGCTGTTCAATCAGTTGATCTTGTTAGTACAATTAAAGCTGTTGATTGTGAGTACAGTCTATTTTGTGTAAGTGTAGGCTCGCCCCAATAAATCAATAGCTTCAACCACTATGTTGAAGCTGTTGAATTTGTTGTAGAAGCTGTTGATTGTTGTAAGCTATTATGTGCTCTAGAGAGCTCTAGTTTTGTTGAAGCGGTTGAATCTATTTCTGTTAAAGCTGTTGATCGTTGTAGGCTATTATGTGCTCTAGTTTAATTGAAGCTGTTGAATCTGTTGTTGAAGAAGTTGATTGTTGTAGGATATTATGTGCAATAGAGAGCTCTAGTTTTGTTGAAGCTGTTGAATCTGTTGTTGTTGAAGCTGTTGATTGTTGTAGGCTATTATATGCTATAGAGAGCTCTAGTTTTATTTAAGCTGTCGAATCTGTTGTTGAAATTGTTGATTGTTGTAGGCTATTATATGTTATAGAGAGGTCTAGTTTTGTTTAAACTGTCGAATCTGTTGTTGAAGTAGTTGATTGTTGTAGGCTATTATATGCAATAGAGAGCTCTAGTTTTGTTTAAGCTGTCGAATCTGTTGTTGTTGAAGCTGTTGATTGTTGTAGGCTATTATGTGCAATAGAGAGCTCTAATTTTGTTGAAGCTGTTGAATCTGTTGTTGAAGCTGTTGATTGTTGTAGGCTATTATATCTTATAGAGAGGTCTAGTTTTGTTTAAGCTGTTGAATCTGTTGTTGAAGCTGTTGATTGTTGTAGGCTATTATATGCTATAGAGAGCTCTAGTTTTGTTCAAGCTGTTGAATCTGTTGTTGTTGAAGCTGTTGATTGTTGTAGGCTATTATGTGTAATAGAGAGCTCTAGTTTTGTTGAAGTTGTTGAATCTGTTGTTGAAGCTGTTGATTGTTGTAGGCTACATTATGTGCTCTAGAGAGCTCTAGTTTTGTTTAAGCTGTTGAATCTGTTGTTGAAGCTGTTGATTGTTGTAGGCTATTATATCTTATAGAGAGGTCTAGTTTTGTTTAAGCTGTCGAATCTGTTGTTGTTGAAGCTGTTGATTGTTGTAGGCTACATTATGTGTTTTAGAGAGCTCTAGTTTTGTTGAAGCTGTTGAATCTGTGGTTGAAGCTGTTGATTGTAGGCTATTATATGCTCTAGAGAGCTCTAGTTTTGTTGAAGCTGTTGATTGTTGTAGGCTACATTATGTGCTTTAGAGAGCTCTAGTTTTGTTGAGGCTGTTGAATCTGTGGTTGAAGCTGTTGATTGTAGGCTATTATATGCTCTAGTGAGCTCTAGTTTTGTTGAAGCTGTTGATTGTTGTAGGCTATTAAGTGCCCTAGTTTAATTGAAGCTGTTGAATCTGTTGTTGTTAAAGCTGTTGATTGTTGTAGGCTATTATGTGCTCTATTTTTATTAAAGCTGTTGAATCTATTTTTGTTGAAGAAGTTGATTGTTGTAGGCTATTATGTGCAATAGAGAGCTCTAGTTTTGTTGAAGCTGTTGAATCTGTTGTTGTTGAAGCTGTTGATTGTTGTAGGCTATTATATGCTATAGAGAGCTCTAGTTTTGTTTAAGCTGTTGAATCTGTTGTTGAAGCTGTTGATTGTTGTAGGCTATTATATGTTATAGAGAGCTCTAGTTTTATTTAAGCTGTCGAATCTGTTGTTGAAATTGTTGATTGTTGTAGGCTATTATATGTTATAGAGAGGTGTACTTTTGTTTAAGCTGTCGAATCTGTTGTTGAAGTAGTTGATTGTTGTAGGCTATTATATGCTATAGAGAGCTCTAGTTTTGTTTAAGCTGTCGAATCTGTTGTTGTTGAAGCTGTTGATTGTTGTAGGCTATTATGCGCTCTAATTTTATTAAAGCTGTTGAATCTATTTTTGTTGAAGATGTTGATTGTTGTAGGCTACATTATGTGTTCTAGAGAGCTCTAGTTCTGTCGAAGCTGTTGAATCTGTTGTTGAAGCTGTTGATTGTTGTAGGCTATTATATGCTATAGAGAGCTCTAGTTTTGTTCAAGCTGTTGAATCTGTTGTTGTTGAAGCTGTTGATTGTTGTAGGCTATTATGTGTAATAGAGAGCTCTAGTTTTGTTGAAGTTGTTGAATCTGTTGTTGTTGAAGCTGTTGATTGTTGTAGGCTACATTATGTGCTTTACAGAGCTCTAGTTTTGTTGAAGCAGTTGAATGTGTTGTTGAAGCTGTTGATTGTTGTAGGCTATTATGAGTTCTTGAGAGCTCTAGTTTTGTTTAAGCTGTTGAATCTGTTGTTGAAGCTGTTGATTGTTGAAGCTGTAGTTGTTGAATCTGTTTCTGAAGCTGTTGAATCAGTTGTTAAATCTGTTGATAACCATGTTGAAGTTGTTGATTGTCGTTGATGTTGAATCTGTTGTTGTTGAAGCTGTTGATTGTTGGTAGTGTTGAAGCTGTTCAATCAGTTGATCTTGTTAGTACAATTAAAGCTGTTGATTGTGAGTACAGTCTATTTTGTGTAAGTGTAGGCTCGCCCCAATAAATCAATAGCTTCAATTACTATATTGAAGCTGTTGAATTTGTTCTAGAAGCTGTTGATTGTTGTAAACTATTATGTGCTCTAGAGAGCTCTAGTTTTGTTGAAGCTGTTGAATCTGTTGTTGTTAAAGCTGTTGATTGTTGTAGGCTAGATTATGGCTCTAGTTTTGTTGAAGATGTTGATTGGTTTGTAAGCTACATTATGTGGTCTAGAGAGCTCTAGTTTTGTTGAAGCTGTTGAATCTGTTGTTGTTGAAGCTGTTGATTGTTGTAGGCTATTATGTGCTCTAGAGAGTTCTAGTTTTGTTTAAGCTGTTGAATATTTTGTTGTTGAAACTGTTGAATCTGTTTTTATTGAACCTGTTGGTTGTTGTAGGCTATATTATGTGCTCTAAAGAACTCTAGTTTTGTTAAGGCAGTTGAATCTGTTGTTGAAGCTGTTGATTGTTGTAGGCTATTATGTGCTCAAGAGAGCTCTAGATTTGTTGAAATTGTTGAATCTGTTGTTGAAGATGTTGATCGTTGTAGGCTACATTATGTGCTCTAGAAAGCTCTAGATATGTTGGAGCAGTTGAATCAGTTGTTGAAGCTGTTGATTGTTGTAGGCTATTATGTGCAATAATGAGCTCTAGTTTTGTTGAAGCTGTTGAATCTGTTGTTATTGAAGCTTTTGATTGTTGTAGGCTACATTATGTGCTCTAGAGAGCTCTAGTTTTGTTGAAAATGTTGAATCAGTTGTTGAAGCTGTTGATTGTTGTAGGCTATTATGTCCTCTGGAGAACTCTAGTTTTGTGAAATCTGTTCTTGAAGCTGTTGATTGTTGTAGGCTATTATGTGCTCTAGAGAGCTCTAGTTATGTTGAAGCTGTTGAATCTGTTGTTGTTAAGGCTGTTGATTGTTGTAGGCTATTATGTGCTCTAATTTTATTAAAGCTGTTGAATCTATTTTTGTTGAAGATGTTGATTGTTGTAGGCTACATTATGTGTTCTAGAGAGCTCTAGTTCTGTTGAAGCTGTTGAATCTGTTGTTGAAGCTGTTGATTGTTGTAGGCTATTATATGCTATAGAGAGCTTTAGTTTTGTTCAAGCTGTTGAATCTGTTGTTGTTGAAGCTGTTGATTGTTGTAGGCTATTATGTGTAATAGAGAGCTCTAGTTTTGTTTGAAGTTGTTGAATCTGTTGTTGAAGCTGTTGATTGTTGTAGGCTACATTATGTGCTTTAGAGAGCTCTAGTTTTGTTGAAGCAGTTGAATCTGTTGTTGAAGCTGTTGATTGTTGTAGGCTATTATATGCTATAGAGAGCTCTAGTTTTGTTTAAGCTGTCGAATCTGTTGTTGAAGCTGTTGATTGTTGTAGGCTATAGAGAGCTCTAGTTTTGTTGAAGCTGTTGAATCTGTTGTTGTTAAAGCTGTTGATTGTTGTAGGCTATTATGTGCTCTAGTTTATTAAAGCTGTTGAATCTATTTTTGTTGAAGATGTTGATTGTTGTAGGCTACATTATGTGCTCTAGAGAGCTCTAATTTTGTCATAGCTGTTGAATCAGTGGTTGTTGAAGCTGTTGATTGTTGTAGGCTATTATATACTATAGAGAGCTCTAGTTTTGTTTAAGCTGTTGAATCTGTTGTTGAAGCTGTTGATTGTTGTAGGCTATTATATGTTATAGAGAGGTCTAGTTTTGTTTAAGCTGTCGAATCTGTTGTTGTTGAAGCAGTTGATTGTTGTAGGCTATTATATGCTATAGAGAGTTCTAGTTTTGTTCAAGCTGTTGAATCTGTTGTTGTTGAAGCTGTTGATTGTTGTAGGCTATTATGTGTAATAGAGAGCTCTAGTTTTGTTGAAGTTGTTGAATCTGTTGTTGAAGCTGTTGATTGTTGTAGGCTACATTATGTGCTTTAGAGAGCTCTAGTTTTGTTGAAGCAGTTGAATCTGTTGTTGAAGCTGTTGATTGTTGTAGGCTATTATGAGCTCTTGAGAGCTCTAGTTTTGTTGAAGCTGTTAAATCTGTTGTTGAAGCTGTTGATTGTTGAAGCTGTAGTTGTTGAATCTGTTTTTGAAGCTGTTGAATCAGTTGTTAAATCTGTTGATAACCATGTTGAAGTTGTTGATTGTCGTTGATGTTGAATCTGTTGTTGTTGAAGCTGTTGATTGTTGGTAGTATTGAAGCTATTCAATCAGTTGATCTTGTTAGTACAATTAAAGCTGTTGATTGTGAGTACAGTCTATTTTGTGTAAGTGTAGCTCGCCCCAATAAATCAATAGCTTCAATCACTATGTTGAAGCTGTTGAATTTGTTGTAGAAGCTGTTGATTGTTGTAAGCTATTATGTGCTCTAGAGAGCTCTAGTTTTGTTGAAGCTGTTGAATCTGTTGTTGTTAAAGCTGTTGATTGTTGTAGGCTATTATGTGCTCTAGTTTATTAAAGCTGTTGAATCTATTTTTGTTGAAGATGTTGATTGTTGTAGGCTACATTATGTGCTCTAGAGAGCTCTAGTTTTGTTGAAGCTGTTGAATCTGTTGTTGTTGAAGCTGTTGATTGTTGTAGGCTATTATATGCTATAGAGAGCTCTAGTTTTGTTTAAGCTGTTGAATCTGTTGTTGAAGCTGTTGATTGTTGTAGGCTATTATATGTTATAGAGAGCTCTAGTTTTATTTAAGCTGTCGAATCTGTTGTTGAAATTGTTGATTGTTGTAGGCTATTGTATGTTATAGAGAGGTCAAGTTTTGTTTAAGCTGTCGAATCTGTCATATGAAGAAGTTTGAGGACATAAGGTGTTTATCTCACCACCTCACACCATATGAAGTATAGGAAAAATGTATTGACTCTAGCTAGTTTGTGTGATATCTTTTTCTACACTAAGAATTAAACTTAGTTTTACTTATCACTGATATCAGCACATCATCTGCATTGCTTTGATACCAATTTGATCATTATCCTTGGAGTGGTCTACTCGCCATTTCTTACAATGCGATGCAAAATCTTTATATTGCTGGACTATGGAGCATGCCAAGGTGCGACCCTTTACCGCTTAGTATCTAAATACAGGAACGTTCAATAGAAAAGTTTTACGCGGTATAGAGCCACATTGGAAGT
The DNA here is from genome assembly GCA_964291365.2 of Stappiaceae bacterium. Taxonomy (GTDB): domain Bacteria; phylum Pseudomonadota; class Alphaproteobacteria; order Rhizobiales; family Stappiaceae; genus JBDWFY01. The sequence goes on from OZ220048.1 coordinate 54,414, forward strand.
GTAGAATCCCTCGTAGTAAGTGCTGATTGTGTTGGATAAGCTGCTCACTCGCCATTTCTTGAAGAAGATGAAGGTCTATGTTTCTCATTCTGGTAGTGTAAGCCAGCTATGTGCACGCTTAGGAGCACCAATTAACACATTGTTGTATCAAAGAATCTGCTACTCACACTTCTAGTCAGCTATGTCCAAAACTTCTTCATATGTGTTGAAGTAGTTGATTGTTGTAGGCTATTATATGCTATAGAGAGCTCTAGTTTTGTTTAAGCTGTCGAATCTGTTGTTGTTGAAGCTGTTGATTGTTGTAGGCTATTATGTGCAATAGAGAGCTCTAATTTTGTTGAAGCTGTTGAATCTGTTGTTGAAGCTGTTGATTGTTGTAGGCTATTATATGTTATAGAGAGGTCTAGTTTTGTTTAAGCTGTCGAATCTGTTGTTGAAGCAGTTGATTGTTGTAGGCTATTATATGCTATAGAGAGTTCAGTTTTGTTCAAGCTGTTGAATCTGTTGTTGCTGAAGCGGTTGATTGTTGTAGGCTATTATATGCTATAGAGAGCTCTAGTTAAGTTGAAGTTGTTGAATCTGTTGTTGTTGAAGCTGTTGATTGTTGTAGGCTACATTATGTGCTTTAGAGGGCTCTAGTTTTGTTGAAGAAGTTGAATCTGTTGTTGAAGCTGTTGACTGTTGTAGGCTATTATGAGCTCTTGAGAGCTCTAGTTTTGTTGAAGCTGTTGATTGTTGAAGCTGTAGTTGTGAGTCTGTTTCTGAAGCTGTTGATTGTTGAAGCTGTTGAATCAGTTGTAAAATCAGTTGATAACCATGTTGAAGTTGTTGATTGTTGTTGATTTTGAATCCGTTGTTGTTGAAGCTGTTGATTGTTGGTAGTGTTGAAGCTGTTCAATCAGTTGATCTTGTTAGTACAATTAAAGCTGTTGATTGTGAGTACAGTCTATTTTGTGTAAGTGTAGGCTCGCCCCAATAAATCAATAGCTTCAACCACGATGTTGAAGCTGTTGAATTTGTTGTAGAAGCTGTTGATTGTTGTAAGCTATTTTGTGCTCTAGAGAGCTCTAGTTTTGTTGAAGCGGTTGAATCTATTTCTGTTAAAGCTGTTGATCATTGTAGGCTATTATGTGCTCTAGTTTAATTGAAGCTGTTGAATCAGTTGTTGAAGAAGTTGATTGTTGTAGGATATTATGTGCAATAGAGAGCTCTAGTTTTGTTGAAGCTGTTGAATCTGTTGTTGTTGAAGCTGTTGATTGTTGTAGGCTATTATATGCTATAGAGAGCTCTAGTTTTGTTTAAGCTGTTGAATCTGTTGTTGAAGCTGTTGATTGTTGTAGGCTATTATATGTTATAGAGAGCTCTAGTTTTATTTAAGCTGTCGAATCTGTTGTTGAAGTTGTTGATTGTTGTAGGCTATTATATGTTATAGAGAGGTCTAGTTTTGTTTAAACTGTCGAATCTGTTGTTGAAGTAGTGGATTGTTGTAGGCTATTATATGCAATAGAGAGCTCTAGTTTTGTTTAAGCTGTCGAATCTGTTGTTGTTGAAGCTGTTGATTGTTGTAGGCTATTATGTGCAATAGAGAGCTCTAATTTTGTTGAAGCTGTTGAATCTGTTGTTGAAGCTGTTGATTGTTGTAGGCTATTATATCTTATAGAGAGGTCTAGTTTTGTTTAAGCTGTTGAATCTGTTGTTGAAGCTGTTGATTGTTGTAGGCTATTATATCTTATAGAGAGGTCTAGTTTTGTTTAAGCTGTCGAATCTGTTGTTGTTGAAGCTGTTGATTGTTGTAGGCTACATTATGTGGTTTAGAGAGCTCTAGTTTTGTTGAAGCTGTTGAATCTGTGGTTGAAGCTGTTGATTGTAGGCTATTATATGCTCTAGAGAGCTCTAGTTTTGTTGAAGCTGTTGATTGTTGTAGGCTACATTATGTGCTTTAGAGAGCTCTAGTTTTGTTGAGGCTGTTGAATCTGTGGTTGATGCTGTTGATTGTAGGCTATTATATGCTCTAGTGAGCTCTAGTTTTGTTGAAGCTGTTGATTGTTGTAGGCTATTATGTGCTCTATTTTTATTAAAGCTGTTGAATCTATTTTTGTTGAAGAAGTTGATTGTTGTAGGCTATTATGTGCAATAGAGAGCTCTAGTTTTGTTGAAGCTGTTGAATTTGTTGTTGTTGAAGCTGTTGATTGTTGTAGGCTATTATATGCTATAGAGATCTCTAGTTTTGTTTAAGCTGTTGAATCTGTTGTTGAAGCTGTTGATTGTTGTAGGCTATTATATGTTATAGATAGCTCTAGTTTTATTTAAGCTGTCGAATCTGTTGTTGAAATTGTTGATTGTTGTAGGCTATTATATGTTATAGAGAGGTGTACTTTTGTTTAAGCTGTCGAATCTGTTGTTGAAGTAGTTGATTGTTGTAGGCTATTATATGCTATAGAGAGCTCTAGTTTTGTTTAAGCTGTCGAATCTGTTGTTGTTGAAGCTGTTGATTGTTGTAGGCTATTATGCGCTCTAATTTTATTAAAGCTGTTGAATCTATTTTTGTTGAAGATGTTGATTGTTGTAGGCTACATTATGTGTTCTAGAGAGCTCTAGTTCTGTCGAAGCTGTTGAATCTGTTGTTGAAGCTGTTGATTGTTGTAGGCTATTATATGCTATAGAGAGCTCTAGTTTTGTTCAAGCTGTTGAATCTGTTGTTGTTGAAGCTGTTGATTGTTGTAGGCTATTATGTGTAATAGAGAGCTCTAGTTTTGTTGAAGTTGTTGAATCTGTTGTTGTTGAAGCTGTTGATTGTTGTAGGCTACATTATGTGCTTTACAGAGCTCTAGTTTTGTTGAAGCAGTTGAATGTGTTGTTGAAGCTGTTGATTGTTGTAGGCTATTATGAGTTCTTGAGAGCTCTAGTTTTGTTTAAGCTGTTGAATCTGTTGTTGAAGCTGTTGATTGTTGAAGCTGTAGTTGTTGAATCTGTTTCTGAAGCTGTTGAATCAGTTGTTAAATCTGTTGATAACCATGTTGAAGTTGTTGATTGTCGTTGATGTTGAATCTGTTGTTGTTGAAGCTGTTGATTGTTGGTAGTGTTGAAGCTGTTCAATCAGTTGATCTTGTTAGTACAATTAAAGCTGTTGATTGTGAGTACAGTCTATTTTGTGTAAGTGTAGGCTCGCCCCAATAAATCAATAGCTTCAATTACTATATTGAAGCTGTTGAATTTGTTCTAGAAGCTGTTGATTGTTGTAAACTATTATGTGCTCTAGAGAGCTCTAGTTTTGTTGAAGCTGTTGAATCTGTTGTTGTTAAAGCTGTTGATTGTTGTAGGCTAGATTATGGCTCTAGTTTTGATGAAGATGTTGATTGGTTTGTAAGCTACATTATGTGGTCTAGAGAGCTCTAGTTTTGTTGAAGCTGTTGAATCTGTTGTTGTTGAAGCTGTTGATTGTTGTAGGCTATTATGTGCTCTAGAGAGTTCTAGTTTAGTTTAAGCTGTTGAATATTTTGTTGTTGAAACTGTTGAATCTGTTTTTATTGAACCTGTTGGTTGTTGTAGGCTATATTATGCGCTCTAAAGAACTCTAGTTTTGTTAAGGCAGTTGAATCTGTTGTTGAAGCTGTTGATTGTTGTAGGCTATTATGTGCTCAAGAGAGCTCTAGATTTGTGGAAATTGTTGAATCTGTTGTTGAAGATGTTGATCGTTGTAGGCTACATTATGTGCTCTAGAAAGCTCTAGATATGTTGGAGCAGTTGAATCAGTTGTTGAAGCTGTTGATTGTTGTAGGCTATTATGTGCAATAATGAGCTCTAGTTTTGTTGAAGCTGTTGAATCTGTTGTTATTGAAGCTTTTGATTGTTGTAGGCTACATTATGTGCTCTAGAGAGCTCTAGTTTTGTTGAAAATGTTGAATCAGTTGTTGAAGCTGTTGATTGTTGTAGGCTATTATGTCCTCTGGAGAACTCTAGTTTTGTGAAATCTGTTCTTGAAGCTGTTGATTGTTGTAGGCTATTATGTGCTCTAGAGAGCTCTAGTTATGTTGAAGCTGTTGAATCTGTTGTTGTTAAGGCTGTTGATTGTTGTAGGCTATTATGTGCTCTAATTTTATTAAAGCTGTTGAATCTATTTTTGTTGAAGATGTTGATTGTTGTAGGCTACATTATGTGTTCTAGAGAGCTCTAGTTCTGTTGAAGCTGTTGAATCTGTTGTTGAAGCTGTTGATTGTTGTAGGCTATTATATGCTATAGAGAGCTCTAGTTTTGTTCAAGCTGTTGAATCTGTTGTTGTTGAAGCTGTTGATTGTTGTAGGCTATTATGTGTAATAGAGAGCTCTAGTTTTGTTTGAAGTTGTTGAATCTGTTGTTAAAGCTGTTGATTGTTGTAGGCTACATTATGTGCTTTAGAGAGCTCTAGTTTTGTTAAAGCAGTTGAATCTGTTGTTGAAGCTGTTGATTGTTGTAGGCTATTATATGCTATAGAGAGCTCTAGTTTTGTTTAAGCTGCCGAATCTGTTGTTGAAGCTGTTGATTGTTGTAGGCTATAGAGAGCTCTAGTTTTGTTGAAGCTGTTGAATCTGTTGTTGTTAAAGCTGTTGATTGTTGTAGGCTATTATGTGCTCTAGTTTATTAAAGCTGTTGAATCTATTTTTGTTGAAGATGTTGATTGTTGTAGGCTACATTATGTGCTCTAGAGAGCTCTAATTTTGTCATAGCTGTTGAATCAGTGGTTGTTGAAGCTGTTGATTGTTGTAGGCTATTATATACTATAGAGAGCTCTAGTTTTGTTTAAGCTGTTGAATCTGTTGTTGAAGCTGTTGATTGTTGTAGGCTATTATATGTTATAGAGAGGTCTAGTTTTGTTTAAGCTGTCGAATCTGTTGTTGTGGAAGCAGTTGATTGTTGTAGGCTATTATATGCTATAGAGAGTTCTAGTTTTGTTCAAGCTGTTGAATCTGTTGTTGTTGAAGCTGTTGATTGTTGTAGGCTATTATGTGTAATAGAGAGCTCTAGTTTTGTTGAAGTTGTTGAATCTGTTGTTGAAGCTGTTGATTGTTGTAGGCTACATTATGTGCTTTAGAGAGCTCTAGTTTTGTTGAAGCAGTTGAATCTGTTGTTGAAGCTGTTGATTGTTGTAGGCTATTATGAGCTCTTGAGAGCTATAGTTTTGTTGAAGCTGTTAAATCTGTTGTTGAAGCTGTTGATTGTTGAAGCTGTAGTTGTTGAATCTGTTTTTGAAGCTGTTGAATCAGTTGTTAAATCTGTTGATAACCATGTTGAAGTTGTTGATTGTCGTTGATGTTGAATCTGTTGTTGTTGAAGCTGTTGATTGTTGGTAGTGTTGAAGCTATTCAATCAGTTGATCTTGTTAGTACAATTAAAGCTGTTGATTGTGAGTACAGTCTATTTTGTGTAAGTGTAGCTCGCCCCAATAAATCAATAGCTTCAATCACTATGTTGAAGCTGTTGAATTTGTTGTAGAAGCTGTTGATTGTTGTAAGCTATTATGTGCTCTAGAGAGCTCTAGTTTTGTTGAAGCTGTTGAATCTGTTGTTGTTAAAGCTGTTGATTGTTGTAGGCTATTATGTGCTCTAGTTTATTAAAGCTGTTGAATCTATTTTTGTTGAAGATGTTGATTGTTGTAGGCTACATTATGTGCTCTAGAGAGCTCTAGTTTTGTTGAAGCTGTTGAATCTGTTGTTGTTGAAGCTGTTGATTGTTGTAGGCTATTATATGCTATAGAGAGCTCTAGTTTTGTTTAAGCTGTTGAATCTGTTGTTGAAGCTGTTGATTGTTGTAGGCTATTATATGTTATAGAAAGCTCTAGTTTTGTTTAAGCTGTCGAATCTGTTGTTGAAATTGTTGATTGTTGTAGGCTATTATATGTTATAGAGAGGTCTAGTTTTGTTTAAGCTGCCGAATCTGTTGTTGTTGAAGTAGTTGATTGTGGTAGGCTATTATATGCTATAGAGAGCTCTAGTATTCTATAGAGAGCTCTAGTTTTGTTCAAGCTGTTGAATCTGTTGTTGTTGAAGCTGTTGATTGTTGTAGGCTATTATGTGTAATAGAGAGCTCTAGTTTTGTTGAAGTTGTTGAATCTGTTGTTGAAGCTGTTGATTGTTGTAGGCTACATTATGTGCTTTAGAGAGCTCTAGTTTTGTTGAAGCAGTTGAATCTGTTGTTGAAGCTGTTGATTGTTGTAGGCTATTATGAGCTCTTGAGAGCTCTAGTTTTGTTGAAGCTGTTGATTGTTGAAGCTGTAGTTGTTGAATCTGTTTTTGAAGCTGTTGAATCAGTTGTTAAATCTGTTGATAACCATGTTGAAGTTGTTGATTTTCGTTGATGTTGAATCTGTTGTTGTTGAAGCTGTTGATTGTTGGTAGTGTTGAAGCTGTTCAATCAGTTGATCTTGTTAGTACAATTAAAGCTGTTGATTGTGAGTACAGTCTATTTTGTGTAAGTGTAGGCTCGCCCCAATAAATCAATAGCTTCAATCACTATGTTGAAGCTGTTGAATTTGTTCTAGAAGCTGTTGATTGTTGTAAGCTATTATGTGCTCTAGAGAGCTCTAGTTTTGTTGAAGCTGTTGAATCTGTTGTTATTAAAGCTGTTGATTGTTGTAGGCTAGATTATGGCTCTAGTTTTGTTGAAGCTGTTGAATCTGTTGTTGTTTAAGATGTTGATTGGTTTGTAAGCTACATTATGTGATCTAGAGAGCTCTAGTTTTGTTGAAGCTGTTGAATCTGTTGTTGTTGAAGCTGTTGATTGTTGTAGGCTATTATGTGCTCTAGAGAGTTCTAGTTTTGTTTAAGCTGTTGAATATTTTGTTGTTGAAACTGTTGAATCTGTTTTTATTGAACCTGTTGATTGTTGTAGGCTATATTATGTGCTCTAAAGAACTCTAGTTTTGTTAAGGCAGTTGAATCTGTTGTTGAAGCTGTTGATTGTTGTAAGCTATTATGTGCTCTAGAGAGCTCTAGTTTTGTTGAAGCTGTTGATGTAGAAGCTATTGATTGCTGTAGACTTTTATGTGCTCTAGAGAACTCTAGTTTTGTTGAAGCTGTTGAATCTGTTGGTGTTAAAGCTGTTGGTTGTTGTAGGCTACATTATGTGCTCTAGAGAGCTCTAGATTTGTTGAAGCCGTTGAATCTGTTGTTGTGGCCGTTGATTGTTGTAGGCTACTATGTGTTCTAGAGAGCTCTAGTTTTGTTGAAATTGTTGAATCTGTTGTTGGAGATGTTGATTGTTGTAGTCTATTATGTGCTCTAGAGAGCTCTAGTTTTGTTGAAGCTGTTGAATTTGCTGTTGAAGCTGTTGATTGTTGTCGGCAATTATGTGTACTAGAGAGCTCTAGTATTGTTGAAGCTGTTGATTGTTGTAGGCTATTATGTGACCTAGAGAGCTCTAGTTTTGTTGAAAATGTTGAAGCTGTTGATTGTTGTAAGCTATTATGTCATCTGGAGAACTCTAGTTTTGTTGAATCTGTTGTTGAAGCTGTTGATTGTTGTAGGCTATTATGTGCTCTGGAGAGGTCTAGTTTTATTGAAGCTTATGAATCTGTTGTTGCTGAAGATGTTGTTTGTTGTACGCTATTATGTGCTCTAGAGAGCTCTAGTTTTGTTGAAGCTGTTGAATCTGCTGTTGTTGGAGCTGTTGATTGTTGTACGCTATTATGTGCTCTAGTTTTGTTGAAGCTGTTGAATCTGTTGTGGTTGAAGCTGTTGATTGTTGTAGGCTACATTATGTGCTCTAGAGAGCTCTAGTATTGTTGAAGCTGTTGATTGTTGTAGGCTATTATGTGCTCTAGAGAGCTCTAATTTTGTTGAAAATGTTGAATCTGTTGTTGAAGCTGTTGATTGTTGTACGCTATTATGTCATCTGGAGAAGTCTAATTTTGTTGAATCTGTTGATTGATTGTAGGCTATTATGAGCTCTAGAGAGCTCTAGTTTTGTTGAAGCTGTTGAATCTCTTGTTGACGATGTTGAGTCTGTTGTTGTTAAAGCTGTTGATTGTTGTAGGCTATTATGTGCTCTAGTTTTATGAATCTGTTTTTGTTGAAGCTGTTGATTGTTGTAGGCTACATTATGTGCTCTAGAGAGCTCTAGTATTGTTGAAGCTGTTGATTGTTGTAGGCTATTATGTGCTCTAGAGAGCTCTGGTTTTGTTGAAGCAGTTGAATCTGCTGTTGAAGCTGTTGATTGTTGTAAGCTATTATGAGCTCTAGAGAGCTCTAGATATGTTGAAGTTGTTGAGTCTGTTTGTTGAAGCTGTTGAATCTGCTGTTGAAGCAGTTGATTGTTGTCGGCAATTATGTGCACTAGAGAGCTCTAGTTTTGTTGAAGCTGTTGAATCTATTATTGAAGCTGTTGATTGTTGTAGGCTATTATGTGCTCTAGAGAGCTCTAATTTTGTTGAAGCTGTTGAATCTGTTGTTGAAGCTGTTGTTGTTGAAGCTGTTGAATCTGTTTTTGTTGAAGCAATTGATTGTTGTAAGCTATTATGTGCTCTAGAGAGCTCTAGTTTTGTTGAAGCTGTTGAATCTGTTGTTGAAGCTGTTGATTGTTGTAAGCTATTATGTGCTCTAGAGAGCTCTAGTTTTGTTGAAGCTGTTGAATCTGTTCTTGTTGAAGCTGTTGAATCTGTTGTTGCTAAAGCTGTTGATTGTTGTAGGCTATTATGTGCTCTAGTTTTATTGAAGCTGTTGAATCAGTTGTTGAAGCTGTTGATTGTTATAGGCTATTATGTGCAATAGAGACCTCTAGTTTTGTTGAAGTTGTTGAATCTGTTGTTGTTGCAGATGTTGATTGTTGTAGGCTACATTGTCTGCTCTAGAGAGCTCTAGTTTTGTTGAAGCTGTTGAATCTGTTGTTGTTGAAGCTGTTGAATCTGTTGTTGCTAAAGCTGTTGATTGTTGTAGGCTATTATGTGCTCTAGTTTTATTGAAGCTGTTGAATCAGTTGTTGAAGCTGTTGATTGTTGTAGGCTATTATGTGCAATAGAGACCTCTAGTTTTGTTGAAGTTGTTGAATCTGTTGTTGTTGAAGCTGTTGATTGTTGTAAGCTATTATGTGCTCTAGAGAGCTCTAGTTTTGTTGAAGTTGTTGAATCTGTTGTTGTTGAAGCTGTTGATTGTTGTAAGCTATTATGTGCTCTAGAGAGCTCTAGTTTTGCTGAAGCTGTTGGATATGTTGTTGTTGAAGCTGTTGAATCTGTTATTGTTAAAGCTGTTGATTGTTGTAGGCTATTATGTACTCTAGCTTAATTGAAGCTGTTGAATCTGTTGTTGTTGAAGCTGTTGATTGTTGTAAGCTATTATGTGCTCTAGAGAGCTCTAGTTTTGTTGAAGTTGTTGAATCTGTTGTTGTTGAAGCTGTTGATTGTTGTAAGCTATTATGTGCTCTAGAGAGCTCTAGTTTTGTTGAAGCTGTTGAATCTGCTGTTGTTGGAGCTGTTGATTGTTGTACGCTATTATGTGCTCTAGTTTTGTTGAAGCTGTTGAATCTGTTGTGGTTGAAGCTGTTGATTGTTGTAGGCTACATTATGTGCTCTAGAGAGCTCTAGTATTGTTGAAGCTGTTGATTGTTGTAGGCTATTATGTGCTCTAGAGAGCTCTAATTTTGTTGAAAATGTTGAATCTGTTGTTGAAGCTGTTGATTGTTGTACGCTATTATGTCATCTGGAGAAGTCTAATTTTGTTGAATCTGTTGATTATTGTAGGCTATTATGAGCTCTAGAGAGCTCTAGTTTTGTTGAAGCTGTTGAATCTCTTGTTGATGTTGAGTCTGTTGTTGTTAAAGCTGTTGATTGTTGTAGGCTATTATGTGCTCTAGTTTTATGAATCTGTTTTTGTTGAAGCTGTTGATTGTTGTAGGCTACATTATGTGCTCTAGAGAGCTCTAGTATTGTTGAAGCTGTTGATTGTTGTAGGCTATTATGTGCTCTAGAGAGCTCTGGTTTTGTTGAAGCAGTTGAATCTGCTGTTGAAGCTGTTGATTGTTGTAAGCTATTATGAGCTCTAGAGAGCTCTAGATATGTTGAAGTTGTTGAGTCTGTTTGTTGAAGCTGTTGAATCTGCTGTTGAAGCAGTTGATTGTTGTCGGCAATTATGTGCACTAGAGAGCTCTAGTTTTGTTGAAGCTGTTGAATCTATTATTGAAGCTGTTGATTGTTGTAGGCTATTATGTGCTCTAGAGAGCTCTAATTTTGTTGAAGCTGTTGAATCTGTTGTTGAATCTGTTGTTGTTGAAGCTGTTGAATCTGTTTTTGTTGAAGCAATTGATTGTTGTAAGCTATTATGTGCTCTAGAGAGCTCTAGTTTTGTTGAAGCTGTTGAATCTGTTGTTGAAGCTGTTGATTGTTGTAAGCTATTATGTGCTCTAGAGAGCTCTAGTTTTGTTGAAGCTGTTGAATCTGTTCTTGTTGAAGCTGTTGAATCTGTTGTTGCTAAAGCTGTTGATTGTTGTAGGCTATTATGTGCTCTAGTTTTATTGAAGCTGTTGAATCAGTTGTTGAAGCTGTTGATTGTTATAGGCTATTATGTGCAATAGAGACCTCTAGTTTTGTTGAAGTTGTTGAATCTGTTGTTGTTGCAGATGTTGATTGTTGTAGGCTACATTGTGCTCTAGAGAGCTCTAGTTTTGTTGAAGCTGTTGAATCTGTTGTTGTTGAAGCTGTTGAATCTGTTGTTGCTAAAGCTGTTGATTGTTGTAGGCTATTATGTGCTCTAGTTTTATTGAAGCTGTTGAATCAGTTGTTGAAGCTGTTGATTGTTGTAGGCTATTATGTGCAATAGAGACCTCTAGTTTTGTTGAAGTTGTTGAATCTGTTGTTGTTGAAGCTGTTGATTGTTGTAAGCTATTATGTGCTCTAGAGAGCTCTAGTTTTGTTGAAGCTGTTGAATCTGTTCTTGTTGAAGCTGTTGAATCTGTTGTTGCTAAAGCTGTTGATTGTTGTAGGCTATTATGTGCTCTAGTTTTATTGAAGCTGTTGAATCAGTTGTTGAAGCTGTTGATTGTTGTAGGCTATTATGTGCAATAGAGACCTCTAGTTTTGTTGAAGTTGTTGAATCTGTTGTTGTTGAAGCTGTTGATTGTTGTAAGCTATTATGTGCTCTAGAGAGCTCTAGTTTTGTTGAAGTTGTTGAATCTGTTGTTGTTGAAGCTGTTGATTGTTGTAAGCTATTATGTGCTCTAGAGAGCTCTAGTTTTGCTGAAGCTGTTGGATATGTTGTTGTTGAAGCTGTTGAATCTGTTATTGTTAAAGCTGTTGATTGTTGTAGGCTATTATGTACTCTAGCTTAATTGAAGCTGTTGAATCTGTTGTTGTTGAAGCTGTTGATTGTTGTAAGCTATTATGTGCTCTAGAGAGCTCTAGTTTTGTTGAAGTTGTTGAATCTGTTGTTGTTGAAGCTGTTGATTGTTGTAAGCTATTATGTGCTCTAGAGAGCTCTAGTTTTGTTGAAGCTGTTGAATCTGTTGTTGTTTAAGCTGTTGATTGTTGTAGGCTATTATGTGCTCTAGAGAGCTCTAGTTTGAAGCTGTTGAAGTTCTTGTTGAAGCTGTTGAATCTGTTATTGTTGAAGCTGTTGAATCTGTTGTTAAAGTTGTTGATTGTTGTGGGCTATTATGTGCTAAGTTTTATTGAAGCTGTTGAATCTGTTGCTGAAAATGTTGATTGTTGTAGGCTACATTATGTGCTCTAGAGAGTTCTGTCGAAGCTCAATCTGTTGTTGTTTAATCTATTGTTGAAGTTGTAGGCTATTATGTTCTCTAATTGAAGCTGTTGAATCTATTGTTGAAGATGTTGATTGTTGTAGGCTACATTATGTGCTCTAGAGAGCTCTAATTTTATTGAAGCAGTAGAATCTCATGTTGAAGCTGTTCATTTTTGTAGGTTATTATTATGTTCTAGAGAGTTCTAGTCTTGTTAAAACTGTTGAATCTGTTGTTGAAGCTGTTAATTATTGTAGGCTATTATGTGCTCTAGAGAACTCTAATTTTATTGAAGCAGTAGAATCTCCTGTTGAAGCTGTTCATTTTTGTAGGTTATTATGTGTTCTAGAGAGCTCTAGTTTTGTTGAAGCTGTTGAATATGTTGATGGTGAAGCTGTTGAATCTGTTGTTGTTAAAGCTGTTGATTGTTGTAGGCTATTATGTGCTCTAGTTTTATTGAAGATGTTGAATCTGTTGTTGAAGCTGTTGATTGTTGTAGGCTATTATGAGCTTTAGAGAGCTCTAGTTTTGTTGAAGCTGTTGAATCTGTTGTTGTTGAAGCTGTTGAATCTGTTGTTGTTAAAGCTGTTCATTGTTGTAGGCTATTATGTGCTCTAGAGAGCTCTAGTCTTGTTGAAATTGTTGAATCTGTTGTTGAAACTGTTGATTGTTGTAGGCTACATTATGTGCTCTAAAGAGCTCTAATTTTGTTGAAGATGTTGAATCTGTTGTTGAAGATGTTGATTGTTATAGGCAACATTATGTGCTCTAAAGAGCTCTAGTTTTGTTTAAGCTGTTTAATCTGTTGTTGTTCAAGCTGTTGAATCTGTTGTTGTTAAAGTTGTTCATTGTTGTAGGCTATTATGTGTTCTAGCTTTATTGAAGTTGTTAAATCTGTTGTAGTTGAAGATGTTCATTGTTGTAGGCTACAATATATGCTCTAGAGAGATCTAGTATTGTCGAAACTATTGAATCTGTTGTTGAAGCTGTCGAATCTGTTGTTGTTGAAGCTGTTGAATCTGTTTTTGTTGAAGCTATTGATTGTTGTAAGCTATTATGTGCTCTAGAGAGCTCTAGTTTTGTTGAAGTTGTTGAATCTGTTGTTGTTGAAGCTGTTGATTGTTGTAAGCTATTTTGTGTTCTAGAGAGCTCTAGTTTTGTTGAAGCTGTTAAATCATTCTGTTGTTGAAGATGTTGATTGTTGTTGGCTACATTATGTGCTCTAGAGAGCTCTAGTTTTGTTTAAGCTGTTGGATCTGTTGTTGTTGAAGCTGTTGAATCTGTTATTGTTAAAGCTGTTGATTGTTGTAGGCTATTATGTACTCTAGTTTAATTGAAGCTGTTGAATCTGTTGTTGTTGAAGATGTTGATTGTTGTAGGCTATTATGTGCTCTAGTTTTATTGAAGATGTTGAATCTGTTGTTGAAGCTGTTGATTACTGTAGGCTATTATGAGCTCTAGAGAGCTCTAGTTTTGTTGAAGCTGTTGAATCTGTTGTTGTTGAAGCTGTTGAATCTGTTGTTAAAGCTGTTGATTGTTGTAGGCTATTATGTACTCTAGTTTAATTGAAGCTGTTGAATCTGTTGTTGTTGAAGATGTTGATTGTTGAAGCTGTTGAATCTGCTGTTGAAGCTGTTGAATCTGTTGTTAAACCTGTTGATTGTTGTAGGCTAGTATGTGCTATAGTTTTATTGAAGATGTTGAATCTGTTGTTGAAGCTGTTGATTGTTATAGGCTATTATGAGTTCTAGAGAGCTCTAGCTTTGTTGAAGCTGTTGAATCTGTTGTTGTTGAAGCTGTTGAATCTGTTGTTAAAGCTGTTGATTGTTGTAGGCTATTATGTACTCTAGTTTAATTGAAGCTGTTGAATCTGTTGTTGTTGAAGATGTTGATTGTTGTAGGCTATTATGTGCTCTAGTTATATTGAACATGTTGAATCTGTTGTTGAAGCTGTTGATTGTTGTAGGCTATTATGAGCTCTAGAGAGCTCTAGTTTTGTTGAAGCTGTTGAACCTGCTGTTGAAGCTGTTGAATCTGTTGTTAAACATGTTGATTGTTGTAGGCTAGTATGTGCTATAGTTTTATTGAAGATGTTGAATCTGTTGTTGAAGCTGCTGATTGTTGTAGGCTATTATGAGCTCTAGAGAGCTCTAGTTTTGTTGAAGCTGTTGAATCTGTTGTTGTTGAAGCTGTTGAATCTGTTGTTAAAGCTGTTGATTGTTGTAGGCTATTATGAGCTCTAGATAGCTCTAGTTTTGTTGAAGTTGTTGAATTTGTTGTTGTTCAAGCTGTTGATTGTTGTAAGCTATTATGTGCTCTAGAGAGCTCTAGTTTTGTTGAAGCTGTTGGATATGTTGTTGTTGAAGCTGTTGAATCTGTTATTGTTAAAGCTGTTGATTGTTGTAGGCTATTATGTACTCTAGTTTAATTGAAACTGTTGAATCTGTTGTTGTTGAAGCTGTTGATTGTTGTAAGCTATTATGTGCTCTAGAGAGCCCTAGTTTTGCTGAAGCTGTTGAATCTGTTGTTGTTGAAGCTGTTGTTGTTGAAGCTGTTGAATCTGTTTTTGTTGAAGCAATTGATTGTTGTAAGCTATTATGTGCTCTAGAGAGCTCTAGTTTTGTTGAAGCTGTTGAATCTGTTGTTGAAGCTGTTGATTGTTGTAAGCTATTATGTGCTCTAGAGAGCTCTAGTTTTGTTGAAGCTGTTGAATCTGTTGTTGCTAAAGCTGTTGATTGTTGTAGGCTATTATGTACTCTAGTTTTATTGAAGCTGTTGAATCAGTTGTTGAAGCTGTTGATTGTTGTAGGCTATTATGTGCAATAGAGACCTCTAGTTTTGTTGAAGTTGTTGAATCTGTTGTTGTTGCAGATGTTGATTGTTGTAGGCTACATTGTCTGCTCTATAGAGCTCTAGTTTTGTTGAAGCTGTTGAATCAGTTGTTGTTTAAGCTGTTGATTGTTGTAAGCTATTATGTGCTCTAGAGAGCTCTAGTTTTGTTGAAGCTGTTGAATCTGTTCTTGTTGAAGCTGTTGAATCTGTTATTGTTGAAGCTGTTGAATCTGTTGTTAAAGTTGTTGATTGTTGTGGGCTATTATGTGCTAAGTTTTATTGAAGCTGTTGAATCTGTTGCTGAAAATGTTGATTGTTGTAGGCTACATTATGTGCTCTAGAAAGATCTAGTTCTGTCGAAGCTGTTCAATCTGTTGTTGTTTAATCTATTGTTGTTAAAGCTGTTGATTGTTGTAGGCTATTATGTTCTCTAGTTTTATTGAAGCTGTTGAATCTATTGTTGAAGATGTTGATTGTTGTAGGCTACATTATGTGTTCTAGAGAGCTCAAGTTTTGTCGAAGTTGTTGAATCTGTTGTTGTTGAAGCTATTGATTGTTGTAGGCCATTATGTGCTCTAGAGAGCTCTAATTTTATTGAAGCAGTAGAATCTCTTGTTTAAGCTGTTCATTTTTGTAGGTTATTATGTGTTCTAGAGAGCTCTAGTCTTGTTGAAACTGTTGAATCTGTTGTTGAAGCTGTTGATTGTTGTAGGCTATTATGTGCTCTAGAGAGCTCTAATTTTATTGAAGCAGTAGAATCTCCTGTTGAAGCTGTTCATTTTTGTAGGTTATTATGTGTTCTAGAGAGCTCTAGTTTTGTTGAAGCTGTTGAATATGTTGATGGTGAAGCTGTTGAATCTGTTGTTGTTAAAGCTGTTGATTGTTGTAAGCTATTATGTGCTCTAGTTTTATTGAAGATGTTGAATCTGTTGTTGAAGCTGTTGATTGTTGTAGGCTATTATGAGCTTTAGAGAGCTCTAGTTTTGTTGAAGCTGTTGAATCTGTTGTTGTTGAAGCTGTTGAATCTGTTGTTGTTAAAGCTGTTGATTGTTGTAGGCAAGCTGTTGGATCTGTTGTTGTTGAAGCTGTTGAATCTGTTATTGTTAAAGCTGTTGATTGTTGTAGGCTATTATGTACTCTAGTTTAATTGAAGCTGTTGAATCTGTTGTTGTTGAAGATGTTGATTGTTGTAGGCTATTATGTGCTCTAGTTTTATTGAAGATGTTGAATCTGTTGTTGAAGCTGTTGATTGTTGTAGGCTATTATGAGCTCTAGAGAGCTCTAATTTTGTTGAAGCTGTTGAATCTGTTGTTGTTGAAGCTGTTGAATCTGTTGTTAAAGCTGTTGATTGTTGTAGGCTAGTATGTGCTATAGTTCTATTGAAGATGTTGAGTCTGTTGTTGAAGCTGTTGATTGTTGTAGGCTATTATGAGCTCTACAGAGCTCTAGTTTTGCTGAAGCGGTTGAATCTGTTGTTGTTGAAGCTGTTGAATCTGTTGTTAAAGCTGTTGATTGTTGTAGGCTATTATGTACTCTAGTTTTATTGAAGATGTTGAATCTGTCGTTGAAGCTGTTGATTATTGTAGGCTATTATGAGCTCTAGAGAGCTCTAGTTTTGTTGAAACTGTTGAATCTGTTGTTGTTGAAGCTGTTGAATCTGTTGTTAAAGCTGTTGATTGTTGTAGGCTAGTATGTGCTATAGTTCTATTGAAGATGTTGAGTCTGTTGTTGAAGCTGTTGATTGTTGTAGGCTATTATGAGCTCTAGAGAGCTCTAGTTTTGCTGAAGCGGTTGAATCTGTTGTTGTTGAAGCTGTTGAATCTGTTGTTAAAGCTGTTGATTGTTGTAGGCTATTATGTACTCTAGTTTAATTGAAGCTGTTTAATCTGTTGTTGTTGAAGATGTTGATTGTTGTAGGCTATTATGTGCTCTAGTTTTATTGAAGATGTTGAATCTGTTGTTGAAGCTGTTGATTGTTGTAGGCTATTATGAGCTCTAGAGAGCTCTAGTTTTGTTGAAGCTGTTGAATCTGCTGTTGAAGCTGTTGAATCTGTTGTTAAACCTGTTGATTGTTGTAGGCTAGTATGTGCTATAGTTTTATTGAAGATGTTGAATCTGTTGTTGAAGCTGTTGATTGTAGGCTATTATGAGCTCTAGAGAGCTCTAGTTTTGTTGAAGCTGTTGAATCTGTTGTTGTTGAAGCTGTTGAATTTGTTGTTAAAGCTGTTGATTGTTGTAGGCTATTATGTGCTCAAGATAGCTCTAGTTTTGTTGAAGCTGTCGAATCTGTTGTTGTTGAAGCTGTTGAATCTGTTTTTGTTGAAGCTGTTGACTGTTGTAAGCTATTATGTGCTCTAGATAGCTCTAGTTCTGTTGAAGCTGTCGAATCTGTTGTTGTTGAAGCTGTTGAATCTGTTTTTGTTGAAGCTGTTGATTGTTGTAAGCTATTATGTGCTCTAGAGAACTCTAGTTTTGTTGAAGTTGTTGAATCTGTTGTTGTTGAAGCTGTTGATTGTTGTAAGCTATTATGTGCTCTAGAGAGCTCTAGTTTTGTTGAAGTTGTTGAATCTGTTGCTGTTGAAGCTGTTGATTGTTTTAAGCTATTATGTGCTCTAGAGAGCTCTAGTTTTGTTGAAGCTGTTGGATATGTTGTTGTTGAAGCTGTTGAATCTGTTATTGTTAAAGCTGTTGATTGTTGTAGGCTATTATGTACTCTAGTTTAATTGAAGCTGTTGTATCTGTTGTTGTTGAAGATGTTGATTGTTGTAGGCTATTATGAGCTCTACAGAGCTCTAGTCTTGTTGAAGCTGTTGAATCTGTTGTTGTTGAATGCGTTGAATCTGTTGTTAAAGCTGTTGATTGTTGTAGGCTATTATGTACTCTAGTTTAATTTAAGCTGTTGAATCTGTTGTTGTTGAAGATGTTGATGTAGGCTATTATGTGCTCTAGTTTTATTGAAGATGTTGAATCTGTTGTTGAAGCTGTTGATTGTTGTAGGCTATTATGAGCTCTAGAGAGCTCTACTTTTGTTGAAGCTGTTGAATCTGCTGTTGAAGCTGTTGAATCTGTTGTTAAACCTGTTGATTGTTGTAGGCTAGTATGTGCTATAGTTTTATTGAAGATGTTGAATCTGTTGTTGAAGCTGTTGATTGTTGTAAGCTATTATGAGCTCTAGAGAGCTCTAGTTTTGTTGAAGCTGTTGAATCTGTTGTTGTTGAAGCTGTTGAATCTGTTGTTAAAGCTGTTGATTGTTGTAGGCTATTATGTACTCTAGTTTAATTGAAGCTGTTGAATCTGTTGTTGAAGATGTTGATTGTTGTAGGCTATTATGTGCTCTAATTTTTTTGAAGATGTCGAATCTGTTGTTGAAGCTGTTGATTATTGTAGGCTATTATGAGCTCTAGAGAGCTCTAGTTTTGTTGAAGCTGTTGAATCTGCTGTTGAAGCTGTTGAATCTGTTGTTAAAGCTGTTGATTGTTGTAGGCTAGTATGTGCTATAGTTGTATTGAAGATGTTGAATCTGTTGTTGAAGCTGTTGATTGTTGTAGGCTATTATGAGCTCTAGAGAGCTCTAGTTTTGTTGAAGCTGTTGAATCTGTTATTGTTGAAGCTGTTGAATCTGTTGTTAAAGCTGTTGATTGTTGTAGGCAATTATGTACTCTAGTTTAATTGAAGCTGTTGAATCTGTTGTTGTTGAAGATGTTGATTGTTGTAGGCTATTATGTGCTCTAGTTTTATTGAAGATGCTGAATCTGTTGTTGAAGCTGTTGATTGTTGTAGGCTATTATGAGCTCTAGAGAGCTCTAGTTTTGTTGAAGCTGTTGAATCTGTTGAATCTGTTGTTAAACCTGTTGATTGTTGTAGGCTAGTATGTGCTATAGTTTTATTGAAGATGTTGAATCTGTTGTTGAAGCTGTTGATTGTTGTAGGCTGTTATGAGCTCTAGAGAGCTCTAGTTTTGTTGAAGCTGTTGAATCTGTTGTTGAAGCTGTTGAACTTGTTGTTAAAGCTGTTGATTGTTGTAGGCTATTATGTGCTCTAGATAGCTCTAGTTTTGTTGAAGCTGTCGAATCTGTTGTTGTTGAAGCTGTTGAATCTGTTTTTGTTGAAGCTGCTGATTGTTGTAAGCTATTATGTGCTCTAGATAGCTCTAGTTTTGTTGAAGCTGTCAAATCTGTTGTTGATGAAGCTGTTGAATCTGTTTTTGTTGAAGCTGTTGATTGTTGTAAGCTATTATGTGCTCTAGAGAGCTCTAGTTTTGTTGAAGTTGTTGAATCTGTTATTGTTGAAGCTGTTGATTGTTGTAAGCTATTATGTGCTCTAGAGAGCTCTAGTTTTGTTGAAGTTGATGAATCTGTTGTTGAAGCTGTTGATTGTTGTAAGCTATTATGTGCTCTAGAGAGCTCTAGTTTTGTTGAAGCTGTTGGATATGTTGTTGTTGAAGCTGTTGAATCTATTATTGTTAAAGCTGTTGATTGTTGTAGGCTATTATGTACTCTAGTTTAATTGAAGCTGTTGAATCTGTTGTTGTTGAAACTGTTGATTGTTGTAAGCTATTATGTGCTCTAGAGAGCTCTAGTTTTGTTGAAGCTGTTGAATCTGTTGTTGTTGAAGCTGTTGATTATTGTAAGCTATTATGTGCTCTAGAGAGCTCTAGTTTTGTTGAAGCTGTTAAATCTGTTGTTGAAGATGTTGATTGTTGTTGGCTACATTATGTGCTCTAGAGAGCACTAGTTTTGTTTAAGCTGTTGGATCTGTTGTTGTTAAATCTGTTGAATCTGTTATTGTTAAAGCTGTTGATTGTTGTAGGCTATTATGTACTCTAGTTTAATTGAAGCTGTTGAATCTGTTGTTGTTGAAGATGTTGATTGTTGTAGGCTATTATGTGCTCTAGTTTTATTGAAGATGTTGAATCTGTTGTTAAAGCTGTTGATTGTTGTAGGCTATTATGAGCTCTAGAGAGCTCTAGTTTTGTTGAAGCTGTTGAATCTGTTGTTAAAGCTGTTGATTGTTGTAGGCTATTATGTACTCTAGTTTAATTGAAGCTGTTGAATCTGTTGTTGTTGAAGATGTTGATTGTTGTAGGCTATTATGTGCTCTAGTTTTATTGAAGATGTTGAATCTGTTGTTGAAGCTGTTGATTGTTGTAGGCTATTATGAGCTCTAGAGAGCTCTACTTTTGTTGAAGCTGTTGAATCTGCTGTTGAAGCTCTTGAATCTGTTGTTAAACCTGTTGATTGTTGTAGGCTAGTATGTGCTATAGTTTTATTGAAGTTGTTGAATCTGTTGTTGAAGCTGTTGATTGTTGTAGGCTATTATGAGCTCTAGAGAGCTCTAGTTTTGTTGAAGCTGTCGAATTTGTTGCTGTTGAAGCTGTTGAATCTGTTGTTAAAGCTGTTGATTGTTGTAGGCTATTATGTACTCTAGTTTAATTGAAGCTGTTGAATCTGTTGTTGTTGAAGATGTTGATTGTTGTAGGCTATTATGTGCTATAGTTTTATTGAAGATGTTAAATCTGTTGTTGAAGCTGTTGATTGTTGTAGGCTATTATGAGCTCTAGAGAGCTCTACTTTTGTTGAAGCTGTTGAATCTGCTGTTGAAGCTGTTGAATCTGTTGTTAAACCTGATGATTGTTGTAGGCTAGTATGTGCTATAGTTTTATTGAAGATGTTGAATCTGTTGTTGAAGCTGTTGATTGTTATAGGCTATTATGAGCTCTAGAGAGCTCTAGTTTTGTT
This sequence comes from Stappiaceae bacterium, assembly GCA_964291365.2. Classification (GTDB taxonomy): domain Bacteria; phylum Pseudomonadota; class Alphaproteobacteria; order Rhizobiales; family Stappiaceae; genus JBDWFY01. The sequence continues at coordinate 74,684 of OZ220048.1, forward strand.
GAAGCTGTTGAATCTGTTGTTGTTGAAGCTGTTGAATCTGTTGTTAAAGCTGTTGATTGTTGTAGGCTATTATGTACTCTAGTTTAATTGAAGCTGTTGAATCTGTTGTTGTTGAAGATGTTGATTGTTGTAGGCTATTGTGTGCTCTAGTTTTATTGAAGATGTTGAATCTGTTGTTGAAGCTGTTGATTGTTGTAGGCTATTATGAGCTCTAGAGAGCTCTAGTTTTGTTGAAGCTGTTGAATCTGCTGTTGAAGCTCTTGAATCTGTTGTTAAACCTGTTGATTGTTGTAGGCTAGTATGTGCTATAGTTTTATTGAAGTTGTTGAATCTGTTGTTGAAGCTGTTGATTGTTGTAGGCTATTATGTGCTATAGTTTTATTGAAGTTGTTGAATCTGTTGTTGAAGCTGTTGATTGTTGTAGGCTATTATGAGCTCTAGAGAGCTCTAGTTTTGTTGAAGCTGTTGAATTTGTTGCTGTTGAAGCTGTTGAATCTGTTGTTAAAGCTGTTGATTGTTGTAGGCTATTATGTACTCTAGTTTAATTGAAGCTGTTGAATCTGTTGTTGTTGAAGATGTTGATTGTTGTAGGCTATTATGTGCTCTAGTTTTATTGAAGATGTTGAATCTGTTGTTGAAACTGTTGATTGTTGTAGGCTATTATGAGCTCTAGAGAGCTCTAGTTTTGTTGAAGCTGTTGAATCTGCTGTTGAAGCTCTTGAATCTGTTGTTAAACCTGTTGATTGTTGTAGGCTAGTATGTGCTATAGTTTTATTGAAGTTGTTGAATCTGTTGTTGAAGCTGTTGATTGTTGTAGGCTATTATGAGCTCTAGAGAGCTCTAGTTTTGTTGAAGCTGTTGAATTTGTTGTTGTTGAAGCTGTTGAATCTGTTGTTAAAGCTGTTGATTGTTGTAGGCTATTATGTTCTCTAGATAGCTCTAGTTTTGTTGAAGCTGTCGAATCTGTTGTTGTTGAAGCTGTTGAATCTGTTTTTGTTAAAGCTGTTGATTGTTGTAAGCTATTATGTGCTCTAGAGAGCTCCAGTTTTTTTGAAGTTGTTGAATCTGTTGTTGAAGCTGTTGAATTCTGTAAGCTATTATGTGCTCTAGAGAGCTCTAGTTTTGTTGAAGTTGTTGAATCTGTTGTTGTTGAAGCTGTTGAATCTGTTTTTGTTGAAACAATTGATTGTTGTAAGCTATTGTGTACTCTAGTTTAATTGAAGTTGTTGAATCTGTTGTTGTTGAAGCTGTTGAATCTGTTTTTGGTGAAGCAATTGATTGTTGTAAGCTATTATGTGCTCTAGAGAGCTCTAGTTTTGTTGAAGCTGTTGAATCTGTTGTTGTTGAAGCTGTTGATTGTTGTAAGCTATTATGTGCTCTAGAGGGCTCTAGTTTTGTTGAAGCTGTTGAATCTGTTCTTGTTGAAGCTGTTGAATCTGTTGTTGCTAAAGCTGTTGATTGTTGTAGGCTATTATGAGCTCTAGAGAGCTCTAGTTTTGTTGAAGCTGTTGAATCTGCTGTTGAAGCTGTTGAATCTGTTGTTAAACCTGTTGATTGTTGTAGGCTAGTATGTGCTATAGTTTTATTGAAGTTGTTGAATCTGTTGTTGAAGCTGTTGATTGTTGTAGGCTATTATGAGCTCTAGAGAGCTCTAGTTTTGTTGAAGCTGTTGAATCTGTTGTTAAAGCTGTTGATTGTTGTAGGCTATTATGTTATGCTGTTGAATTTGTTGTTGTTGAAGCTGTTGAATCTGTTGTTAAAGCTGTTGATTGTTGTAGGCTATTATGTTCTCTAGATAGCTCTAGTTTTGTTGAAGCTGTCGAATCTGTTGTTGAAGCTGTTGAATCTGTTTTTGTTAAAGCTGTTGATTGTTGTAAGCTATTATGTGCTCTAGAGAGCTCCAGTTTTTTTGAAGTTGTTGAATCTGTTGTTGAAGCTGTTGAATTCTGTAAGCTATTATGTGCTCTAGAGAGCTCTAGTTTTGTTGAAGTTGTTGAATCTGTTGTTGTTGAAGCTGTTGAATCTGTTTTTGTTGAAGCAATTGATTGTTGTAAGCTACTGTGTACTCTAGTTTAATTGAAGTTGTTGAATCTGTTGTTGTTGAAGCTGTTGAATCTGTTTTTGGTGAAGCAATTGATTGTTGTAAGCTATTATGTGCTCTAGAGAGCTCTAGTTTTGTTGAAGCTGTTGAATCTGTTGTTGTTGAAGCTGTTGATTGTTGTAAGCTATTATGTGCTCTAGAGGGCTCTAGTTTTGTTGAAGCTGTTGAATCTGTTCTTGTTGAAGCTGTTGAATCTGTTGTTGCTAAAGCTGTTGATTGTTGTAGGCTATTATGAGCTCTAGAGAGCTCTAGTTTTGTTGAAGCTGTTGAATTTGTTGTTGTTGAAGCTGTTGAATCTGTTGTTAAAGCTGTTGATTGTTGTAGGCTATTATGTTCTCTAGATAGCTCTAGTTTTGTTGAAGCTGTCGAATCTGTTGTTGTTGAAGCTGTTGAATCCGTTTTTGTTGAAGCTGTTGATTGTTGTAAGCTATTATGTGCTCTAGAGAGCTCTAGTTTTGTTGAAGTTGTTGAATCTGTTGTTGTTGAAGCTGTTGATTGTTGTAAGCTATTATGTGCTCTAGAGAGCTCCAGTTTTGTTGAAGCTGTTGGATATGTTGTTGTTGAAGCTGTTGAATCTGTTATTGTTAAAGCTGTTGATTGTTGTAGGCTATTATGTACTCTAGTTTAATTGAAGCTGTTGAATCTGTTGTTGTTGAAGCTGTTGATTGTTGTAAGCTATTATGTGCTCTAGAGAGCTCTAGGTTTGTTGAAGCTGTTGAATCTGTTGCTGTTGAATCTGTTGTTAAAGCTGTTGATTGTTGTATGCTATTATGTGCTCTAGAGAGCTCTAGTTTTGTTGAAATTGTTGAATCTGTTGTAGAAACTGTTGATTGTTGTTGGCTACATTATGTGCTCTAAAGAGCTCTAATTTTGTTGAAGTTGTTGAATCTGTTGTTGAAGATGTTGATTGTTGTAGGCAACATTATGTGCTCTAAAGAGCTCTAGTTTTGTTTAAGCTGTTTAATCTGTTGTTGTTCAAGCTGTTGAATCTGTTGTTGTTAAAGCTGTTCATTGTTGTAGGCTATTATGTGTTCTAGCTTTATTGAAATTGTTAAATCTGCTGTAGTTGAAGATGTTCATTGTTGTACGCTACAATATGTGCTCTAGAGAGATCTAGTATTGTTGAAACTATTGAATCTGTTGTTGAAGCTGTTTAATCTGTTGGTGTTAAAGCTGTTCATTGTTGTAGGCTATTATGTGCTCTAGTTTTATTGAAGCTGTCGAATCTGTTGTTGTTCAAGATGTTAATTGTTGAGGGCTACATTATGTGCTCTAGATAGCTCTAGTTTTGTTGAAGCTATCGAATCTGTTGTTGTTGAAGCTGTTGAATCTGTTTTTGTTGAAGCTGTTGGTTGTTGTAAGCTATTATGTGCTCTTGAGAGCTCTAGTTTTGTTGAAGTTGTTGAATCTGTTGTTGAAGCTGTTGACTGTTGTAAGCTATTATGTGCTCTAGAGAGCTCTAGTTTTGTTGAAGCTGTTGGATATGTTGTTGTTGAAGCTGTTGAATCTGTTATTGATAAAGCTGTTGATTGTTGTAGGCTATTATGTACTCTAGTTTAATTGAAGCTGTTGAATCTGTTGTTGAAGCTGTTGATTGTTGTAAGCTATTATGTGCTCTAGAGAGCTCTAGTTTTGTTGAAGCTGTTGAATCTGTTGTTGTTGAAGCTGTTGAATCTGTTTTTGTTGAAGCAATTGATTGTTGTAAGCTATTATGTGCTCTAGAGAGCTCTAGTTTTGTTGAAGCTGTTGAATCTGTTGTTGAAGCTGTTGATTGTTGTAAGCTATTATGTGCTCTAGAGAGCTCTAGTTTTGTTGAAGCTGTTGAATCTGTTCTTGTTGAAGCTGTTGAATCTGTTGTTGCTAAAGCTGTTGATTGTTTTAGGCTATTATGTGCTCTAGTTTTATTGAAGTTGTTGAATCAGTTGTTGAAGCTGTTGATTGTTGTAGGTTATTATGTGCAATAGAGACCTCTAGTTTTGTTGAAGTTGTTGAATCTGTTGTTGTTGCAGATGTTGATTGTTGTAGGCTACATTGTCTGCTCTAGAGAGCTCTAGTTTTGTTGAAGCTGTTCAATAATATGTTGTTGCTGAAGGTGTCAAATGTTGTAGGCTATTATGTGCTCTAGAGAGCTCTAGTTCTGTTGAAATTGTTGAATCTGTTGTTGTTGACGATGTTGATTGCTGTAAGGTACATTATGTGCTCTAGAGAGCTCTAGCTTTGTTGAAGCTGTTGATTGTTGTAGGCTATTATGTGCTCTAGAGAGCTCTAGTTTTGTTGAAGCAGTTGAATCTGTTGTGGAAGCTGTTGATTGTTGTAGGCTATTATATCCTCTAGGGAGCTCTAGTTTTGTTGAAGCTGTTGAATCTGTTGTTAAAGCTGTTGACTGTTGTAGGCTATTATGTGCTCTAGTTTTACTGAAGCTGTTGAATCTGTTGCTGAAGATGTTGATTGACGTAGGCTACATTATGTGTTCTAGAGATATCTAGTTTTGTCGAAGCTGTTGAATCTGTTGTTGAAGCTGTTGAATCTGTTGTTAAAGCTGTTAATTGTTGTAGGCTATTATGTGCTCTAGTTTTATTGAAGCTGTTGAATTTGTTGTTGAAGCTGTTGATTGTTGTAGGCTATTATGTGCAATAGAGAGCTCTTGTTTTGTTGAAGCTGTTAAATCTGTTGTTGTTGAAGCTGTTGATTGTTGTAGGCTACATTATGTGCTCTAGAGAGCTCTAGTCTTGTTGAAGCTGTTGAATCTGTTGTTGAAGCTGTTGATTGTTGTAGGCTATTATGTGCTCTATAAAGATCTAGTTTTGCCAAAGCTGTTGAATCTGTTGTTGAAGCTGTTGATTGTTGTTGGTTTTGTTGAAGTTAAATCAGTTGTTGTTGAAGCCGTTGATTGTTGTTGGTGTTGAATTTGTTGTTGAAGAAGTTGATTGTTGATTATAATTGTTGAAGCTGTTGTTGAATGTGTTGATCTTGTTAGTATAGTTGAAGCTGTTGATTGTTGGTTATTATCGTTGAAGCTGTTGAATTTGTTGATCACTATGTTGATCGAAGCTCTTTATTGTTGATGTTGAATCTGTTCCTGTTGATTGTTGTTCAAGCTGTTGAACAATCTGTTGTTGAAGCTGGTGATTATTGAAGCTGTTGAATCTGTTGTCTAATCTGTTGATCACCATGTTGAAGTTGTTGATTGTTGTTGATGTTGTTGATTCTGTTGATTGTTGAAGCTGTTGAATTTGTTGATCTTGTTAGTATACTTGAAGCTGTTGATTGTTAGTACAGTCTATCTTGTGTAAGAGTAGGCTCGCCCCAATAAATCAATAGCTTCAATCACCATGTTGAAGCTGTTGAATCTGTTGATTGTTGTTGTAGTTGTTGATGTTAAATCTGTTGTTGTTGAAGCTGTTGATTGTTGTTGATGTTGTTGAATCTGTTCATTGTTGATTATAATTATTGAAGCTGTTGTTGAATCTGTTGATCTTGTTAGTATAGTTAAAGCTGTTGATTGTTGATTATGATTGTTGAAGCTATTGAATCTGTTGATCACCGTGTTGAAGATGTTAATTGTTGTTGATGTTGTTCAATCTGTTGCTGTTGATTGTTGTTGAATCTGTTGTTGAATCTCGTGATTGTTGAAGCTGTTGAATAATCAGTTGTTGAAGCTGGTGATTGATGAAGCTGTTGAATCTGTTGTTTAATCTGTTGATCACCATCTTGAAGTTGTTGATTGTTGTTGATGTTGAACTTGTTGTTGAAGCTGTTGATTGTTGGTTAGACTGTTGAAGCTCTTGAATTTGTTGATCTTGTTAGTACAGTTGAAACTTTTGATTGTTTGTACAGTCTATCTTGTGTAAGAGTAGTTTTTAATTATGACTATGAAGCTTTTGATTATGGCTGACAGTAGATAACTTGCTGTTTCAGCTAGTGCAGTGGCGTAGGCAGAAATTTTTTTTTATATTACTCTGTAGTGTACAGGTGCAATATTGTGCGGGTGAGCACGAGCAAGTTTCGTGGCCACACCCCCTTCAGTGTAATGGTGCTCCATCTATATATTAATTACATACTTCATAGCAATTTTTACTAGGTCTAATGATTTGATCGTTTGCCGGATACTGTGCGGCAAAGAATTAGTTACATAGTTTCATAGCATTACTAAGAGTACATAATAGAAGAGAGAGGGAGAGTATCCTACTCTGTATACTGCTGTGCAAACGCATTGCGGATAATTAAACCCGTATATCCCTGTAAACTGTAGTATACTACACAACCACCTTGTAAGTTAAGTGAGTGTTGGCCAATAATTGGTCTAGGACAGCCCACCTTGACACTAACCAACTACTGCACTGTTGGGTTTCACAGCTTGTTTGAGTCAACCACTCAAATTTAATTATCCGCAATGTGTTTGCACAGCAGTATATGGAGTAGGATACTCTCCCTCTCTCTTCCTATTATATACTCTTGGCATTACTTACTAGGTCTAACGTTTGCCAGATACTGTCTGGCAAAAATGATTAGGTTACATAGCTTTATAGCCATCCTTATTAATGATTCGATGGTTTGCCGGATACTGCCTGACAAAAAGATTACGTTACATAGCTTCATAGCCATCCTTGCTAACGATTGGATCGTTTGCCGGATACTGTCCGGCAAAAAGATTACGTCACAGCTTCCTAGCCATCCTTACAACCAGTAAACAGTTACTCTACTCCTTCAGCAAATTCATTTTTGTAGCACTCAAGAAAAGGAGATCACTTCTTTAACACTTTTATCTGCCACTACTTTTCCTCAATTTTTGTTTACACTTTTGTTTCTGACTATTGGGCCTCCTGGCCTCTATTTGTCATAAATTATTGTCAGATACCGTCCAGCAAAAAAGATTGCATTACTTAGCAACCTTACTATCATTGCCGGCTACTATCCGGCAAAAGAACTACATTACATAGCTTCATAGCCATCCTAACTAACAATTCGATCGTTTGCTGGATACTGTCCGGCAGTATGACATACCATTCATAGTGATATATAGTAACATACTCTAGTAACGATTCGATAGTTTGCGGATCCGGAAAAACGATTTCGTTTCATAACCATCCTTAGTAACGATTCGATTCGTTTGCCAGATACTGTTAGGCAAAAAGATTACATTACACTATAGTAGCTTCATAGCCATCCTTACTAAAAATTCGGTCATTTGTCGGGTACTGTCCGGTAAAAAGATTTGTTTCATAGCCATCCTTACTGACAATTTGATTTGTTTGCCAGATACTGTTAGGCAAAAAGATTACACTACATAGCTTCATAGCCATCCTTACTAAAGATTCGGTCGTTTGTCGGGTACTGTCCGGCAAAAAAATTTTGTGTCATAGCCATCCCTACTAACGGTTCGATCGTTCGCCGAAAACTGAGTTATTTTGTTTCATAGCCGTCCTTACTAACGATTCTATCTTTTGTTGGCTGACTAGAATGATTTCGACACAGTATTACTCTGTGCACAGAGTGTACAAACATAATGTCCATACATAGCCACTCAGTACGTGCAGACGTTTTCAAAATTAATTTTATGCTGCATCTGGCGATATACCTACAAAATTTGTATAATGCAATAGGTACATCTCTGTACTATTGTATATGCACGGCTTGCAGGACAGTGGAGTCCACTTAATAATTATCACAGTGTGGTCAGTATTAGTGTAAACTGTTATCACTCAAAACTGTAAGTTGTGGCTAGGTAACCATGCACCGTGCTCCTCTATTGCTGTATGTATATGTACAGTGTCCACACTAAAGCAGCTGTGATTAGACATTAATTTGGGCAATAATGTAGGAATGTTATCTAAAGTATCAGTATTTTACCTCTCTTTGAATTAATTAAATTTATGACTAGGAATGTCTAGTGCCCAACGAATGTCCCAACCTTCACTGTCTTCCTCTGCCTATACATGCGTAATGGCTTCCACTTCTCAGTATAAGATCAGTTATATTGAAAATTTTAACAGCTGTTCATGGAAATCAGGTATCAATTACACAGAGTCAAGGATGATATTCATCACCACAGGTATAATACAGCAATACCTAAATAACATATACTGGTAGCCTAAAATCTTCGAGGTTGTAATATTTTGTGGGTTGGAGTGTGGTCACAAAAAGTTTCTCCCATAAAATTTTAAGTCCATAATAGATGCAATGCATTGCTGGAACCTTGGTCACGAAAATTTTATCCACAAAATTAGTTTTTGAGTAAAGTTTGGCAAGAGCATATAATACTACTCATGGTTTTATTGCTCATAGAATATGCAAAACCAACATCTAATTATCATATTTGTGTATAAAACATTACAGCAGTGAGTTACTTGATTGTGTTATGATTCTCGACTATAATTTTACTATAGGAAGAAAAGTATCAGAGAGTGCAAGGTCAGCAAGGGGGTATGGGGTCAATGACTTAAGCAATTATTTATATTCTTTAGGCATTTCTAGGGAACATCACTCATTCATTGCCTTAGGTATTGTTACTTGTGCTATGCACTCGTAACAATACTTGGCAATGAACTTGTGATATTTCCTGGTATCGTGTTCTACCATGGTAATAACGATTTTATCGTATGGCAAATCTGGCGAATGATTGGATCATACATACGTACCCACACACCCTAAAAACTAAAAATTAACTTCGAACGCAGCTAGCAACAGCGACTGTAGAATGACAAAATGAACAAAAGAAGAAGCCTATCGTTGAGCAAATGGCTGTAAAATTAATAATACCAGAGAGGTGTCTTGGAATATTTGTTGAACAAATTCAGAGTAGACACCACACGGTGACCGAGCAAACACCGGCGGCAGTTACAACCAGCTTCCCTCCAGTACGAAGTTCTCTCCGTAGCATCGATATCGACATACTAGTAAGCGAAGATAGCTAGCTACCTATCGCTAACACCGTTCTTCATACTTGCCTACATAGCAGCTAGCTGTCCAAACTCACAGTAATACGGGTCACATGATTCAAACAGGGGTACGGGATGATAATGGTTTTTTTCAAAACGTGTTTGAAATTACTTTCCCCATACATTACTATGTAAAAGAATATTTAGACTATACAATAATTATGATTATTAGTGATTTACCCTGGTGGAGGAGTGGTAGCTGGTCGCTTAGTAACAGCTGTCCCTGCCTTGTCAGTAGGTTTTGGATCTTGTGTGTGTGTGCATGTGTGTGATAAAATTTAATATAGCTCCTATGTACATCCAGTTTTACACCTTCTAAGCACAGTTTGAATGGATGCTAGGGCTATGTGTACATTTTCTAACCATTTTGCATACAGCTAGCTTAGTAAAGGTTGTTGGGCTTGGCAAAATATCTCTCCACTGAAAATGATCCACTGCATGAAAACTATGGCTAGCTATTGTCCAAGTATAAAGATAGTAGTTGTATGTCACCTCATTTTGGACATAAACCAGGCATATTGCCACTAGCATGGTAACAGATACACACATGATGCGCGCACACACACACACACACACACACACACACACTCACACACACACACTCACACAAACACACACTCACACACACACAAGAGGCTTTCAGATATTTACACTTCTGTGGTGTACGTACTGGTATGTAGAAACCTCCTGGCCCATTTTTACCTTGCTTGCATTGCTGATAGGAGTGATCTTCCAAGCTGTGGCCTGTCTACCGGGTGATACAGGAATACTCTCGAGTCTGTATGGTAAACTGTTTTAGGATAGACACTAAGGTCATACAAAAATTTTCTGTCACAGACCCCATATTTTGTACAAAGCTCTCCCCCACCCCCCCCCCCCCAAAATCAAAGTAAGCAAGAAGATATAACCATGATGCCCGCCACACACGTATTAACTTTAATTTGTACAAGTTACTCTGAGCTGGCTAATGGAATGTCCTAGGATGCTGCGTTAGGAATCACATCATTTGTACTAATAATATTAAGGACGAAGTAATTACTTCCTTCACTGTCCTTATTTTCCTGTTATTATAAAACGAGAAATGATGTAATTCTTATTTTTTCCTAACCTACCAATCCCACCGTTTTGCGCTATGGTTCTATAGAACATGAAATTAAATTGGTGTGGACCGTCTTGTTTGGGCCCTAGCTATATAGCACTATGCAGTGAGCATGTGTAATTAAAATTGAAGCATTAATTTAAAGGGGTAGTCACCGCAATGTGCTCTGTACTTCCAGCTGCGACGGCGATCAAAGTGAAATCAAGGGATCAAGCACACAGGCGAGCAATGATCAAGGAATCAAGATGGCGTTCAGGCCACAAATACGATCAAAATAAAAAAAAATGCCAGACGTTGTATATACCATGCACACACTATTAACTCTGATGCTCCATCGAGCAATAGTAGTAATTTTAACTGTACTTTGTCCGGTAGCACGGATATTATGGTTAATTATTAATATCAACTAGTATAAACAATGATAAAATGTGACTGGCTATGAGAAAAGGGACCATTTGGGATTTTTCATAAAAATTGAGTTTTTAGCATGAATGAATAGCTTTGTGTATGCTGCATACAATGGTGAAAGTTCCAAGAAAAAACATTGATCACAACTGAGTTATAACCATTTTTATGCACAGATTAATAGATTGTCGGAAAATAGGCAGTATTAAATAATGCATTTAATTATACACATCCAAGCAACTAATTACATCCATAACTACATCTTACATGTCACAAACATAAAGCATAATATGTCAAGCCAAAAACCTATATTCTAGTAGACTGAAAAACAGAAAAGTGAAGAAAATTTGATTTTTTCACATTTTGGCAATCATTGGAAATTGAAATTTTATCCCAAACGGTCCCTTTTCTCATAGCAGGTCACAAATGTTAGCACTATAGGACGATTCCACGCAGACATGTGAAGGAGTTTTAATGAGATGCAAATGATATTCAACGCCTGTTCAGGAAGTTCCGGCCAGGTTCCTGCCAAACCCATTGGTGGGAATCGAATGCATTATGCTCAATGGGAATAACATTGCGTTTATCGCGTTAGCCAAGCAAATAGTTGCACTCTCAAAAAAGTGCCTCGGCTATATCATGTATAGCACCCTAGAGTGCTGTAGCTAGCGCCGTTTCTTGGTATCTAACTTGAAGCTCCGCACAGCCTCGAAAATGCACGTTATTCCCATAGAGCGTAATACATTTGATTCCCACCAATGGCCGCGACAGGAACCTGGCCGGAGCTTCCTGAAAGTGCATTGAATATCATTTGCATCTCATTAAAATTTCTTCACACGTCTGCGTGGAATCCTCCTATTATCTTCATGTTATGTATGTGCAAATAATATGTGTGGGTGTGTCTTGTAACTTGATTTAGCGTATAACTTTACCACAAATGTACATAGCGACATTGTGTGCTCTGGTATGCAAAACTCAAAGATATTTTGCATGTGGGAGATGGTGCAGTAGTAGAGCTATGGAGATTTGACCCTGCCAAAATCTAGTCTCGCAAGCCAGCCCCTTCACAAAAAAGGAAGGGTCTGGTACGGCGCCGTTACTCGAGTTGTCCTGCTGGAATGCAATTAACACATCACGCGCGCTACGTATTTTTATGCATCCCTTGCGCATTGTGGTGACAAGCTAACCGCACACAGGGCTTGTGTACAGCAGGCCAGGTGCGCTGATGCACGTGTGGTTCACGCTTACATACCGCGGTCATGCCACAGCCACAAAATTTGCATATTCATGTTCCCCAGGATTTCTGGGGAAAAGAACAACTCAAGTAACGGCGCCGTACCAGACCCTTCTTTTTTTGTGAAGGGGCTGGCTCGCGAGACTAGCCAAAATCATGGAGAAGGGGAAGCTATGATAATGGCTGCTTGGTTCTCGGATATTAAGCATTATCGAAAGAGCTGAACCTATCAATAACATCATTTATCATTCGGAGTTTTACTAAACAACTGATAGATGCATATGAACTTGAGCTCAGCTACCTTGTCATAGTGCTGCGCGAGATGTATTAATAGAGGCGTGGTCCGCATTATTGTGGTTAAGTCTACTTCAAGTATAGATAGGTGGTGGGCATAACCACTGGGTGTGGTCACTTAACCGATCAACAATCAAGCGTAGAAAGTTCGTCAATCAAGGAATCAAGAGGTGCTTTAAGGCAGGATCAAGCGATCAAGAGCCAATTTTAGCGATCAAAAACTTTGATTGCTGTCACAGCTGGAAGTAAAGAGTATATTGCAGTGACTACCCCTTGAAAATAGGACAAAAGTGAGGGGGCCATGGCCCCCCTTGGCAGGGGCGTATCCAGGGGGGTGCTCAAGCACCCCCCTCCCTGCTGAGAACAATACAGTATCTATGAAGCTCATTTCAGTGATAGCAAGCCAACTGAAGGCAACTTTTAATTTCAAATATCATAAGTTTATGAATCAATTGTAGAATAACTTACTCATGATATATTCACAGCAGATTCCAGCTAGAGAACTACCTCATGTCGCTCCTCTGATCCTTATACGTTATAGAAACATAAACCACACCTCCCCAACGTTAAAGGTCAGAGTACGAGTAGCTACCATGACATAATCACTAAATACACAGCGCATGCGTTAAATGATTTACTAGCGCGGCAATCCAGCGATCATGTCTCTCCTAAGGTTTTTTCACAAAGCAGCATCACAGCAGACTGCTGGTCCTGGCAATAGAGGATCAACTGGCAGAGATGCTACCTCTGCTTTGCCCTTTCAAGTAATGATTTCAGTCAGAGTACGGGGCGACTCACGCGCACGCGCGAACGCATGCATGATGTGGGCGTGTTTCCGAGATTTAAAAGTGGGCGTGGCCAAATTATCGCGCGCGATTATATACTTGCTCAGTACCC
>OZ220049.1:0-18049 GCA_964291365.2 Stappiaceae bacterium
ATACAAAGTCATGCCGGATAAGACTTTAGTATTACACCTTATACACAAACTACAGACCAAAAGAGGTATATCTGTATATAAGTTGGTATTAATTTTGGTAATGGTCATCATTGCAATAGGCTCATTTTGGGGTGGATAAGAGTTGCAAGTGATGACAGTGACTGCATTATGTAAGATGCAGCCCCATAATATAACTACTTATAGCTAAACCAACTCCTGAGGTAATTGACAAAAAATGAATCCGGAGGACAAAGGCCAGGGAATGACTGCCTCTACAAAGTGAGGAGATAGTTAAAAACATCTCCATCATATTGATTCCTTGGATAGGGTCAACGCTAACTACATTATGTATGAATGTTTACCCTCATCATTAGAAAAAGTATAATGCCATAGACGCTGGTTATTAAGCAGTAATAAGCACACAGTTTTGTGTGAGCTTTACTGCTCTATATTAGGTGCATACACCTAGCAAGCCGCCTGAATGATCAACAATCGATTATGATGCAGAGACTGGAGGCTAGTAGTCAGTTGGAGAGGAGAGACCTCAAGAATTATGCATGCTGTCTGTTCTCTTTTCGTCCATCGTTATAGGTTTTGCACCCTCGAAATTGCCTAGGTATGTTCGTTATGCATGCCCTGCCTACCTTGTTTTAGCCCTTCCTGTTATTTGCATGTATTTTGTTCAATGCATATTTCTTACTGCCACGAGTTATAGGTGCATGCACTTAAAGGTGCTCTGAAACGGAAATCGTTACGTAATTCAAAAATGCTTGAGGGCGCGTGCGCGCGTTAACGCGTTATAATATTATTGCGGCATAAATAAGTTCGCGACCATGAGGACGCTGACCAACGTGAACGCAAGATCGAGCTATCATGACAGACACCATCAACACAAGCAGCGTTTCTGTCTCTGAGTCTCAAACTCCATCAATTACTTGTAGCTGTAAGAACAGCTGCCAACCGCGCAAGAATAATAGCTTGGTCACGCGCTCGTGATGACGTTGGATTGACCAATCAGGTTTGTGCTTTGAAAACCGGGTCAGGAATTCAAAAAAGTAGGCGGGCAGTTCGACTTCTGTTTCAGAGCACCTTCAACAACCAGTGTCTATGATAGTAAACCTACATTATGTTGAAGCCTACAAGGAGGTTCTGCATCACAAAATTATTATACTGTACCCTGTGACCTGATATTGGGCTGGAATTTATTACAATACTATAGTCTGAATTATCGGTATTGATTGAGCAACGTGTTTTTGTGTACCTATTGTGTTTGTTTTAGACTAACCCACTGCTCAATTGGTCCCTGTAGCTACATATATACAGTGTGGGCTAATTATTGTACCACAAGCACATATATATACATGTATGTCAGTCTCAGAGAGTATCTCGTATTGGCACTCATGAAGGATTCAGGAAATCAAGGCTGCAATAATGGATGGCAAATGTATTGGGGACAATCTTCTCTATACCTGTTTCCACTTCAACACAGTTATCCAGTACTTACTGACCTTGTACAACAAAGAAGAGCACCTTGAGGTTGGTACAGCCAACTTTGGGGACAAAGCAGAATGCAGTCTGAGCTTTGTCATTGATCAGAAGATGTTTGTAGAAGGCGACATCACCCTCATTCTCACTAGGTAGGCTGTAGGCCTGGCCCCCCAATCCATGAGACTCACAGAACTTATCAATCTGCCTCTGTTGAAACTACATGTAGTGTGTGCATATGTGTACATGTATGTGATGAAGGTGTTTGTGTGTGGTCTGTGAGTATATACAAAAGTATCAAGTGTACAATAAAACATTAGATGTACATGCTCATTCTGACTCATTGCATGCATAGTATTGCATAGACAGGGCAGGTAGAAATGAATGGCTTGAGTGGGCGTGGGACTTGCATTACGCGCGCATAGCGTGCATGTGCTAGGAGGGTTTGGGGGCCTGCTCCCTCGGGAAACTTTTGGATTTTTAGACTCTGAGAATGTTTCTGGTACATTTTCTAGGTAAAAGTGAGGTATCTGGATGTCTAGACGGCGAATTTTATCTTAGTATGATCCAGGCGGAGCTGACGTCGAACGTGATCACTGCATGCCCCACCCATTTTTGAATGATTGAGACAGGTAAGCATTCAGGTAGCTAAGAAAAAGTGGTCAGATAGATACCTACATACCTGACTGGTGGCTACGGCCCTGATGGAGTATGTGGGTAAGCATAATAACAAGTAAACAACAGACCACTAAGAATGTCAAGTATTGATTGTGAAGTGACTAAGCTGTTTGCAGAGGACCCCCATGGAATAAGGTTATTATGAACTAGCAGGCTTCTGGGTATAAAGCCTTTCCCAGTGTTTCGAACTGACTAAATATCTTATCATAACTTAAAGTCAGCGGCAGATGCACTCCATGCTGTTTTGATCAGTTATGTAGGGCATGCTTATGAAAGTAAGGTATAAACATCAATTGCACTGACAAACACTAGCTCAATGGCCATGTACAATGTACATGTATGCCCTAATCTATCTACTCTTGGTATAAGCAACCAGTGCTATACACTACTGCTAACCTTTCCTCTGTCAACAAGGGCTGTCAGATTTACCAGAGGTGGCCTTCCCACTTTGTCACGTAGGTCCTCAATGAAGTCATCCATTTTGTCATAGTCAAATTCATAGGCATCCATCGTTCCCATCATCGCCCCTGTATGTATGGACAGGTACATGATAATTTGTAGGTCCAACTACCTACATAATGGAGTCACAATTATCATTGGTAGAATCCTTTTTCCCACTGTGTGCAGGCAGTAGCGTATGGTAGCCTCGTCCCCAGGCCCCTTCTTCCACTTATGGAAGGGCCTGGGGATGAGGCTAGAGTGTATGGCTGCTCCTGGTGCAGATCATCCTCATGTGATACCTTAAACTTAAGATCAGATAGAGTCCCAACCTCAGGTTTCAAACAATTTGCCATGAGTGTGAAAGTTGGTGGTGGGGAGGGGAGGAAGGGAAAGCAGAAATTTAGAGGGACACCCTTTGCTATGACTAATTAGATGTAATTCCTACAATTACACATCGTCCGTGATTTTCATCAGCACAACATTCAATCTTACAAAGACTACGATTTCTTCTCTTTAGATTCTTTCATCATGGCAAATTGCTGACGGGTTAATTGTTGCTTTAACTTGGGGTCATCCACTGAGGCAAGAGAGAGAGAGAGAGAGAGAGAGAGAGAGAGAGAGAGAGAGAGAGAGAGAGAGAGAGAGGGCGAAGATACATCAGCTGATGCAAAGAAATACTTTATTTAACCTACTCATATTGTTTCTCCTCCACTCTCTCTGTCTTTTCACCAATGCCACTGCTTCACCATCTAGGTCAAAATCCTCTGCAAAACGGAGAAGGTGTACATATTGTCAGTGACATCTCTCTCTATCTTTGGTATGTGCTATAGGAAGGTATTTTTGGTGGGCATTTATTAGTCCACGGTTACAAAACCTTCCATCCATGATATTTATTGGGCCTAGCTATTATTATTAATACCAGCCACAGTCGATCAAACATATGACAAGAGCTAAGGTCTTGACATGAACCATATTTTTAATTGATTTCTCATGCATAAATCTCTACATGAAAATAACTCTTGTCAATACATGTATGTTTGCTGTCATAGTAACTCTTGATTTCATGTACATGTGTAAGGTGCATGTATATAGCCAATGTATTCCCGATACAGCTGATCAGATAAGTTACAACTAAAGCCAGCACCACGTGACAATCAGCCACAAACGTCAATTCTGAAGACCTCAGGGGCGTGGGTGGGGGGGGTGGGGGGGAGGTGCGAGGGGGTGCGAGTGAACCCCTCTTTGGACAGGCTAGTATCTACCACTCACTTCTTACAAGGTCTTTCCTGTACGGCCTGCCATGCTCCAGCTCCAACTATTTTATCATCTCCAATTTCAAATAACACTCACCAGATGATGTCCACTACCACATTCTTGTTGACTTTATGCAATAAAAATGAGTGTAGTTTTAATTAAGTGGGCGTGACCTAAAAATTCGTATGTGATAATAGTCTATTGTATATTATACTGCTACAACGTAACCCCCCTTTCAAAATTTCAGCCCATGCCCCTGGACCTTTGTGGCGTCTATACTTCCTCATAGCAACAGTACTAGAACACAAAATGCTTATGATAATCACTTGCACACACACTCATGCACTCACCTACTCCATTTATTACTTGAACTGGTACATCATAAGTGTACCTATTTCCAGCCTTGTCTTCTGCTACACACTTGTACACACTGGTGTGACCCTTCTTGATACTGGGGAACCTTAACCTAACTATACCTGCAGGACAATGTGCAGACAGTGATAACACTACAACTCCGTGTGCACACCAGGATTATAATTGTGTACATACATGACGTGTACCCTGTAGAAGTAGTATTGACTACACTATGCATGCGAGGTTTCAGTCTGCACGAAGGGGTCACATTTTCCATACATTCTCTTAACCGCACAGGAAGTGCGGCTGTTTACTTTATTTCCTAGACAATGCACAAAGCGCTAGCGCGCCTCACGCGGTAACATTAGCAAGAATAAATTTGCGCTGTACTTTTCTATGAAGACGCGCATTCATATGTCTACAGATATACCCAAGGTCAACCGAGGTCACAAGGGAGAAAGTGCACTAAATTAAATAAATTGAGATTTGGCACACAAAATATCTCTTACACATCAAGCGATCAAGAGTCTTTTATAACATATATTAAACTACTAGTTGTAATGTCTCTATACTGGTTCTTTTGAAGAATTTCTGTCTTATCTTTACTATGTTCAAAAATTCTGAAAATGCTTCAGACACAAAAGTCTCCATATGAGCAACACAAAATTGGCTGCATCTCCAAAACAATGGTGAACTAAAGTACGGGCTAGAGAGAGTTATGATAGAAGCTTTCGATTTGTCCTTCAACTGGACCGCTTGTCTTGAGCCAATTGAGACAGTGGGGCTTGAATGTAGTCAAAATTTCAGGTTTTATGCACCCCATAGATCCCATCTGGGGCAAATATGACTCGCTTGAACAAGAAATATAGTAGATATGATGGCATTGAAGTCGTACACCGAGTCTTGTGTCCATCCAAATTGAGCAAGTATATGTTCAAAAATTCTGAAGCTTGTAGAAAACGGGACAACTGCCGGTGGTGGCACGAACTATGAGAGCTCTTACACACAATTTGCAACAGAAAAGCTCTCGAAACAATGGCATATAGAACAAAATATAGTTATTTCAACTAGTCCTTGGTACAACAACCTTCGCACTGGCTTTGTTGACATGTAGCGTCACCAGCTGTTTTGTCTGCCATGTTAAAATTTGTCTGTACAAAATCCCCATATGTAAACATAACTTCCACGTGTGATTCACTTCTGCGTGGTTAAGAGAACGTGACCCCTTCGTGCAGACTGTTTATTGTCTGCCTGATTATGAATTTAACAGTTACTGTGTTTATTGTCATGCTATTAGTGTGTGATGTGAACTCAAGAAAAACTTGTCTTTCTAATTTACATGTCCTCTCATAATTATAGCTGTAGGCCTATGGTAGTCATGAGCCCAACTTTGGAATAACTATGCTAGTAACAGTTACATTGTACTGATACCAATTATGCACTGTGTTAGCTGGAAGTGCTAATGACTTTACTAAGACAGATACTTCACTTTTCTCTTGGGGAATAGGCTCATGATTAGTCTACTGAGCTAGACCCTTCCTAGTACGATAGGTAACGTAGTTCTGAGACCTTTTCCATGGAAACGAAATCTCAGGACTTAAGTGCAGTGGGAATCAGACCCACACTCCCACATCTCTGGGATCAGATACACAACTTCTATAGGAGATCCTAGTATTATTGTGTACTTACACGTGCTGCTTGCCTTATTCTAAATAGCAGTACATGATATATACACACTACCTTGATGGTCATATGCACTCATGTAGATCTATAATTACGAGCATCTGCTACCACCCCCTGCCTACCTACCATAAAAGGTGTAGACATAGTACATAACACAGCAACAAGACCTGTACATGTGTAGCAGGATGCTTGGTTAGTTCCTGTGGTTATTCCTGGTACATGCATAATATGGTATTAATTTGTACTATCACCTGAGATAGCCTGCAAGATTTGCCATCTATCAGTAGTAACCTTTCCCAATTAACCTACCCACAACAATACTGACCCTACGTTTGACCCTGAACCATGAACCCTACATAATCCACATTGTGCATCGCAAATAGTGCATCATGTGTTACCTGAAGCTAGAAGTTACATGTGTACATATTATACAAGAAATGCAACTGCAGGCAGCCTAGTTGGGTGTTGTCAGTGGGCGGGCCCAGTGAACCACTTCAAAGATATGCCAAAGGAAGAAAGTAGCTTTAAATGTTAACCTTTAGGGGACGGGCTAGGGGAGGAGGAAGTTAGTAAGACTAGTCGGTTTAAATAAAGTCCAGCCAGTTCTGTCACAGATCTGTGACTATAGTCCTCTGAGTGTTAAAGCCAAGAGTCCTAAAGCACATAATATTAGGGGCTTTGTGCAAACTGTCAAAATTTCTGTAAATGTTCACTTTTCCACCTACAAGTATACAATGGTATGTACATAATTAATGTTACTACAGACTTCCCTACAGCACAGTATCTTATTCAACAGGGTGTGTGTGTGTGTGTGTGTGTGTGTGTGTGTGTGTGTGTGTGTGTGTGTGCGCGCTAAGAACCAATGGATTAAGTAGCATTGTGCTAACTTTCAGAGTGTGTATCACAGTACTACGATTTATTTTGAATAGCTGAAATTTTTTTGGTTTAGAAACCACTGCACAGTGATTTTTGTCCAAACCCATGTTGATTGAGCACATTCATTATAAACTCAGATTTCAATCCGGAGGTGATAGAGGGTCATTAGTGTGTTAATTAACTGGTCACTAGTGACTGCTACCAAGTTAGATCTTGGTTTCACAATTCTACTCACGGCTTAGGATATGCGAAATCATGATCTAACCATCACACACACACACACACACACACACACACACACACACACACACACACACACAGATATACAGTGAACCTACCTGGTCTAACAAGAATAAATACAGTGTTCTTCAACTGTCGAGACATAGACTGTGGCAGTTCAAAGGTCATGTACATAGCCTCATCCTTTGACCTTCTGCGAGCCAATACCAGCACATCAGCACACGTAACCATCAGAGTGTGACCCTCTGGGACAGAAGGATGTTTAGGCATGATACGAATCTCAGGTTCACCACCCTGTGCTGATTTCTGTGAGATTGACAATTTCTTTCTTCTTGTGTCAGATCGAAGCATTTGACGATTATTGTTCAGTGTGCGGCGGGGGATTGGATTAACTGATTCTTGCTCCAATTGCTTAACACTCTCCATTGCTTTCTGCTCAGCACGATCACTACGTTTTATCATAGTATGGTTTGATTCATGATTAAGCTTGCCATCAACAGTATCAATGGCATCTCTCTCAGAGTCTGATAGCATCACACCTTCATTAATATGTTGTTCATCTAGATTAAACTTGTCAACTTTGTCTGACAAATTGTCAAATTTTTGTGGTTCCTTGTGGTGGCTATCCTTGATACCATTACCACCATGCACATTATGACTCATTATCTGCTCACTCCTCCTTTGATTAGTCATATTATGATGTATGGGTCCATCAATCACAGGTTCATGGTCCCCATACACACGTACATTCTTTTCTGGATCTTGATCATCTCCTTGAAGTTTGTTTCTCATATCCATTTCCCAAGCTTCATAAAAGTGTTTTGCCTCATTCTTAGTGTGTTTGGACGCTTGGAATTGAATGGGTTGTCGTGCTGCAATGAGGTAGGTGTCTTGATTGCTAGTGTCCAGTTGAAAGTAGAGAGTCAGCCCCACACACAAGCTGCCAAAGATGATCAGCTTCACCAGATGACGTCTCAGGTACCGGCTCGGGATCAGCATCATGTACAGAAAGTACAGAATATCATCTACACCGCAGATAATAGACCATTGTTTAATTGTACTCGATCTCCGATCCGAAAAACAATGCATGTGTAATAGCCACGCCCCTTAATTTTAGGCCCTGCCCCTCGGCGCTGCGCCGCATTTCGAAGCCGCATACAGCGATTTGCAGAAACACGGTACGGTACGGCTGCTCAAGATGGAACTCTCTGTATCACCGAAAAGTGGATCAGGGAACGTCTCAACCTTTAGATTGTCTCCTTAGGTACGAAAACAGAGTTTTGTACAAGCTACACTTGTATGGGTATGGCCCTAGGTAGCCCATGTGCCTCTATCCATAATTTTACTGAGTCTGCTTGAGGCCCTTTATTATAATTTTAATAGGCCCAAGGGGCAGGGAAAACCAGTACAACACAATCAATAGTTTTAGTAAAGTATTAGCAAATATAAGAATAGGGATAATATGTAGGGTGTCCAACCGAAAAGGTCAAAGTATGCAAAACGAATTTTTCTTGATTGTTTCGAGTAGACCCACCCTAGGTAAGATAGAAACCACGCTACAAATCGGCTACGCTCTTGGAAAAGTTCGCGAAAAGGCAATATTAAATCATAAGCCCAAGTACAAAAAATGGCTACGTGACCAAAACTATCATGCATAGAGGCAGACGTACAAGCTGTCAGGTACACCACTTCTAGAGGTTATTTTGAGAGTTTAACAACAGGTGTTGTCTGGCGTACGCCTCAAACAACCTCCAAAGTAGTTTACCTTTCAGCTAGTGCTCCTGCCCCTATGCGCATGGTGTTGGTCACGTAGCCTTTTTTTGTACTAGCACGTATGATTTAATATTGCGTTGTCGCGAACTTTTCCAAGGGCATAGCCGATTTGTAGCATGGTTTCTATCTTACCTAGGATGGGTCTACTCGAAACCACCGAGATGAATTCGTTTTGCATACTTCGACTTTTTCGGTTGGACACCCTATAATATGGAATGTTATAAATTATGTGTGATCTTTATTCAGGTGTTGTTCGTTCATTGTCGCTGCCTGGTTCTTATGGAGACAAGATCACTCACCTGGGACGGTCTCTGTTAGCGTTCTCTCATCTGAAGCACCTTGATCTCTCTAGAAATGCCATTGAATCGCTGCAGGGGCTGCACCACCTCAAACAGCTGGAAATCTTAGCTTGAACCACTCACCCCACAATCCCGCCATGGCTACCTCACCAGTTTTACCACTCCTACAGCTTTCCCACGAGAATTTAGGTTTACTTTGTTGTTAATCATGCCGTTTTTGGTCCTTCCTCGAACTAATAGCCCGGCGCATGTCAAAAACGAGTAAGTCAGCTAGAGAAGGCTTCGACAATTACAGTGGTTCGTCTCCCTTGAAGGGTGCACTTTTACTTCCTGTTTTTACTTTTGTGTAATTAACATTTGCACAAATTTTACGCATGCCATACCACTGTAACAATTATTACTCTTAGTTCTAACTTGTTGGAGTATATAATATTTATGTGGTATATGTTTCAACTGAAGCCACACCCCAAACAGTAGCCACACCTGGAGCTCTTTATAGCCGTCCATGAATAGTAGCCGCATGCATGTACGATCACTATTAAGTGGGCATGGCTATGATTGCAAGCCTTGCACAATCGTTTTTCAGGGTAGTAACGTAGCGAAAGACGAGCTTGGCTTCGTTCTACGGTAGCATGGCAGTTTACTTTTCGACCATATCTCAATTATTGAAGTACAATTCTCATAAACCAGCCTTTTGTGCTATTGTTGTTGATGTCTTCACGAGGTATCGACCTGAAATTAATAAAAGCCTCCCTCGATTAGTAGCCGCACTTGAGCAAGGCTGAAATTAATAGTTACTGCAGCTGCGGCTACTATTCGAATAATTACAGTATTTGTGCAGTTGTGAGTACCCATGCAAACTCAGATGATGTGCATGAGACTTCTGTGCGTACCACCCCATGCAACAATATGTATGTGTCTCCAGAAGCAGTAGAATCCTCAAGGGGTCATCTTGCTGATAAATTTGATTTCTGGTCACAGTTGGTTGGGGATCCGAGGGGATTTCCCTAGAAAATGGCTATCAAAGTTTACTGCATGTGTAAACCAGAAGTGAAAACAGGGATGGGTACATGATCATTATGTACCTCCTCTGGCCCAAACTAAAGCTTTGTTGTATGTACATGTATGTGCACCATTGTTTGTATGTGTTTGGGAATTAGAAAAGAGGGATGAAATGAGCCTTGTCTGCTGACCGTCAGATCTAACTGAATAGGGGTCCACTGCCAGGAGAAGCTTTAGTAGTTTATTTATAGTCATGTTTGACACAGGATATCTCAATAAATTAGCATCTAATACATGTAGATGTATAATAAAAATTTTAATAGTTCGATTCTAAACGTTTCTGGTCATCAGGGGAGAACCCAGTCTGATCCTCACTGGCCACTAATTTCAGTCCCATTAATCTCCTGACCTGTGGTCAGCTACAGAGAGGCGAGATCACTTCCCTACGAGGAGCCCGGTTGGGGTACTCAAGTCTTTTCTTCATTCTCGAATTTTGTAGTGATGTGCGTGTGATAAGGTCACTATTTCTGTGTCACATGTCTATTTAGCATACACGTGGCAAGTGTTGCACGCACATCCTGGCCACCAGATATTCTGTACTATTATTAACATGCAATATATTACTGGATTCTGTTGTTAGACTGCTATCGTAAGTTATCATTTTGCTAATATGCTCTCATAGGATCCTTATTCCTCCCTTTGTATTTAACTACCCGTAGATTTATTCGATTCAACTGAATTTAATCTTACTTTAGTGACTTACCCTCCTTATGCCTAGGGGTTGCTTTACTGCCCATGTACTCTGGCTACAACTATTGGGCCATGTGATTTTAACTATATGTAGTGTTGGAGTTGCTTGCTAATTCTGTGGGATGTAACAATATAATTGACGGTTATGCTTTGTATTTACATGTAGTGTTTACCCTATGTGTGTGTGTGTACATGCTTACATGCCAAAGCAGTTGACTTCGGGTGAGCACAATTAAGATGGTGTACTTTAAGTGCACACGCACTGTGACCTGTGACTTGAACAATATGTAGATTGAAATTACTGGCAGTGGTGAGCAATCAAGAGACAATGAATGAGCTTAGCATAACCTGGAGCTTGCTTACAGTAGTATTTAGTTTAGTTGATTACCAAGTCCTACCTTTCTTCTCGAAGCTACAGACACAATGCTGGCCTGGAGGAGAATGGTTGGAAATGATCATCATTCAGCGCTTTATCAGTTCGAAACGGAATCCAAAATAATTATATCAGTCCGTAGTCTGCAAGTCCACGAGTCCAGTCCAGTCCAGCTTTTGTACCAGCCCTCAAGTAAGGCATGTAGTGGAATCTTGTCAGTATCACCCAATGTACAAGCTTACTTTTATACTGTGTGCAATCTTGGTAAAAAAGGTATCAGTGAGGTTTAGTGATTCATTACTATCAGCGTTGATTATCAAACAGTTGTAGTGATGAAGTAATAAGCATAAATCATAGACAATTAAAAATGATGACAAACAATGATGTTAAATGAGAGTCAAGTATACAGTAATGTTACAAGCAATAACTACTGTCAGTTGGTTAACAAATAGTATGTTGTGCACAGAACAAATACACATCTCACCCTTACTCTCAGTGTCAAGGCAATTACTATTATGCATGCATCCACTTTCCACAATATCCTGGTCTGTACATTGTATTCACTCTCATACCCATTGTCAGTGAACAATCACAATCCGAAACAAGTGCTCACTACTAGAAATCTCTGCTTCTTGTAGTCCACCTTCAATTGTACACCTACTGTACGTTGCTCTCTTTGTTTGCCAATTTCGGCTCAGCTTTCCATCCTCTCTATAGCTACATTGTAGCTTGTGCTTTCTTTCTCTTATGCTTTTCTCTCTTTCACCTTTTTTCTCTCTCTCACTCTTCAGCCTTCCTTTTCTTTCCCCCTTCCCTTCTTATTTGTCTTTTTCTCTGTTTCATTTGTTCTTTGCTACTTCCTTTTTCTCTTCCATCTAATGCACTTTCTAGATACTAGCTACTGAGTAGCTAAAATGTCGAAATTTGATCTCATTTTTCACCTGAGGCTTCGATTTCTGTCCACTCTTGGAGGGTATTTTATATGGCTATTTGTCTTTTGGGGCACGTTTTGTGTCCATTGTCAGGAGATGGGAGGTTGTCTGAATTTTGAAGGTTGAAAATGTATTATTTCTATGGTGAAGTCAATGGGGGCATGTGGTTTATCTGTAGTATGGAGAGTGACCATAATATTATCTCAGAGAGTGAGTGATGACCAGTGTTGCCTACATTGATTCTGACTATCCCAGGACCGTCCTAGGATAAAACCGTGATTACCCCATTGATGTACAAGCATAATGTTATAATATAAGTGAATAGGCATGCAAAATGATTTGACGTCTTCATGTCATGACATGCATGAAGCCAACATCCGAAGGTGATCCCTGGACAATTGGTATGAGTGAAGGTCATTGCTATTATGAGCCTATGCATGTCAGCTTAACTGTCTAGAGGATCCTTATAATATAGCATCCATGGCTTATATAGCTGTCCAAAGAGGTGAATACGAAGCATCTAAGGGAGTGAGTCAGAGTATTCATATTGGGAGATTCTACTGTATCATCAATTCCTACCCGAGGGGGGGTTAATCATTTCATCAGCCTATTAATTCTTTTCATGATAATATGATAATGTAACAATAACTATAGTAACATCAACTATTGAAGCTCCATTATTAGATCTATTTGATTGTTTATCAGTTCATTTTGTGTCCTCTAATCACTTGTGACTGTCTCCAGTGGAGTCAGGGGTTGCAAAGATGATTGGTTGGTACATATTGAGTGAATTATAATAGTGTGTCTTCACTTGCTATACTACTAGCACTCTAAATTTCAATTTGTGACTGTTTGGCAATCTTTGTGTGCTTTAAGTTTCTCCACGTGTTTCATTGTTCTTGTATGATGTTATCCGTCTTAATCTGAATCAATGCAACCATGACTTCTTCCACTTTGTTCTTGTTTTTGTGAGCAACAGTCATTTGTATACTCTAACTCTAGCATAATTATTGTTCTTGTTTCAAACAGAGAGTATAGTTAAGTACACATTATTTATTCGAAATAAACAGGTTCTGCTTCAGGTACATGTGCATGCACATGTACATGAAAACTCATGCTTCAACTGCATGCACCTTGTCCATTTCCTTTTCTCTAACTGTACTATCTATAATACAGTACAACCACAGAATTCAGTCAAATATCACATAATCATACACACATGATTAGGTACTGCTGAGGGTCGTAGACAATTTGAGGATGCCATGCGGTATGGTAGTGTACTATCTTGGCTCTGCAAGCTATTGGATGTATGGTGCTGCTGGGACAACGACAAAAGATATGATTGTTGGTGATGAAGCAGCAATATCCAGAACCAGCACACCCTTGGCCATGAGACCAACCACAGTCTACTGAATCAACCTTGATGGTGAAGAATGGGCTAAGCTAACCACATTAAATGATCGCAAAGCCTTCCCAGTCAGGACACTGCTTGCACATAATCCTAGGCTTGTTGATTACCTCATTGCAACACGTCAACGTGACACCAAGCCACCCTCTACAGGTCAGTCTCAAGCCAAAATAGGTAATCCAGGAAGTCAAGCAGCACCAGTATCTGACCAAGGTGACAACACTTCATCAGCGCCTAACAAAAGTGGCCACACTCTGTCAGCTTCAGGGTCTCATATAGCCACTGATTCTACATCAGATTCTTCAGATGACTCTGATGCTAGTGATTATGAAGGTGAAGCTGAGAGGATTCTTCAGTTGATATCTACAGATGAAGAGCTCATTAAGCTGATGGACCAGCTCTCTACAACTGTAGCTCTGCTTATAGCCGTTAGAATCATCCAGATTATTGATTCTGGGGGCCAGCCTCAGGTCCATGAAATCCTGCCAATCTTTCTACGCCATCTTTCATACTATCTCTTTGTCTTTCGGCTTTGTGATAACTTAGATAGTCGGCCAGTAGTCGAGTTTTATGTGGATGGAAATCCAATAGGTACTCCTTATGAATCTGCACATACAATTGAGCAGCTTCTTCAACACTGTATTAGGGCGATGCACTCACACATGTCGTCCTTGGGTAGTGCAGGTGAGTGTCCACAGATCATAGTTGTAGGCACTCATGCAGACAGGGAGAATGAGTCAAAGGAAAGTCGAGAAGCAAAGAATGAAAAGATACATAAGCTCTTGTCACGTAATCTTGAAAATCAGATTGTATATTACGACCTTGCTGAGAATAAGGTAATTTTTCCACTGAATGCTTTACAGCCTGGGAAAGCTGAGGAGGTAGTTGTAAGTAAGATTCGGGAGGAATTTCTAGGTAACACCTCCATCCAACCAGATGATATTCCCCTTGGGTGGTTTGCCTTGGAAATTCTCCTTGAGCAAATATCTGCAACGAGGGGTTCTTAGCAAAGAGGAATGCCTTGTAGTAGCTATGGAGAAGCTTCATTTTAAGGAGGATTCTCTGGATGCAACCATTGAGTACCTCGACCAGATCTCTGTTTCTTCTACTACCGAGATATCCTTCCCAATGTTGTCTTCGCTGATCCTCAAGTTATTCTTGACAAGGTGACAGAGCTTGTGATGAAATCATTTGTAATCAGCAAGCTTTCAAAGAAGCATGCACTTACTGGTAGTTGGAAAAAAATTTACCAGTTTGCTCTGGTCACAGTTGAGTTTCTTTCTCAAGAAGATTTCAACAAGCATTACATACCTGGGCTTTTTGAACCCAGAGATTTAGTTCACCTTCTCAAAAGGCTACTAATCTTTGCTAGCCTTAGCAGCAATGAGCTTTTTGTGCCTGCTCTTCTTAATATGCTTGAGGATGATAAGATAGACAATTTCCGTGTCTCCTTTGATGCTCCTATTCCTCCCATGGTCATTAAATTTCCAGATGGTGGTCCACGATGAGGCATCTTTTGTGCTCTTGCTAGCTTTCTTGCCTCCACAGATAATGTCTTTCCAGCTCCATGGACCATCTTAGTCGATAAATTCAAAATTCCAGTGTGCTTGTATCGTAACTGCATCCAGTTTGAGGTTCCTAAGTGCCCTGGAGTTGTCACGCTTATTGATACCTACTCTCACTTCGAGGTTCATGTTGAGCTATCATCAAAAGCACCTGACAGAGTTTGCTTAAAAGTGTGTCAAGGAATTCATTAAGCTATCTTTAAGGGTCTCAGCAAGGCTGCACTTATAATTTACACTACTCTAACTCTATCCCTAACCCAGCATTACTTTGTTGTTGTGGTGTAGGAAATTCTCACGTTGCTTCACCTGACGCTGACCTTGGCTTGTGGATCTGCAATAATGACAAGAAGATGTGTGGAGAGCTTACTTCACAGCAACAATTATGGTTGAACTGTTGCTATCATACAGCTACTACAACACTAGCACGCTTAACTCAGCATCACTATCCTGAGCTAATCAGAAAACTTGAAAAGTCATGCTTCTCAATGGAGATACATTGGTTTAAATCTGGGATTCCTTCCAGGAGAGCTGTTAAATATTGAAACCAAGCCATCACTTTTTGCTGACGCTCCTCGGAGTTGGTTTAGTGCATTGCTATCTATCTGAATGGCTCCAGTGGGCTCCAGGTGACAGTAGAGAAAGCATTCAATATGCTACTCTCAAAGCTTTGAAACTTGTCCTGAGTGAAAGTGGACTAGGAGCTGCTGCTTCTGATCTTACTATTGGTGATTGATGCATGCCAATCCCACTGCATGTGTCCACTATTATAATATTGTACTCGTCATACTATGATTTCACTACTTCTTCACATTCTTTAAATTAGCTAATCGGTTCGTAATTTAACATACAGAATTATGGCTAGCTTTCATTCACCGAGATCATCCTTAACAAGAGTCTTCTTCATAACACTAACACTTGAATACAATAACGGAGATCCTGCAATTGCTTCTTATCAATTGTCACTGTAATTATGCTGTTATGCGTGGAATGACCCTTGTAGCTACGTACTTATTAGTTGACTCACCTATACAGTAATGATCGATAGTACCATCAAGCAATTTTCTTGGATTTCTGCCTGCTATAGATCTCGATCTGCAGGCCAAGTGTCTGTATCTCTCTGAAGTTTGAACCTGAATCATCAGTTTAATTTGTGGTTTTTCTCATGGTTATAGGTGATACCTCTATAATAATATGGCTCTGCTATTCAGTGTCAAGACTTATATCATAATTACGATCACACAATCTTCACACAACCACCTTGCCTTTGCATATAGCTCTCTTTGAAGCTAAGTTTCTTTACAGATTTTTTATCATCAGTATGATGTTTCAGATCCCAAATTATAAGCTTCTTGTAGGCCAAAGAACTAACCATTGATCTTATTACAGCTCCAGTCAATTGCATGCTCTGTGTATATTCAAGTCAGATTGTCTCTGTCACAACTTGTACAGCCACTTAGACCACCAGATTTCTCAATCAGTTACATTGCAGCCATTGCTAACTGCTCTATTGACAAATATACTTCAACTTTAAAGATTGTGTGGCCATGCTAGGATATCTTGCAATACTACTATTTATTGTCCACTGTTTCTGTTTCTCGTGCACAATATTTCATCTTCAATTTCAACTTTGTGGTCACATGACTGTTCCCCCAACACCATGCATCACCACCACAAAATTGGTCATCCTACAATTTTCTTTCTTCCAAAAATACAATGTAAGAGAACCAACAAATACTAGTACTGCATGATTTCACATGCACGTGTATGGTCATCTCTCTGTTCTTAAGTGCTGAGCATGGAATTTTGCAGCTTTCCTATATATTAATTTTGGTTTCATTAGTCTGCTCTAGGGTGCAGTCTTAAGCTTGATCTAGCTACAAGTTTATAGTGCAACTTCAAATTCCCAAAAATCACCAGTGTGCCTAGGCATAAATTTCTTGGAGCATTCGAGTAGCTTCTTATTATAGTTGTTCTTTTTTTGCTGTAGCAATGACTCTTATTTCATACCACCTCATCTTATTACACTACCGGTATACAGGCTGTCACACAATGTCATGCAGTTACTTATAAGAAATTGTAATCAACTTCTGTAAGCCAGTGATTGATATACTGTAAAAAAAAAAAAAAAAGTTTTGTGATGTGATTAACAGAATTGATGGTCATACACAAGTTACATGACAATTATGTTATAGAGTTGAAGGAGGTGGTATAGAAACCGCTTCATCCAGACTAAGAATACTGTTATGTGTACCTCTTTCCTTTGGAAATAAGTGATAATAAAAATCTAAATCTATCTCTATGTGTTTCAATATACCCAATTTCTGAGAGAGAGTCAGCTGAGCATAGTAGCTAGGAGATAAACTCTCTGTTGAGTCACTCTCAGAGTGATAACCAGCTCGAATGAATTCTGCTCGAGTGTTTATCCTCTCAACAAGTACTTGGGCATCTTGTTCAAAATTCTTGAAGTTTGCATAGAAGTTGAACCTTGCCCGACAAGGCTGACAGAGTCTGAACATGGAACTAAAGTGGTCATCAAACCTGATCTCATCAGGTTGTGATAACCAGTAGTCAATGAAGTCACTAAAAGTGATATTGACTTCAGTTCTGCCTCGTTTCTTTAGATATTCTGAATATTCTTTTGGGTGCTGATGTAGATAGATTGCTTTCCTTAGGAAGTTATAATGTGGTTTGGAGTCATTGAGGCCAGTCAGAGGGTAGCGTTCAACTTTGGACCTGTACCCACTGATCAGGCGATGGAGAGGGTTACGAACCATCATGAACTTGAAGTAGCATCTAAGTATGAACTCTCTGTTGAAGTCGTTTCGATTTAAGAAGGACTCTTGAAATTGAACACCTTCTAGTTGCTCGTGATTTACTTCATCTCTGGCCACCAGTAGCTGAGACAATGGTATAAACCCTGCATAATCACAATACAT
>OZ220050.1:0-80475 GCA_964291365.2 Stappiaceae bacterium
GGAAGAGCAGACACTTTAGGAACGGTAGGAACACTGGGAACAGCAAGCACACTGGGAATAGCAGGCACACTGGGATCAGTTGGCAGAGTGAGAACAGTTGGCGCTCTGGGAACAGCAGGCACATTGGGAACAGCAGGCTCACCGGGAACAGCGGGCACACTGGAACACACTGGAACAGTAGGCACACTGGGAACAGCAGGTAAACTGGGAACAGCAGGTAAACTGGGAACAACAGGAAAACTGGGAACACAGTAGGAATATAGGAACAGTAGACACTCTAGGAACAGTAGGCACACTGGGAACAGCAAGCACACTGGAAATAGGAGGCACACTGGGAACCGTTGGCACAGTGTGAACAGTTGGCACTCCGGGAACAGCAGACAAATTGGGAACAGCAGGTGCACTGGGAACACCAGGCACACTGGGAACAGCAGGCAAACTGGGAACAACATAGGAAATAGGAACAGCAGGCACACTGGGAATAGTAGGCTCACTGGGAACAGCAAGCACACTGGAACAGCAGGCACACTGGGAATAGCAGGCAAACTGAGAACACACTAGGAACATAGGAAACTAAGAACAGCAGGCACACTGGGAACAGCAGGATCACTGAAAAGAGCTTGAGCAGGCAAACTGGGAACACACTAGGAACATAGGAAACTAAGAACAGCAGGCACACTGGGAACAGCAGGATCACTGAAAAGAGCTCGAGCAGGCAAACTGGGAACACACTAAGAACATAGGGAACAGCGGACATTCTAGGAAGAGTAGGCACAGTGGGAACAGTTGGCACTCTGGGAACAGCAGCCACATAATTTTGAAATGGTAGGCACACTGTTAACTAGAAACTGAGAACAGCAGACACTCTATGAACAGCAGGAACAGCAGGCACACTTTGAACTAAAAACAGGGAACAGCAGACATTCTAGGAACAGCAGCCACACTGAGAACAGTAGGTAAATTGGGAACAGCAGACACACTGAGAACAGCAGGCACACTGGAACAGCAGACACATTGGGAACAGCAGGCAAACTAGGAACAAAGGGAATTAGGAACAGCAGGCGCACTGGGAACGCACTGGCTAGGAACATAGGAAACTAGGAACAGCAGTCATAATGGGAACAGCAGGCAAACTGAGAACACGCTAGGAACATAGAGAACTGGGAACAGCAGGCACACTGGAAATAACAGGCTCACAGAAATAGCAGGCTGATTGGGAACACACTAGGAACATAGGGAACAGCAGACACTCTAGGAACAGTAGGCACACTGGGAACAGCAGGTACATTGGGAACAGCAGACACACTGGAAACTGCAGGCACACTGAAACAGCAGACACACTGGGAACAGTAGGAACAAAGGGGATTAGGAACAGCAGGCACACTGAGAACACACTAGGAACATAGAAAACTAGGAACAGCAGGCATAATGGGAACAGCAGGCAAACAGAACACGCTAGGAACATAGAGAACTGGGAACAGCAGGCACACTGGAAATAACAGGCTCACTGAAATAGCATGCTGATTGGGAACACACTAGGAACATAGGGAACAGCAGACACTCTAGAAACAGTAGGCACACTGGGAACAGCAGGTACATTGGGAACAGCAGACACACTGGAAACTGCAGGCACACTGAAACAGCAGACACACTGGGAACAGTAGGAACAAAGGGGATTAGGAACAGCAGGCACACTGAGAACACACTAGGAACATAGAAAACTAGGAACAGCAGGCATAATGGGAACGGCAGGCAAACAGAACACGCTAGGAACATAGAGAACTAGGAACGGCAGGCACACTGGAAATAGCAGGCTCACTGAAAATAGCAGGCAGATTGGGAACACACTAGGACCATAGGGAACAGCTGACACTCTAGGAACAGCAGGCACACTGGGAACAGCAGGCACACTGGGAACAGTAGGCACATTGGGAACAGCTGGCACACTGGGAATAGCAGGCACACTGGAACAGCAGGCACACTGGGAACAGCAGGTAAACTGGGAACACACTAGAAACATAGGGACTAGGAACAGCAGAAACACTGTAACAGCAAGCACACTGGGAACAGGAGGAAAACTGGGATCATACTAGGAACAAAGGGAACTAGGAACAGCAGGCACACTGGGAAGAGCAGGCACACTGGGAACAGCAGGCACATTGGGAACAGCTGGCACACTGGGAATAGCAGGCACACTGGAACAGCAGGCACACTGGGAACAGCAGGTAAACTGGGAACACACTAGAAACATAGGGACTAGGAACAGCAGAAACACTGTAACAGCAGGCACACTGGGAACAGGGGGAAAACTGGGATCATACTAGGAACAAAGGGAACTAGGAACAGCAGGCACACTGGGAAGAGCAGGCACACTGGGAACAGCAGGCACATTGGGAACAGCTGGCACACTGGGAATAGCAGGCACACTGGAACAGCAGGCACACTGGGAACAGCAGGTAAACTGGGAACACACTAGAAACATAGGGACTAGGAACAGCAGAAACACTGTAACAGCAGGCACACTGGGAACAGGAGGAAAACTGGGATCATACTAGGAACAAAGGGAACTAGGAACAGCAGGCACACTGGAAACAGCAGGCACACTGGGAACAGGAGGAAAACTGGGATCATACTAGGAACAAAGGGAACTAGGAACAGCAGGCACACTGGAAACAGCAGGCACACTAAAAATAGCAGGCAAACTGGGAACACACTAGTAACATAGGGAACAGCAGACACTCTAGGAACAGCAGGCACACAGGGAACATAATAGGAACATAGGGAACTAGGAACAGCAGGCTCACTAAAAATAGGCAAAATGGGAATACACTAGGAACATAGGGAACAGCAGACAATCTACAAACAGTAGGCACATTGGGAACAGAAAGCACACTGGGAATAACAGGCACACTAGTAAAAGTTGGCACAGTGGGAACAGTTGGCACTCCGGGAACAACAGGCACATTAGGAACAGCATGCACATTGGGAACAGCAGGCACACTGGAACAGCAGACACACTGGGAACATCAGGCACACAGGAACAGCAGGCACACTGGGAACATAATAGGAACATAGGGAACTAGGAACAGCAGGCTCACTAAAAATAGGCAAAATAGGAATACACTAGGAACATAGGGAACAGCAGACAATCTACGAACAGTAGGCACATTGGGAACAGAAAGCACACTGGGAATAACAGGCACACTAGTAAAAGTTGGCACAGTGGGAACAGTTGGCACTCCGGGAACAGCAGGCACATTAGGAACAGCAGGCACATTGGGAACAGCAGGCACACTGGAACAGCAGGCACACTGGGAATATCAGGCACACTGGAACAGCAGGCACACTGGGAACAGCAGGAAAACACTAGGAATATAGGAAACTAGGAACAGCAGGCACACTGGGAAAAGTTGGCTCAGTGGGAACAGTTGGCATTCCAGGAACAGCAGGCACATTGGTAACATCAGGCACACTGGGAACAGCAGGTAAACTGGGAACACACTAGAAACATAGGGACTAGGAACAGCAGAAACACTGTAACAGCAGGCACACTGGGAACAGCAGGAAAACACTAGGAATATAGGAAACTAGGAACAGCAGGCACACTGGGAAAAGTTGGCACTCCAGGAACAGCAGGCACATTGGTAACATCAGGCACACTGGGAACAGCAGGCACACATAGAACAGCAGACACACTGGGAACAGCAGGTAAACTGGGAACACACTAGAAACATAGGGACTAGGAACAGCAGAAACACTGTAACAGCAGGCACACTGGGAACAGCAGGCACACTGGGAACAGCAGGAAAACACTAGGAATATAGGAAACTAGGAACAGCAGGCACACTGGGAACAGCAAGCTCACTGAAAATAGCAGGCAAACTGGGAACACACTAGGAACATCGGGAACAGTAGGTACACTGGAAACAGCAAGCACACTGGGAATAACAGGCACACTGGGAACAATTGGCACACTGGAACAGCAAGCACACTGGAACAGTAGGCACACTGGGAACAGCAGACAAACTGGGAACACACTAGGAACGTAGGGAACTAGGAACAGCAGGAACACTGTAACAGCAGGTACACTGGGAACAAACTAGGAACATATGGAACTAGGAACAGCAGGCACACTGGGAACAGCAAGCTCACTGAAAATAGCAGGCAAACTGGGAACACGCTAGGAACATAAGGAACAGTAGGTACACTGGAACAGCAAGCACACTGGAACAGTAGGCACACTGGGAACAGCAGACAAACTGGGAACACACTAGGAACATAGGGAACTAGGAACAGCAGGAATATTGTAACAGCAGGTATACTAGGAACATACTAGGAACATAGGGAACTAGGAACAGCAGGCACACTGGGAACAGCAGGCTCACTGAAAAATAGCAGGCAAACTGGGAACACACTTGGAACATAGGGAACAGCAGACACTCTAATAACAGCAGGCACACTGGGAACAGTAGACACACTGGGAACAGTAGGCAAACTGGGAACAAACTAGGAACATAGAGAACTAGAACAGCAGTCTCACTGAAAATACCAGTCAAACTGGGAACACACTAGGAACATAGGGAACAGAAGACACTCTACGAACAGTAGGCACACTGGGAACAGCAAGCACACTGGGAATAACAGGCACACTGAGAAAAGTTGGCACAGTGGGAACAGTTGGCACTCCGGGAACAGCAGGCACATTGGTAACAGCAGGCACACTGGGAATAGCAGGCACTCATGGAACAGCAGACACACGGGGAAGAGCGAGTAAACTGGTAACACACTAGGAACATAGGGAACAGCTACCACTCTAGGAACAGTAGGCACACTGGGAATAACAGGCACACTGGGAAAAGTTGGCACAGTGGGAACAGTTGGCACTCCAGGAACAGCAGGCACATTGGTAACAGCAGGCACACTGGGAACAGCAGGCACTCATGGAACAGCAGTCACACTGGGAAGAGCGAGTAAACTGGGAACACACTAGGAACATAGGGAACAGCTGACACTCTAGGAACAGTAGGCACACTGGGAAATGTTGGTACAGTGGGAACAGTTGGCACTCCGGGAACAGCAGGCACATTGGTAACAGCAGGCACACTGGGAACAGCAGGCACTCATGGAACAGCAGACACACTGGGAAGAGCGAGTAAACTGGGAACACACTAGGAATACTGGGAACTAGGAACAGCGCGCACACTGGGAACAGCAGACAAACTGGGAACACACTAAGAACATAGGGAACTACGAACAGCAGGAACACTGGGAACAGCTGGCTCACTGAAAATAGCAGGCAACATGGGAACACACTAGGACTATGGGGAACAGCAGACACTCTCGGAACAGTAGGCACACTGGAAACAGCAAGCACACTGGGAATAGCAGACACACTGGGAACAATTGGCACACTGGAACAGCAAGCACACTGGAACAGTAGGCGCACTGGGAACAGCAGGCAAACTGGGAACACACTAGGAACATAGGGAACTAGGAACAGCAGGAACACTGTAACAGCATAGGGAACTAGGAACAGCAGGCACACTGGGAACAGCAGGCTAACTGGGAACGTAATAGGAACATAGGGAACTAGGAACAGCAGGCACACTGGGAACAGCAGGTTCACTAAAAATATGCAAACTGGGAATACGCTAGGAACAAAGGGAACAGCAGACACTCTACGAACAGTATATAGGCACATTGGGAACAGCGAGCACACAGTGAATAACAGGCACACTGGTAAAGGTTGGCACAGTGGGAACAGTTGGCACTCCGGGAACAGCAGGCACATTGAGAATAGCAGGCACACTGGAACAGCAGACCACTGGAAACATCAGGCACACTGGAACAGCAGGCACACTGGGAACAGCAGGAAAACACTAGGAATATAGGAAACTAGGAACAGCAGGCACACTGGAAAAAGTTGGCTCAGTGGGAACAGTTGGCACTCCAGGAACAGCAGGCACATTGGTAACATCAGGCACACTGGGAACAGCAGGCACACATAGAACAGCAGACACACTGGGAACAGCAGGTAAACTGGGAACACAGTAGGAACATTGGGAACTAAAAACAGCGGGCACACTGGGAACAGCACACAAACTGGGAACAAACTAGGAACATAGGGAACTAGGAACAGCAGGCACACTGGGAACAGCAGGCTCACTGAAAATAGCAGGCAAACTGGGAACACACTAGGACTATGGGGAACAGCAGACACTCTGGGAACAGTAGGCACACTGGAAACAGCAAGCACACTGGGAATTGCAGGCGTACTTGGAACAGTTGGCACACTGGAACAGCAAGCACACTGGAACAGTAGGCACCCTGGGAACAGCAGGTAAACTGGGAACACACTAAAATAGTAATACCCATGCATGCACTTCATCCCCCCCCCCCCCCCCCCAATAACAATACACCCACCCAGTCAAATCAAAGTTATAATTATTGCTGTTGACACTTACTGGTAATTGTTAAACATCACATTTTGTGTTGTCCGTTTGTCTAGATCTGTCACCATGCAAAGTAAAATTTAATGTTTGTGAGTTGCACATCATAATTGCCACACATAATAATAATTGTGTGATGTGTACAAGCTATAAGCTGCATTGTATGAAACCTGTGCAGCATAGAAAACAACACAATGCACAACATTCACTATTAACTGTTATATACTCAAGGTGGATAAAGTTGTTGCACTAACTAGATCTATAATAATTATGTTACAATGTGCTTTGGGCTAAGCAAATTAATTATTACACAGCTTCCATTGGCCAAGCAACTTTGCTCCTCAGAACAGTCAGAAACTCCTCAGCAAAGTCAGGATAGGTAAGGTATGTCACAGACAGCTCAAGTGTACAGCTACATGTATAACTTTTTGGCCTTCGTGCCAGACCAGAGAGACTGTATAAAGTCACAGATATCTTCTTATCAATGACTACAAAGCTACCAGTTACAAACCGTAGAAAGTTATGCAAGTCTTGGTGGTTTAAGTTTCCTATGAAGGTTCTAAGGTATCCAAGCACCCTTTCGCCTGGCTCGAGATCATCTCCTTTGATTCCTTAATCATGCTCATAACCGACCCTGGGGTGGCATTAAGAGCCCTGTACAAACCATGCAAGTCACCAACTGAAAATCCACTGAAGAAAGGGTGGTATTCGGTAGGCACTCCACGATAAAGAGAAAGTAGTGCCCCTAATGGTTTGCGTACAAGCTCATACCGTGCTACCTGAAGGATTAACTGTTGAATATTGCCAGGTGTAGGCATCTCACGACAACCCATAGTAGACAATATATTTAGTACAGACTCCCCTAATACCGGTGTGAAGGTGGCTTCTGAACCCTTTGACACTTGCAGAGCTTCACGAAACACAGAACTTTCGTAGGAGCTGACGTAATCTACAAATGAATCGATTAGAATTGCATCTTGGATTACAACATCACATCCAAGCAATGTGCATGCTACAACTGGAAAAGCTAGACGATTTGGCAGCAATCCACAAGACATAAATCCATGAGCTAATATGGAACCAAGCACCCTATAATGCGACATGTCAGCATGGGGATGTACTGAGGGAATATAGGTACTCCCACCATCAAAATCCTTGATGTAAGCCACTTCCCAAAACGCTGAAAAAAAAATCTCTACTCACACATCCAGTGTCGATTGCTTTTTCATGCTTGTAGGCAATGCAGAAAGGATATTCATGAACCACTTGGGGTAGATTATTTTTGTATAACTCGATACAATCTTCATAGATGCTTGCTCGAGATATTGTATGAGACAGACTATGATGTGTGTTGATAAATTCATCATCCAGTAGGAATTCCCCTCTATTTCTCTCAACTGTAATAGAACAATAAGCAATCATTATCAAACACACAAAAGGAATACAAGCAAAGGGCAGGGCAAACTGGCTTGGTTTTATAGTACAGGAAACACACTGATGATGGTTAAGTGCTTCATAAGCATGTCAGCAAGAAAACACATAACTGGAAGTCTGACCTTAAGTAGTGCTTTCTAGAGCTCTATCCTGCGCACACTGCACTACATGCCATTGTAGTGTAGCATAGCCTATGCTGCAATAGATCGGTGAATTACTCGACAAACCTTACCTATACATTGAGCTCACTGTCAAAGCAGCACAAATGATGAGTTTGTATCGGCCATACCCATCAACCACATCTAGTAATATGATGTCTAGGTATGAAGTCGATGGGCACTTACCGACCACTCTGCAAGAATCGTTTAAAAGGGTTATCACTGAACTGCACTTAAAAACCAACACCTCCAACAATGAAGTGATTGGTACTGCCTACAGTCACGTATTCCAGATTGTAGCAGCAGTTGGCAAGGTAGCCTCGTACCCAGGCTCTTAGGGGAGGGGGAAAAAAGAGCCTGGTACACACCGTTCGCGCATGCGCTTAATCACCCCAACTTTCCGGGGATCCGGATACTTACCGTTCACGTTCGTGATACGATGACGTCTACCAAAGAAGGCATGAATATTTGGTACGATACCACCGCTAGGCCGCGCCGCCCCGTACCGTACCCGTACCGTAGCCTGTACCGCTTATTAAACGCGCACTATACCCGCGTTCTAGACTCTCGCCGTTTCTTGGCCATGAATCGTTCAATTTCTTACGCTCTCGAAAAGGTCGCTTGCTCGACTGTTGTCTTGAAAGCCGAGCAGGCGACGTGTATTAAGTGTATCTATGAGGGAAAAGACGTGTTTCTCTGGCTACCAACTGGTTTTGGCAAGTCTCTGTGCTACGAAGTACTGCCCTTCGTATTCGATGACAAGCTCGGCAAGGACAACAGCGTAGTTATCGTAGTATCACCGCTCATTTCTCTCATGGTGGACCAAGTCCAAAGTCTCCGACGTAGGTCTGTAAGAGCTGCTATCATGTCTTCTGGGAGTAAGGTAGACAAAGAGTTCCTGGCAACAGATGATGACATCCGTGATGGCGCCTGTTTTGTTTTTTTTTGTGTGCACCTGAAGCAATTGATGTCTCACGGTGGAGAGATGCTATTGCTAAACCTGAGTTTTCATCCAGGGTAGTTGCGATTGTTGTTGATGAGGCCCATTGTGTATCAAAATGGTATGTTTGCATGCATGCACATTATGGTCACGTCAGTAATAATTATTACTTATATTATTATCTAATTCACAGGAGTCGTGACTTTCTACCATCATACGGACGACTTCATGAATTGCGTGCTCTCATACCAAAAGGCACTCCTTTGCTCGCTTGTACAGCTACAGTCACTCACGGTATTCGTAAGGAGGTCATCGAGAGCTTGGAGATGAGCGATTGCGAGACAGTTACCACTCTCCTGACTGCCCAAACATCTACTATGAAGTACATGTACGTACAGATATGGAAACCGACTTGAATGGTGTAGTGGTGTCCCTAAAGCAATTGAAGAACATGGCCCCTCGTGTTATAGTTTACTGTAGAACACTAGATGTATGTGCTGATTTGTATGCTCATTTTCACTTTGAGCTGGGTGATGGATCCTACTATCCTCCTGGAGCTGAAAGAGTTAGTGACAATCGCCTTTTTGGCATGTTTCATGCCAACACTCCTCAACACAACAAGGAAGTTGTTTTGAGCAGCCTTACCAGACCTGATGGAGTTGTTAGGGTAGTTTTTGCCACTGAGGCTTTAGGAATGGGCATCAACTTGAGAGATGTCAACACCATCATACACTATGGAGCACCTCAAAGTATAGAGGACTACTTTCAAGAGAGTGGAAGAGGGGGAAGATCCGGTGATCCCGCACGATCCATTGTGTACTGGAAACCAATTGACTGTCATCTGAAGAAGAAGCTAGCAAGTACAAGAGACCATGAAGTAGCTGCAGTTCGGCATTATTTGGAAAATGACACCTCTTGTCGCCGGCAGTGGCTCTTACACTACTTTGACACCTCTTTTACCACCAGTGTGCAGGATCCTCTATTATGCTGTGATGTATGTGCAAGGAAATGTAGTGCTTCTCTGGTATGCTTCTCCAGCTACATTATGTATACATATTTATACTCACACATTGTTACTGACACATGCATCACCTTTGTGTAGGTTTGA
Organism: Stappiaceae bacterium; assembly: GCA_964291365.2. Classification (GTDB taxonomy): domain Bacteria; phylum Pseudomonadota; class Alphaproteobacteria; order Rhizobiales; family Stappiaceae; genus JBDWFY01. The sequence continues at coordinate 10,090 of OZ220050.1, forward strand.
GGTTATTTTTTTATATGAGTGCTCCCAGCAGGTGAAGCATTGCATTTAGTATTAAGAAAGTTTATGTACCTGTAAAGGTGAGTTACTATACGTCAACTGAAAATGGGTACTCCTTTTCCTGTTGTGCTTCCTCCTCCTCCTCTTCCTCCTCTTCCCGTTCAACTTCATCTGCTGTCACACCTCTGTACATCATGCACCCTAATTAAGGCCTTGCACTAATAATTATTACATAAAGCATACATGTACAAGTATGTATAATGTGATTGCATGCAGACTTACAGAGAGGAAACATACAAGACAGTGCCAGTCCTCGGTTACTGGCTCAAGAAGACCGAGTCGATCCTGAATGGTATCTCCATCCATTGTGTGCCGCTGGGCTCCAACTTGCCTTTCACATGAAAATTCAGTAGGTTTATCTTCTACTACCAAACCCAAACCTAAGGGGCAACCATCCATCTCATTGCCTGCTCAGGCAAACCTAACCCAGCAAAAGGCAGAGCCACTTAGGTGCCTAGCCTTGAGAACTAGGGGTGGTAGGTTAAAAAGCTCTTTTGTCCCATGGGAACTCTCCCTACCCACCTAAGTGGCTCATGGACACGGGCAGCATGCACACATGACCATAATTTACATGTTAGCTGATCTCCTCCTGATGGTACTCTTCTCTCACAGGGATAATCCTTGCCAAGGTAGTCCTGCATACACATCATGATGTCAATCATGTTAGTTCTGCTTGCCTCATTCTTTATGAGAACATCCAGCACAATCACTTCTGACTTTTTCCCCATTTCAGTAGAGTACTTATGCTGAATGTGTTGAGGAACTGACTTAGACAAGACTGATAATCCGTCGATGTAGCGAGCGATGATCCTACTAACGAGAACAACAAGGTTACTTCACACAGCAGCAAAGTCCTCAGAGGTTGGTAAAAATGTGTCAGCAGGAAGCTTAGAGAGGAGAGTAACACACCCAGTGCGAGCTAGTTCACTGGCTTGAACACGACTGCATCCGGCTAGGATACTGTACATGTGCAGCAAGGACCCATGGTGGTCGATCAAACATCTCTGACACCCCTCTTCTTATCAACATTGTCACCCCAGAACTTGACCAGAACATCGTCAGCTATCCATTGCTGCAAAGGGGTTGTGTGGAGCTTGCTGACTTCATCAAGAAGGCTCAAAGTGGCTGTGTAACTCATACACACACCAACATGATTCATACGTGAGTACACCTAATGTATAATAATTACTATGAAAAATATTAAGTTTTGATCATATCTATACTAACCTGCTTATCCACATGTGGAGAGAATAGTAGGAGAGAGATAACTGATTGCAGCCCACACATCTCCCTATTCCTCTCTTTCAGGAGAATACTGACTGCCATGCAAAGACCAGGATGGTGGGCAGTGGTGACTGCTGCCTGCTTACGTTTATCGTTGGATGTGACAATGGAGGAGAGGATCTTCAAGAGAGTGGGAGCTTTTTGTGAGAGATCTTCAACAAGCACCTTCCACTGAAATGAGGAACACTTACTGGTATTGATTTTGCGAAATGGTGAGAGAGGATTTGTTAGCTGACAGATGTGGAAACACTCGGAATTGATTTTATCTATAATCCGTTCAAACACCATTTCACATAGATCACTCTGATCCATTATGGCGTCAGCTACAGAGGGCAAGTGACAACCAGCGAGGGCTCTTCCTAAGACGCTGGTAGATCCACTAAGTGTGGAGGTGGTCGTTGAGCTTCCCAACAGGTCAGTTACAGTAACCTATACAATAAAAATTGTGTTAGATGCTGGAGTAAAGTGTTGATCTCATTATGGTATTGAATACTGTACCTTAACTGTAGGTGACTTCTTTGTTGGGGGTGGTAGGGGTTGGTTTTCTGCAATGTGTGAATTAATGATACAGCATTTTTAGATATCACTGTACATCTTATCCTTTGCTTTATTTCTTACCCTTTGTACATGCGTGCAGTGGTAATGGATCTGCAACAGTGAGACAGATAGGAGGTACAGTGCATGACAACAGAGAAGATAGTTGTAGCTGGGGCTCTACAACTGGTGACTGAAGAGAACCTGTGTAAAACAACATATTGTAGTATTTAATTTACTGCTTGACACAATATTAACAAAGTTTAATAATTTCTTACTTTGAGTAAAATCCAAGCGTTTCTGTGTGAGACGTCGTTTAGAAGGGGGTCTGTTCTTAGCTGTGTCGGGAGATATGCCCACTGAACTACTGGTCTCTTTTGTCTGCTTGAGCTCCCCTCTCCTACATGTACGCAGCTTGATGTAACTGGAGTTGGCCTGGCTTCTAAAGTTCTCCAGATCCTCTGCGGCTTTCTCCAAGCGTTCCAACCTCCTTTTGCATTTCTCGCATACATGCTCTGGGTAACCATCATTCTCAGCTATGGGCACATCAAGGAGATCAGAAATTCTGGAAGAGAGACTCTGTCTAGTTGCTGATGGGCCAAATAGACATACTGCATGAGCACTAGGCACGGCTGATTGGCAGAGGCGACACAAGCAACTGCGAGCAGCCATCGTGAACGTTGAACGCTCCTGGTAAGTACGCGGTACAATCGCGCGTGCGCGCTCGCAATGTACGTACGTACGTGCGCCTGGCACGCGCCATCGATCGTCCACGCGTCATCATTGGCCGGTTCGTGCTGTCCTAACGTCATTCGTCCACACCCACTCCAATGCACGCGGTCTCGTGACAGTTAATTAAGCGCATGCGCAAACGGTGTGTACCAGGCTCTTTTTCTCCCCCTCCCCCTAAGAGCCTGAGTACGAGGCTATTGGCAAGGGTCATCATTTCACCACACCTCCCAATGTCCCAATGTGGCCTATAACTAACGTGACTCAATAATGTCTGCAGCATTGTCATGTACAGCTACAGAACCCATCTCAGTGTCATCTACCTGTATATCAAACATGAACCACATACACTATATTAACAGTGGTGTAACGGGCTAAGGCCATTACCTAGATTATGCGAGCTTCTTCGAATAGCCGAAACGTTAAGAATGCTAAATAGACCAACGAACAACCCCCCCCCCCCCCCCACAAAAGGGCTCACAATGAGCGACTGCCCTTACCTCTCGAAGATACAACCATAATTTCTCTATGATAGATCGCCAAAGCGAGCGAAAATGGACATAGGAGCCACCATGGACGATAACTACAGATCAGCGCATGCGCTGTAGACTGAAGATACTTAGTTCAAAGATCAGGGAAATCAATCAGTGAGTTAGCTAACTATATTAACAGAGGTGCAACGGGCTGTGGCCATTCCCTAAATTTTGAATGTTGTTTGAGCTTCATCGAATAGCCATAACGTTAGATCACTAAATAGGGCTAACAAACTGCCTTCCCCCCCCCCCCCCCCCCCAAAATGGCTTACAGTGAGCGACTGACCTTACCTGTCCAAGATACAACCATAATTCTCGATGATTGATCGCCAAAGCGAGCGAACATGGATATGAGAACCAAAAGCGCTCACGCAGTTCGCTATAAGTCGTCTATGGTTACTTGTCCATCGACGATACCTACAGAACAGCGCATGCGCTGTAGACTGAAGACATTTAGTCCAAAAGGCCAGGAGAATCAACCATCGAGTTGGTTGACTATTTCAGCAACGGTCTATTGCCACTCCGTAGATTTTGAACGTTGTTTGAACTTCAAAATAGGAGTGCTATGGCTACTCCCAAATAGGCTAACGAATCCCCTCTCATAAAGGTTCACATTAAGCAAACAACCTTAACTCCCTAAGATAAACCATAATTCTCTATGACAGATCGCCAAAGCGAGCGAAAATGGATATGAAAGCCAAAGGCGTATGCGCAGTTTGGTATAGATCGTCAACGGTTAGTTGTCCATCGACGATCACTACCGAACAGCGCATGCGCTGTAGGCTGAAGACATTCAGCCCAAAACCTAGGAAAATCAACCAGCGAGTTGGCTGACTATATTAGCAGCTGAATGATGTTTGAACTTCATAACGATCTCGTATAGCCAATATAACGACTACCGTTGTCGCCCGTATTGGGACCACTTCTTTTCACTTAGTCCGCTGTCAGATACGTGATGAGTCTCTCTATTTATCCGTTTTATCCACAATTGTCCGTTGTGCGACACATTCTATATGATCCGTCTCTCTGATCGGACAGCGTGGACCGCCTTCGTCCGTCCGACGATCCCGTTCCAGTCAGTTCTATACCGTCTGAATCATATCATAATATAGCGCATGTGTATAAATTTGCATTACAACAAGTTTAAATATTAATAGCATAATAATGAAGAGACACTGGAAAAAAAAAGTGGTGTTTCCTTGGCATATCAGATATGGAATTGTTTAGGAAACATGGATTCGATAATTCCAATTAAAATTCATAGAAGAAATCATCATTATTCCTAATAAAATTCCATAATGTTGGAAACACTGTATATTGTGTTAAGTTTTCTTACAGGAAACATGAAATATTCTCAGAAGATTCCTGAACACCAGAAATATTATCTATCATGTACTGTATGGGGAACAGGAAACATCAAATATGCATGTTGAATTTCCTTAATATCAGAAACATAATCAATTCTTAGATTTCCTTGTCACAGGAATCATCACATCTCCCTGCCTAGATTCCTGTACTCAGGAAATGACATGTTATGTATAGAATTCATTTCACAGGAAACACTGTAATTGCCAGTAGTTTCAAGGTGGTAGGAAATATCACTTATCATTTTTAGTAATTTCTACACAAAATATGCTCCTTTGAGAAAAAAATTTATGTACACAGATTCTGATAAAAATTATTGCAACTAGTCCTCTACCAATGGAATTGTCACCAACACTTCCTCCATGTCTACAGTTTCATGAGCTATTGCAAGGCGACTGTGTATTTTGCTGATAGGTAGGAATCTCTTATTAATATTAGGTACATACAAGTCTTTACACCAAATTTCAGCTGGTTTTCCGATTTTCCCTCGGGAAGGATGAATTTGTGGCCAGCAGACGACAGCAAATACGTGGTGCTGTGATGGGTTTGAAGACTCCAATATGATGTGGTGTTGCATGTAGTAGAGTACTTTGGCTGGGCGCAAATCTAGTGGTTCATCATCCACAGAACTGTAATTAGCATATACATATGGTACATGGTGAGATCCCTTGAAGCAAATTGAGGTAATTTGCTTGCCTCTCCATGACATGTGAGAAAATTTCTTGAATGTGGTTAACATAGTATGAACATCACAGAATACTTGACCGTACATCTTTGAATATACCAGTCGTAATACTTCCACCTCTTCGACCGCTAACTGACCAAGAGTCGACTTGGGGGCAAGCACACAGGTAGGTGGTTCAAGGAGGTCATCTTCACCAACTACAGATAAGAATTCTTGAGCATGTCCAGCAACGACATCATAAAAAACTTCAGCATGTTCAACATTCTTAGCAATACTTAACAACTCCAGATTCTCATTGTCATCAATGAACCTCTTGATAAGTTGCATTTCAACAGATCGATTATTGTTGGGTTGAGCTCCAAGAAGACCATTATAGCGCTCAAATGAAAAAAGCCAGAAGGCATGGAGGGGTCCATAGTCTCTTATGCACTCTGACAGGTGTCCATGCATATGCATATTAGGTGTAATAACACTTGGGCCATGTAATTGCTCAGTGCGAGAACAAAAGCGAATGAGTAATGAATCAGCTATCGTAATATCTGCTTCAGTCAGTGTCTTCTTGCAAAGATATCGGCAAGCTAGCACAAAATGTCTCCAGCATTCTATCTGAGGTTTAGAAAGTAAACCTTGCAAACAAAAGATCGAAAAGTATATAGTCCAATTTTTCCATTGCTCTGCTGTGAAAGTAGCTCTAGAATCAATCTGTGTGGGCATTCGTCCTAGGTTTGGTGGCAGAATCACCTTCTCGATTCGCTTGTGGATTATGTCGATTGCATGCTTATCAAGAAGACCTTGTTTGATATAAATATCATGAATCATGTGCTTGGCAGTTCCAAGAAAAAGATTGTGCATGGGGTCGATCAAGACCATTTTTACGGGATCAAAATAGGTGAGCTTTAATAAAGAGGAATAACGACAGCCAAACTCTGATTCCTTCTTTTCCCTATTTGTTTTTGTACGAATAGCTTGTACTTCAGCAACATTGTCACGGTGTTGCTCATTACTTCGAGGTAACCATAAGCTTCGGTTAAAACCAGAATAGTCATTGTTCCCAAAACCATGTGAAAATTCACAATAGCACTTTGAACATCCTTTGTTTGCATTATAACTCAAAAATCCAGCAATTTTTCTAGCTGCAGGTAAATCACACCCAATGGCTATAAGAGCAGCGTGAATAGTGTTTCCACTGATTTCAATTCCTTTCCATAACTTATTAAGATCATTTATGATTGGATCTAAATATGAATTGATTGTCAAGCTAGGTTCAGCTGGTCCAGGAATTACTGCTGCCAGTATCACATTTTCACGTTTAAATCGTATTGCCCTTGGAAGATTTAATAATACAAAGTATATCACACCAACTGAGTATTTGAAATGCTTAAAAGGCTGAAACCAATCACAGTTTAGCATTAGTCCATAATTATTCGGAGTATCAAAGTATAACTTTCCATCATTGCCCCGAAATTCTTTCCAGATTTTACCATCAGTTATGTCACTGAGTATTTGTTTACTAACTCTTTTAGAATGCTTGGTAATTAACTCTGGAATGCCAGGACATTGCAGTAGCTTCCTCAATCCTTCCACAACACTATAATAACTGTAACTTTTGAAAGGATATAGCTTCTTTGAGCCATTTGATGTCACAACTTGTTTTAATAGTGGTGCATTACAACGTCGATTGAAGATCACTTTTGAACATAGCTTTGAATTCACCGAAGTACCAACTTTGTCAATACACTCAGGATAGTGGTATAAAGCATCACATCCACGACATACAACATAATGGACAATGTTAGCAGCTGCAGATTGCTCCGAGGAGTATCGGCTCAATAAGTACAATGTTTGAGGTAGAGCTTCTGCTATCCGGGCAACTGTTTCACACTTTCTTCCCAGATAATGTAACAAAACACACAAAAATCTGATCAACCATGATATAGCTCTATCGGGTAGCTTATGAAGGGTGCGTATTAAGCGTACGAATGTCACAATCCACCAAACAACTGGTTCATGACTAGATTTCTGGGGACTCTCTAGGGATTGCTGAAAAGCAGGTGGTTCACACAGATCCTTATCTATATCTCCATCACTTTCTACCCAATATTCCTCTGTAGAATTACATATATATATAAAGTATTATACGGAACAACAGATAGTTAGCTACCTATATACCATACCTGAGATGGTCAGATTCATATTAACCATAATATTACTGTAGCCATAGCAGATATAACTTTGGTGAGCATTAAATTTGGTGAAACGCTCTCATTTAACTTTAGGGCTCCGAATGCATCCTAGGTGCATACATGTTAACTAAAGTTTAACTTGGCGAGTTTTAAATAATCTTCAAAAGATTTGCCAAATCACCTGGAAATTAAAAATCTCACCAAACTTTCCCACTATAGCTGTGGTATTAGTCGTACTCATGCAAAGTAGCTACACAACTGTGGCAAGCAAGTTAAAGTTATTGTTAAAGCTACAATTTGATATTTAACCTACACATATTCATGTAAAGTAGGCATACCGGTGTCATTAGGATGATCATGTTGTGAAGAGCTATAATCTGATGTCAAAGGTTGTGATATCCCGTCAGGGGTTTCGTCTGGCACATCCATGTCACTACTGAACTGGTCATCATCATCGTTCACTGTATATTCATATAAGGCTTCTGGTGGCGTCTCTCCTGGTTCAATACTAATGTCACTGCTATCACTGCCACTGTCATAACTTTCGTTCGAAAGTATCCAAGTACCAGATTGCTCAGAAAAAAACAACCTTTTATGTTCTTTGAAGGTTTTAATATTCAATGAGCGACTGCAATGTGGACACAACTTGTATTTCAGCGAGAGCGACATCACACACATATCAGCACAAAAACAAATGCGCTTTAAATAGAACGACCACGCATAAAGTGCGCTTTAAATAGAATTATCAGCTTGCAATTTTTGGCGCCAAAACTGAGATGTACAGGTAAAAATGAGTGCAAGTTCTCGAATGACGCAGTTATCTCGCGAACTAAACAAGCAAGGATGGGGACGTAGAAAAGATACCGGTTGTGATAGTGACAGCAGTGATTTGTTAAGTCCAGAAATTCCGAGATCTGATCCAACACCATCTCAGGGGCTCCAGAAACAAAGCGGTCGTGTTGCTCGGCGCTTGAACTTTGGTGGCAGTAGTGATACAGAAGGAGAAGAGGATTATATCGAAAATGAATTAGATGAGCCTCCCAAGAAGCACCCTAGATCAACGAAAACTATGCACACCACTCAAAAAGAAGGCTCAACCTCGGAAACTGGTAATACTATTGACCAGCAACTGGCTCTACTCCTCGAGGAAGTAAAGAAGACTAACTCAGAATTAAGTGGTGTGTCATCACGACTTCAGTCCGTTGAAAAAAGACTGGAAGTCATTGAAGAGGACGGTGTGGTGAGTAGCTCTTCTGCTGATTCAAGTAAGAAAAAAAGAAAAATACCAAATAAAGTTAGGGTAAGAATGATCTATTCACAAACAATTTGTGCTAATTAAAGTTTTGTGGTGTATGTAGCAAGAATTTAGGGATTTGTACAAAAGCCTACTTGAGGATGACAACATTGAAGGATTTGATGTCAAGTGAGTAGGCATGTCCATAATAATGTACATGTACTCTTTTATCAAGCCACATAAATTATGTTTACAGACAGCGTTACCTTGACAAGCATAACCAAGCAATTATTGACCGTGTGGTGAAAGAAATCAAGGCTATTGATTCATCTGTGCCTACATTTCAGATTAGAGGTCAGAGTGCGTTTATTTGTATAATTGATTTTGATCAAATGTAACTATTCTTGGACTATAGAAGCTGGAAAACGCTTTTTTCAGACTAAAGTTGAAGAAGACTCTCTTAAGGCTAGAGGAAAATATGATGAAAAAGTTGTCAAGCAAAGGAAGCGGAATCGTTTAATTCGAGTATGTTGATTCTAATAGTCTGCTATACGTAATCTGTAATTCTAGCTACCTCTCTTATTCTGCATGTGTGCTGTGTTTATTTTATGAGTTTGCTCCACAGGCACTATAGACATTTATCCCCTGGGGGTGGGGGGAGCCTTGTATTAAGGAAACCCAATTCCTAAGGGGGAGGGGACTGAAATAAACCCTGCATGTGCACAATTGTCATGTAAACAACTTAGCATGTGCTTTACCACCCCTCTCCTCTGTAGGTTTGTAATCGTATTTCTAATAGTGTGCTGATTTCAGCATAGATTTTAAAGTCGTTGTAATTTGGTAACGCTTGAAGTTTCATCTCGTCTTGTAGCCTCTGAATGTAAACTCAGTATGTAAGGAGGGGCTTTTGAACACACAACGTTGTGTGAAATAACTGGTTATTTATATTCTCTTAATTGCTGGGAGGAACTAAAGCCTCAAGATATTTATGTGTGCATGTGTATGAACAATGTGTGTATGTGGGAATAGTCAATGTGTTAAATGTGGCGTACCCTTTTTTGTTCATTTAGAAACGTGATGATCGACTCGCCACATTGATCAAAACGACCTCGGTTTCAAATGAAAATAAGGAAAAATGGAAGGAGATTCTTACAATTGACTTCATGTCAAGTGAAGAGAGTGCAGTGGAGGAAAACTTGGATGGAAGTCAAAGACATGTTCTCTATGTAGCAGATCTCTGCTGGCGTGCAGAAAATGTAACATCTTTCCTTCATCGTCTAGATGACAAGGGAGCTAAAAAGAAAAGCAAGAAGTCAGAAATGCAAACCAGACCACGGGTTAATAAAGGAATATCTGATCGTGGCAAGCCTGAAACGCTTCCTGATAATCACTGGGCCTTCAAAAAGTAACATTTTTTGCATTCTTGATCCTTCACGACATTGTCAATTATTGTTACAAGGTATTTAACCTTAATCTGTTGTACCTGTTTATTTATTATTGATCTATCATTCTTGTTTATTGTGATTACATATCATTATACATGACGTGTATTTCAGTAAAGGAATCATATAGTAATCCTTACCAAAACATCATGATTTGTGCATAATTTACAAGCAACTAAAGACAACATATCCTGAATTGTAATTGTGTATAAACATCATGATTTGGTTAGGTTTCGGTGTGAAAGAAACATGCACATTACTATGTTTCTGATAGCCATTAATCACGGTATATCCTAAACACAGGAATACTCCTGAAATGTCAACCGAAACATGGTATTTAGACATTTGATTCCTGGAGTGGAAATTCTACATTTTTTCCAGTGAGAGTAGATACATCCACTCATTTGTTGCATTTTAGTCAATCACGGCTAAAACTTGAATGCTTCCTGCCATTGTTCCTCTTCAGCACTTTGTCAGCTCTCTCTACCTACAACATTCATAGTAGCCATAAACTGCTTCTATAATGAATAGCATTACAAACAACCTACATACCAAGTCTTTTTACAATGAGATGGACGTTTATCAATGTTAGACATTTGTGGTAAAGAGAACTGTGTTCCAAATAATTCCCATAGCCAACTAATCTGTAGGTAAATGTTTGCTACATGTACATCTCAACTGCTCACTAGGATGCACAACAAGCAAAGTTTCACATGCACACGAGCATATTGCTCACACACTCTCACCCTTTCAGCTTCAATATGTGCCATCTTGAGAGCAGGCTAGTCGTAGATGCTCGGTACATTCCAATCACTCGCTCAGATACACAAGCTGAAGTATCACATGTACACACGCACATTACTTACACACTCTTATACTCTAGATCTGCCATCTGCTGAAAAATGTGCCATCTTAACAGTAGGCTAGTCATTCGATGCTCGGTACATTATAATCGCTCGCTCTAATACACAACAAGCTGTACATCGGCATCCATGTACAGACTCCTACATGAACGACAGAACAAGAGGTTTAACTATGGGAATCATGAATTTTTCCAGGCTGTCCCCGGGAAAATTTACAAAAATAATGAAAATATAAGATGACATGACCAATGGGGAAAGGTGAGTAGTCAAGTTTTAGTTTGCAAGCAAAAGCAGCTTTCATTCGAGGAATGTGGTGCGAAACGATCAGCGTCATCCACCCAACATGTGCCGAGCATAACTTCGTTAGATTTTGGATCGCATGGAAGGAGAGAATGTTAGAAAATTGTTGACACGCATTAAGGTGTGTTCCTTCTGTACGATACAGGCCAGCCACTCTCTCTTGTCATCTTCTGTAATCAACACGCCATCAACTTCACACCCTCTCTGAAGCAAAAAAGAGATAACCAAATACCAAATATGTGTACATGTGAATGATACACACTAAGAGCAAGCTATGGTTCTAGTATAGTACAACTACATGCACATTCAGGGCACATATGGAAAAACTCACAACATACTCTAGTATATATGCACACTTGTAGTTAGAACTTCTCAACACCATACCACGGACATGAAGTAACAACACAGCTGAATGCAGAAAATGACCCCCCCCCCACACACACACATGCTAGTTGATTTATAACCTTCTTTTACCACACAAGCTTCTTCCCTGATAAATCCAGAGCCTGACGGTAGACAGGAAGTCATGGAAACCAAAAGTTATTATCTAAGTACAAATATAACATCATATATAGCAGTTGGAGAGAGAAATTGATGTCATTATTCTATCACATTAATGACTTTGTTTCTAATTTGTTACCCAGAGAAGCCTCTATCGGTCCGTACTTCCCGTCTTATACAATGCAAGTACATAACTGTAGAATACAGCTAAATCTGTAGACCTGGCAACACTGATAACCTTCAAGTTCTGCCATGCTCGTATGGATCTATAGCTACATGTATTTTAATGCTTACGTGGATCGGCCTGTATCATCAACTCAGGCTCCTGAATACCAGAAGTATCAGTAGCTCACCAACAGAACAATACAGTAGCAAGTTCACCGCCTGCTACATCAACAATAATTATAACAAGGCAAAGAAATACAACTACATATGTACATGCCCAACACTGGGGCCTCGTTGCGCTTAGGTATACTATACCTCACTGCTTGTTTAATGGTAAGAGGAGTATCTAACTCCTACCTGAAGAAGCTCTTTTGAAGCACAAAGTACACCTACATAATATGTTAATACCACAACTTGAAAAGTTATTACCGTACCTTCGCGAAAAAGGGCCCATGGGCGGTGCACCTTACATTGGATCTAGACTGGGGGGTGGGCTGATATTTGAAGTATCACTGTCGCAGTTAGAAACAAAAAAGCACCCAGGTAAACTATCTACGTGATCTTCATTATTTGAATAGTAGCCACGGCTACTATTGATTTCAGCCTTGCTCAAGTACGGTTACTAATCGAGGGTGGTCCGGCTTTTATTGGGCTGATACTTCACGGTACGGTTGACAGCAACTGTAACTCAAATGGCTGGACTGCACTTCAAATTATAATCAAGGTACGACCGAAAAATAACATGCCAAACAGCTGTAGAACTAGGCTTAGTTCGTCTTATGCCGCGTTTCAGCACGATCGAGCACAGCTAGAGATCCTAACCACGCCTACTTAATAGTGATCGCGCATGCGTGTTCTGGGGCGGCTACATATGGGCGCATATTAGAGTAAACTTTAGACCTTAACAGGAAATTAAGCCCAAAGTGGGGGGTGGGCCGATATTCTGTAGTGGGCCCTTTTTCACGAAGGTATGGTATTATAACTGGCTATACAAAGGTATGTCTGGTGACCTTTATACTGTACTTTAAAACAGCTTTTTAGCAGTTAGATACATGTACTCTCTTCTTATGTACCCTTGTTAACAGTACAAGCTTAACTACAAATACACGGGACACACAGGGGAAGCACACTGACATGCTGTGAAGTGCACATTGGTGAGTTTAGTGACACTCTTGACAAAGTTTGACTACACATTTACATCTGAGAGACTGAGCACTCACCAATCTTGTAACTACTCTCTGAGAGCCACTGATGCTTCAAACAAGTAGCTATACACTATAATGAATAAGGAGATGGCTACAAATTGGTATTTATTCCTGCTTGTGCATTTGCTTGAGGGGTAGGAATAGAGGCTACAAATATGTCAGACCACCCCAACATGCACCTCCTATAGTCTCGGTGATGAAGTGCTGAGACACAGTGCTAGAAGCATAGGTATGTATGACTTTCTGTCGATCATTAATTGCCTATAATGTTGGCAAAATTATGCTCAGACTGAGTAACAGAGCAATGCTGCTAACTAGTAGGAAATTTCCACTCTCTACGCAGTTAAGGCCTGGGTCTAAGAAAAAGTATGACTTATGTTTCTAGAAGGTTCATATCTCTGGACTGCTACTAGTTAGGATGTCAGACAGACTACCATATGAAAGGCCAATCTTAATTCTTCAACCACATACTAATTTAACCAGTTAATCGGTAAACAAATTACATCAGTGACACAATGACTTCACCGTATTTCAGCATACAAATCGCTCAGAGCAGAAATCTAAACCATCCTAGATGGACATCACCGCTGGTCTGGTAACTTATTTAGTATTAAAGTAATGTAAAACGTAAGGGGGATTGTTGGAAAGCACCTCAAAGGCATCAAAGTACATGATAACTCACTTTTAGGCTCGTCAATGAACCTATTTGCATACTACACATAGTTGAAGCTCCGTCCTCCACGTAGATCCTAGGTATTATACTGATAATCAATCTCTTGATATCAGTAAGAGGACAAACCAAGGAGGGGAGGATAAGTTCTCCACCTCGAGTGATCTTTACTTTTACCAACTTTTAGTTAGTAAGTCACATGACTAAGTATACTTTACTGCAATACGTGAAATCACGTGCACTTCAACGTATGGTGTGTATTAATGAGAAATCGCTGTTCAATACTTGATCCAGGTCTTAATTGGTAAACAAATTACATCAGTGGTGATGACGTCACTAGCATACAAATCGCTCAGAGCAGAGATCCTAGATGGACATCACCGCGTATCTGGTAACTTTAGTATTGAAAACGTAAGGGGGATTGTTGGAAAGCACCTCAAAGGCATCAAACTACACGATAACTCACTTTTAGGGACGTCAATGAACCTATTTGTATGCTACACATAGTTGAAGCTCCCACAGCAAAAAATAGGGTGAAATACGGGAAAACTGGATTCCCGTCGACTTCTGCTAACGGGAAAATCGACGGGCGTGGACGGGTTCTTAGATTGACGGTCCCGTGAAGTTTCCCGTCTCGATAGCTGTGGTGATAACCGCAGCATAAACGGGAGCGTTTGCGGCACCGTCTTTTTTCAGTGGCTAAAACACGGTGCGAAGGCAGCCCGTCCTACCGACACGTCACACGCATGCGCGTTGGAGACATTCAAATTTAGGACAGAGAAATGGCGGCTAGGGGTTGGAGAGAATGAGTATGAATAGCGACTCGGAATGGCAACACTGGCACTTTTGGTGGTCTGTGCGAGGTTTACTTTCACTTTGACAACTCTAGAAGCGACGATTTATGGCAGTATTCATACCGTAGAGGGCGCGAGCAGGGTATCGGAGCTGGTACTGACCCCAGACTACACTGGCAGCCTCAAGGCAACTCAAAGGTAGGCATATGAGGGAGGTTGTTTGTGCCAGTGTACTATAAAAGTTAAGCTATTCATGATAGTAGACACCTGTAAAGTCTATGTGACACTGTGGGAGATACAAGCATAGACCGTGGCATACGCAGTCTTATTATCTATGATACAAGTTCAAGATGACCCATCTTCGAGGGGTCCCTACGTGTGTGAGAGAGAAGAAATGACCTTGTCGAGTGTGTGTGTACTCATACTGAACTGTTGAGCCTTGAGCATATAGACTAGAGGGATCTTTGCTGGCAGGATGCCCCATCCTTTTGTCAGCTTCTCGGCAAGATGACCCATCTTTAGTCGAGGGGTCTCTACGTGTGTGAGAGAGAAGAAATGACCTTATTGAGTGTGTGTGTACTCATACTGAACTGTTGAGCCTTGAGCGTATAGACTAGAGGGATCTTTGCTGGCAGGATGCCCCATCCTTTTGTCAGCTTCTCGGCAAGATGACCCATCTTTAGTCGAGGGGTCCCTACGTGTGTGAGAGAGAAGAAATGACCTTGTTGAGTGTGTGTGTACTCATACTGAACTGTTGAGCCTTAAGCATATAGACTAGAGGGATCTTTGCTGGCAGGATGCCCCATCCTTTTGTCAGCTTCTCGGCAAGATGACCCATCTTTAGTCGAGGGATCCCTATGTGTGTGTGAGAGAAGAAATGACCTTGTCGAGAGTGTGTGTATTCGTACTGAACTGTTGAGCCTTGAGCGCATAGACTAGAGGGATCTTTGCTGGCAGGATGCCCCATCCTTTTGTCAGCTTCTCGGCAAGATGACCCATCTTTAGTCGAGGGATCCCTACATGTGTGAGAGTGAAGAAATGACCTTGTCGAGTGTGTGTGTACTCGTACTGAACTGTTGAGCCTTGAGCATGTAGACTAGAGGGATCTTTGCTGTCAGGATGCCCCATCCTTTTGTTAAGAAGAACTACTTAGGTACCATGATATTATGTATGTCATGGAGCATCACTAGTCTGTCTACATAGATGTGGACTCGTTGAATTATTTTACCTTTTTAGAGGTTTACAATCAACAGGTGAGCTACTATAGCATCAGGTGCCAAATTTACAAAGGTATTTTTTTTCTGTTTACAGCTGAACTGCTTTTGGAATTTATAAATACTGAGGGTGAAATAATACAGGTTACCTGTTATGTTAGTTTTATGTTCATGTACATGTCATTGTACAGAAGAGTGCCTACAACATGCAGATTGTATTGAAACCAGTGTTCCTACCACATTTCTACAATTATTCCATTATAGTACATGTGCATAGGTAAGAAATCGTAATAGCCATTTCAAGTTCTACTTTGTTTAAAATTGTTGGCTATGCAGAGTTCTCTCTAGCTGCTTTCAGCATAACCACCTATACCCCAACTGAAGTGCATACACACAGGAAAATGACTCCATGTGGACGGATTTACGCGGTCTACCGTATTGATGAAAGAAGCGGGCGCTACACTGCCTGGAGACGGCGTACCTGTAACGCGGACTCCGTCAGTATTCCGTGTAAGATACGCACGGTGCATGCGGACTCCGTTGCTTGCACTATGCTTGCACGGTTACAACATTCGGTATCCGTCCTCTCGGCTTGCGCTACACCGACGCAGTATAGAGCCGCGCACGAGACTCCACCCCATGCGCCCTGAATATTGAATCGCGAATACATTATACGCGTACGCGAATTGAAAGCGATCGCGCGCGCTGCGCCGCGCAGATAGCTCTAATAGAAGAGGTGTGGTTACAATAATTAAAGTTCAGATCAGGGCGCCAGCAATACAGACTCATTGCTCAGCGATCAAAAATATTCTGTGAGCATTGCTCTTGGTGTGTGAGCAAATCCATGTTTAGTCGCCACCGCGTGATACCTTCAACAACAAGAAATGGCAAGAAAGGTCGAGAGAACAAGCGATGAGCAGTTCTATAGTCAGAATTCGGACTTCACAGCCCAGGCTCGACCACGATCCATCGCACAGCTTGCCTTTTGAAAGATGCAGGTATGATCCTAAAAACTCTTTATTGATATGTGAATTATGGAATAGCTCATTGAGTGCCAAAATTATGAACCATAGCATGCACACACGCGCGTGTACTCACACACACACACACATACACACATCAGATCGGTTAGTGAGTCTGACAGTTCGGAGTGATGAGATCATGATGATGTCAAGTCAAGAGTTTGTAGACCATTAGGTATACACTCACTAGAGCTAAATGCATGTATCAGCATGCCATGCACATACCGACGCTACGCATGCATGTGTATTTAGCCAGTGTTTGTATCTCTTTATAGAAAGACTACCCCAAACTGTGGATACTGACTTCCATTTCAGTGGCGAGCGCCCTCATAGTTGGCGTCCACACCTACGACTGAATATATGTTAAGTGATGCATGTGTATACATTGTGAACAATAGAAGCTTTAAGCTTTATATGTGTAGGCTTGGTTGTTAATTCCTGTAACTTACATGTAAATGCAAACAACCCTGATGACACTGTGTACATTATTGTATTGCACCTGGTAGGCTATAGCTAACACCAAGGTTTAATTATTAAGCTGATAAGCTTTATCTATGAATTAAGTCCTGCCACATGTGAATAGAGTGTCCTATACCATTTCTACTACTTTCCCATGCCCAATGACTCACTTGTCCATAATGTGTGTGTGTACGTACATGTGAAACTTCGGCTTGTTGTGTGTTAGAGTGAGCAATTCAAATGTACCGAGCGTTTAGGACTAGCCTGCTGTTAAGATGGCACATCTTTCAACAGTAAGACTCAGCTAAGATGGCACATCTTTAAGCTGAATGAGCATAAGAGTGTGTGAGTAATGTGCGTGCGTACATGTGTGAAACTTCAGCTTGTTGCGTATCAGAGCGAGCGATTGGAATGTACCGAGCATTTAGGACTAGCCTGCTGTTAAGATGGCACATCTTTCAACAGTAAGACTCAGCTAAGATGGCACATCTTTAAGCTGAAAGGGCATAAGAGTGTGTGAGTAATGTGCGTGCATACATGTGAAACTTCAGCTTGTTGTGTATCAGAGTGAGCGATTGGAATGTACCGAGCATTTAGGTCTAGCCTGCTGTTAAGATGGCACATCTTTCAACAGTAAGACTCAGCTAAGATGGCACATCTTTAAGCTGAAAGGGCATCCATGTAAGAGTGTGTGAGTAACGTGCATGCATACATGTGAAACTTCAGCTTGTTGTGTATCAGAGCGAGCCATTGGAATGTACTGAGCATTTAGGACTAGCCTGCTGTTAAGATGGCACATCTTTCAACAGTAAGACTCAGCTAAGATGGCACATCTTTAAGCTGAATGAGCATAAGAGTGTGTGAGTAATGTACGTGCGCATACACGTGAAACTTCAGCTTGTTGTGTATCAGAGCGAGCGATTGGAATGTACCAAGTATTTAGAACTAGCCTGCTGTTAAGATGGCACATCTTTAAGCTGAAAGGGTATGAGAGTGTGTGAGCAATAGGCTCGTGTACATGTGAAACTTAACTTGTTGTGCGTCAGAGTGAGCAATTGAGATGTACATGTACCAAGCATTTAGGTGACTATCCTACAGTTTAGTGGGCGCTATGGGGAAATATTTGGAACACAGTCCTCTGTACCGCAAGTGTCTAACATTGATGAATGTCCATCTCATTGTATAAAGACTTGGTATGTAGGTTGTTATATGCATCAATTATTATTTGTAATACTATTTATTATAGAGGCAGTTCATGGCTACTATGAATGTCGTTGGAGGTAGAGAGAGCTCAAAAAGTGCTGAAGAGGAAAAGAAAAAGCAGGAAGCATTCAAGTTTTAGCTGTGATTGACTAACTACACCAACTGAGTGGATGTATCTACTCTCTTCATTAATTATTATTATTATGCTATCAATAATTATTATCATTATTGTAATTTTAATGCAAATTTATACGCATGCGCTATATGATATGATTCGGACGGGATAGAACTGACTGGAACGGGATCGTCAGACGGAGTTGATACGTACAAGTAGACGGAGGCAGTCCATGCGTTCCGATCGGACAGACGGATCATTGAGACGGAGTCACACGACGGACAATACTGGATAACACGGAGTATCTAGACGGACTCAGCACGGATCTGATAGCGGACTCAGTGAAATAGTCCGTAAAAAGTGGTCCCAATACGGGCGACAACGGTACTCGTTATCCTGGACATCGGAGATTCCGTTCCAAGCTCGTCTATACGGCGAACGCGGACCTCGTTCTCCCTGTATACGTGCACAGTTCTCGCGGCTACGTTTTCCTGTGACACCTATGCAAGTTGCTCATGGTCGGGTAAGAGATGTCCTGATGTACACTCATCATTACATTAAATTTTGTACCTGCCATTACTCATAGCCAAGATATTTTGGACTTGCAACATGTAATGCGGTAGCTCTATGATATTTTCAGTAGTAACAATAGGTGAGTTATTATGATGTACATGGTACATTATCCTACTCCTTTGTATGTACAGGTGCATCTACTACATCAGACTTTACTATCAGGTACATACATGTAGTAGTTGTAAAACAGTTTATTTTTACATATGAACTTGTACAACATGCAGGCCAGAATCACCTCAGAAATGTGAATGCTACTATTTAAAACACCATGCACACTGTTTACAATGATAGTTACATACACAATAATAACGAAAGGTAATAATAGCAATATCCAGTGCTTTCCACATTACATTATAATAACATTATGTTGCTCTCATTCTACAGTGACACTGGTCATGGTGTAACTAGCTAAATAAACATGCGTAGCTACCTCAGTGTCCTCATCACTAACAGGTATAAAATTTCATCATGAACTTTGTGTGTGCATAATAATAGTAGTATTGTTGCTTTTGCTTTCTATCTCCAGGCCTAAGATTACTAAGAGTAAACTTTTCAAAGCTCCGCTTTCTTTGGCATCTCATTCACTAAGGTGATAGAAGATTTTCTGTATCACTATTGTTAATGTCAACACCAAATATCTCCATATCTGTAGATTTGACTACACAGAGTAGCCGTTGCTGTTTGAGCTCTCATACCTGCATAGTGAAAATTAAAAAAACAGTGACTACGACTACATGTAACATTGATAACTTCATATTATGAGGTATTGGCTGATCTTTATTTATTTGTAAGTGTATATACACTGATATTGTTTGTTGCTGTTCTATTTGTATTGATTTTTTTCATGACATTGTGGATTCCACCAGCGCTGCGCGCTGATACGTAGCGCTAGCCGTACTACTAGCTATATAATAATGATATTCATGGTTTTGAAGTAAGACACTGGCCGCATGCTACCCGTTTCAGAGAAGGCGAGTACGGGCACCGCTACGTGTCACTTTGTCGACAAGACGGAGAAATGGACGGGTAAACGCGGTACAAAACGGGAAAATCGACGGTGCCCGTCCCAGTATGTCCGTCTATTTGGTCCCATTACGGGCACAGACGGTACCGTGTTCATCCCGTAAATTTCCCGTACGGATTACCGTCTTTGTGGGAAATACGGTCAAAAGACGGGGCCGTCATGCCTACCATTTTTTGCTGTGTACGTCCTCCACGTAGATCCTAGGCGATATTCCATCTCTTGATATCAGTAAGAGGACAAACTAAGGAGGGGAGGATAAGTTCTCCACCTCGAGTGATCTTTATTTTTACCAACATTTAGCTAGTAAGTCACATGACTAAATGCACTTCAACATATGGTGTGCATTAATGAGAAATCGCTGTTCAATACTTGACCCAGGTCTTGAGTACGCAGAGCTGCCCAACAAGTTTAGATCTAGACCACACAAATCATACACATTAGTATCTCGCCCACACCTTACACACTAGCAGTACGTACTGCTTTACAGATGTTGCAAGTTGCATACGATCTTCTTTGGTAAAATGTATCCTTATCCCCCTCCCAACTGAATCGGCTGTTTACGGTCACACACAGAGCACGGTCACTGTCTTCAACGACAACCCACACAACTCCCCTGCTTAGCAGTATAATAATGTATGCTGTACATTATCCTGTGTCACTCGACCTTAGGTAAGGCCACTCCAAATCAATTAGTTGTTTCTCATCCCTCCATTATTTCCGCCCGCATGTAATTCCATTTGTGACCGGATTTGAGAAAACCCTCCTTATGGGATTTTTTGTGAAAATTGAGTTTGATGCATCTTTGATAAGCTCTACCATAGAGCTAACCCACCTGCAAGTTTTAGGCTGATCGCGCGCTTCGCTTTGGAGATAGCCCGCTTTGTTTGCGATCGCGCTACAACCATAGAAAACGAGAAATTACGGTCTAAAGGCGTTGCTATGCACGCGTATAGCGTATCCGTATATTACGCGTGAACCGGAAATCAATTAATTCAACCCGTGGGCGTAGCCGTCCGAAAAGAGCGCAAAGGTCGAGCTGCTCTCGAACTTCGTCGTCTATAACGAGTGCCACTTCTTCGATGCCTAAGAAGCTTAAAAGGTGAGTCAACGTTCAGTATTTCGACGAATCTAGCAGTATCTAGATAATTATTGCCCTTAGCAAGGGGCTCCGTAAACGGCAGCTGCATAGACTAGGTAGATCGAGGAGCCTGTGAATAAAGGCTTATTTCGCCTTGGTATCTTACAACTAGGCTCCGTAGGCGACGGGAACAGTTAGAAGAAAGGTCCTTTGGCATGGATATGGACAAATCTGAACTTTGAGAGTTTTTGACCATAGCTACTAAAAACGCGCATTGCGCGAATAGCGCGCGGATCCCATACGGAGGGTTTTCTCAAATCCGGTGTCACAGCGAATTTGTTCCGGTCCGCGAATTTGTTCCGCCGGAATTTATTCGCTAGCGGATTTGTTCCGGATTTCCAGAAAATCAGCGGATTTGTTCCGGATGGATAACGGTCGATGATTCTTTGAGACAGGTGCAACCAGCGTCAAAGCACATGTTCCATTTTAATAATTGGAGCTTCTCTGGTGGTCCCAGGAGTGGCATAGCCACTTCATATGCCTCTGCCCGGGTGCGGAGTGACATGCACATAATTATGCATTTGGTGTGGGCGTGGATCAAACAGCCTTTAATATGCATGATGGTGACCAATGGCAATGTCCAGGCGATTGTCCACAGAAGGCTTCAACGAATTATTGATATTATAGCTACTAGTACACAAAAATCTGAAGACGGTGAAGTATTTGTTCCTTCCTTCAAGCTACTCTGCAATCGCTATAAGCCTTGACCTTCGTGTATCCTAAATGGGCGTGGTTCACTTTTCTTTAGTTCAAGCATTTGTTAGATTTTATCTTAGGTTAGCCTATCATCATAACCATGCATAATAACGAGTTTAAAAGCCAGTGATACTGAAAAGTTCTGACTGAGAAGTATAATAGCACATTTTACTAGGCGGAACATTTGCGCGGGCCGGAACATTTACGCGGTCGCGTAGATTATCCGGGCGGAATGTGTACGCTAGCGTATTCTTTCCGGCGGAACGTATCCGCTAGCGAATTTGTTCCGCGGGAACTTTGGCGAGGCGGAACAAATCCGCTATGACACCGGTCACATTTGTACCAAAACTATACCGCTTCAATTTTTGAGCGAGTTGAACTTGTAATTTTGACGACCATTTCCAACAAAACTTGTGATCTGGACGACCATTACTCGCCAAAAATGACGCCCGCCCGAATCAATTTTAGGGCTGAGGGGGGATGAGAAACAAGTAATTTATTTGGAGTGACCTAATCATGCCAAGACCTTTACAATCAAAGTTGAAACTTAGTTACATCAAACACTCACATGGAAACGTCGCTCACTGAGTTCCTCCTTTTTCGATCACGATCAATAGTCCCCGAACATCAAGTTCACTAGCGAGCAGCTGACAAGAATGCACACATGAACACCAGTCTCCTATAGACTACAAAATATCTTTCACAAGCGTTCCAACATATGGGCATAGCGTGCGCCAGATATCGAGGCACGATCACGAGTGGAATCTAGCTAGGTACGCTGGACTACTGGACACATGGAATCGAAGAATACATTTCCCAAAACAATAGGTAATAACAAGGAATTCCGTAAAGCTACCTATCAGTCTGTACGCCACCCCCTCCCCCTTTCCCCCTTCCCCCTCTGACTCCCCTTGTTAGAGCGAACGCACGTTCGAACGCAAGTGAAGTAATTTGCCTGTAGCTAGTTGCCCAACTTGGGCGCTCGTAGCCCATAAGCTATGTTACGTTTTCCCATGCCACTTACATTACATCCCATAACGCCATAGCGATGGAGACTGCTCGGGCCCCTGTCAGAGGAGTCAATCATAGTAGAAATCACACGGTAATTCACGGTTGCGATAGCTTCGAAGAGAACGAATGACCTTGGGCGCTTGTACACCAATCAAAGCAGGGGCCATGTACACGATGCATGTAGCTAATTATATGCTAATTATTCAGCACATGATGTGAAATCTTAATTAATTAACTATAAACAGTCTTTTGTGAGAGCTATTGTTTCTTTTGAGCCCATGGAGAGTGCGTGGGCACACAATTAAAAGTAACGTAGACTTATGTGACTGTCATGTCTAGTCTTCCCTCACTCTCTCCTTAGTTCCCTGCCAATAGCTACACACCTTATATTCACACCTACCTCTCTCTCCCTGTTATAGAAGCATAATATTATATGTGCATGAGCTCAATGAGAACTTTTCAAGAGCAGCTATCTACATCTACATCTTCACATACACACACACACACACACACACACACACACACACACACACACACACACACACACGGACACTCACATGATTACTGTCTGCATAGGTGCAGAGAATATCATGCGCATGGGACATAACTACAGGCACTTCAATTTGCTTGTAAATGCCTGATTAGTCTAATTTTATCGATACATTAATTGCGCATGGACGTGAATATTTATAAGCCTCTTCAGCAGAACGCGCAACCACATAAAACATTGCGTGTATCGACGCGCGTGATACATTGCAACCCGGTTCCAGTACACTTGTCAGAGCTCCAGATCTGATATCTGATACGCGTGAGCAGATCGGATTGGAAACGGAATGGAAGTCTCGTTCCCAGGCCTACGATTCCGTGTCAATGAGCGCTGGATCCATAAAAGAGATGCTGGAGCAGAGTGAGCAATCCAGCTGAAGGCTAAGACACACTGAAACTGGTGAGCTCTGCAAAGTCGTGCTTGTCATGGCCCCTGGGAACTCCATACCGAATATTAATTTGCTATAGCTTATGTCGAGATGTACCCCCCGTAACCCAATAGTAGCTCCCGATCGTGGATTTATGATGTATTTAATACTAAGCCATAAATTATAATTATTCAAAATGCTAGGGATATAGTAGTAGCATTAAAAGAGTAGCATTCGTGCTGCTAGTACACACATCCTAGTATGTCCACCTCAGTTTGTATGCTATCATTGGTTTGTTAGGGAATATGGCATTAAGTAGTGTGTCATGTTCGATATCCGGCCAATATGTGTATAGAATTTCCCTAATGTCCTTGCATATGGGACTGAATTTGACCGGGAGGACTACTGGGGGTGTGGTTGCTGCTTTGTTGTTGTTCTTGGTGAGTTGAGTGTGGTTATGGAAGGGATATTGTCGAATGATACTTGTAATTTCCTCCGCTTTGTAGCCTCTTTCAATGAGTTTGTCTTTATTTGTAATAAGTTTGAGTGTATCCCCTTGTGTGTTTGTGAGGAGGTGTCTTAGTGTTTCTCCTTTTGGGATGGCTGTTTTCACACTTTTTGGGTGGTATGAGGTTTTGTGGATGTACAATTGTTTGTTGGTCGGTCTTACATGTGTTTTAACATCCAGGAGGCCTCTGTCTTTGAAGTTTGGGCCTTTGTAGACTGTAACATCCGAAAATCTAAGTTCATTTCTGTCTTATTTGTGTGTAAATTTGATCGTGGGGTGGACTTTGTTGATGTTTGTGATGAATGTATTTAGTTGTTCGTCTGTGCCTGTCCATATTAGGAATATGTCGTCAATGTATCGTTTCCATAGTAGTATGTATGGATGTCCTAGCCATGCTAGGATAGGTTCCAATGACCCCATGAATAGCTTAGCATAATATGCTGGGGCCATTTTGGTGCCCATGGCCGTTCCTTGTAGTTGGAGGAAGAAGTCTCTGTTGAATTCAAAGACGTTATTCTTGAGGACAATGTTTAGCATTTCCTCCATAACTCGATTGGTGGCCGTAGAGGGTGTGGATTTTGGTCCCATTTGAGGGCATTGACGCTGGATGTGATGCCATCTTTGTGTGGTATGTTCGTATATAGTGAGGATACATCAATACTGACTAGAGTACTGTTTAGTGGAATTTGAGTGGTTGTGATTAGGTCGACAAGTTCCTTGGTGTGTTTTAGATAGGACAGGAGTTGTTTGACTAGTAGTTGAAGCCAGTAGTCTACGAAACTTGAGATGTTCTCAGTTACGCTATTGAGACTGGAAACATTAGGTCTTATGCCCATTGGGTTTTTGAGTATCTTTTTTAGGAAGTAGAGTTGTGAGGTTCTGAATTGTACGGAGGGTGTACAGAAGTCGACAAATTCCATTGGCATCCATTTTTGGAATCTAAGTTCAACTAGGAATTTCATAATATAGATTCTTATGAAGGCAGTGGTGTCTGCTTTGAGTTGTTTGTATACTTTTGGTTCGTCTGGATTTTTTAGGCCTTCCTCAATGTAGTTGCATTTGTTTAACACTACAATGGTTGATCCTCTGTCGGCTTTGTTGATGACTATATCTTTGTTGTTGTTGTTTAACGATTTGATTGCTGCTCTTTCGGCTTTGGTGATATTGTCACCTTTAATTTGTTTGTTGTTTGTACCTAGGGAGATAATTTCTTGGTCTAGTTTGTTTAGAAATAGATTGAGGAACGTGTTTTTGCTTTCGGCCCTAGTAAGGGAATTATTTTTCACTTGAATGTTTGATTTTTTCCCATGGATCAAAGGTTGAGTTAGGTTGGGTACCGGTACTGTTTGACAGTGTCGTGTTGTTGTATTGTGATTGAAGTAAGGTTTTTTATTTAGTAGCTAGTTTGTATTGTACAAGAATTTTTACGAAGCTTCGAGAGTCCTGTAGCTATATCAATGTGGTCTATAGACTTGGTCTCGGGAATAAATGAGACCTTTGATAGTATACTACGTTCAGCACTAGACAGAGAATATGTTGATAGGCTTACAATGTTGTTACAGTTAGGATTATGTTTGATTCTTACTTTCTGTCTTTATATGGCATTAAGTCTGTCTTTTCAGTTTCTGTCTGTTTAGTAGGTGCGGCCTCTTCCTCTGCTTCCTTTTTCATTTCCTCTTCCTCCTCTGTATCCTCCTCTGCCCTCATCCTCTTTGCTATGGAGGGTTCTGTGGGGGCAGGGGCTTTTTGTTGTCTAGCTGCCAGGGGGGGGGGAGTGTGAGTTAATATTATGCATGTTAGATTGATTTAGTTCTGAGCCTACCTCATTCACTGCTTCAATGAGCTGTGATGGCTGCATTTCTGTCTACCGTGTTGTTCAAAACCATTGTGGTTATACGGGGCCTTTTGATTGGTTCTAGTGTCAGGTCCGTTTCTGTGTCCCTGGCTCTCTTCCGTTGGAATGTTTGCTTGAGAAAGTCATCAGTCACAATAGCTAGCCACATGTAGTTCAATTTTGTGTACAGTTGTATGTGTGCATGCACATGTATGTACACTACTGCTCTCTGTTGGGCATTCTTAACTCTCTCTCTACACACACACACACACACACACACACACACACACACACATACATGCACAACACAGTTCGTCTGTCAGCTTTAGACTTGCTGCCCTCTCTTTGCATGGAGCCTTGTCTCAGCTCACACTGCCATCATCCCTGCGATCAAGAAGCACCTTCAGGAGACAACAAGATCCAACTCACCTCACTGGTGGAAGGTCACATAGTCTCCTAAATAATCTTGTCCCTGCCCAGCTTTTCAATGCTAGGGGGCAAGGCTACCTCGTATTAGAGAAAGCTAGCATGCTTGTGCGGGTATTTTTAGTCTCACCTGGTTGACCTGACCTTTCAGCTTATGCTATAGAGATTGTGTAGTGATAGTCCATGTAGCCACACCAGTGGTGTAACTTCTACAATGTGGTTTATCTTGAGGTGTGTGGGGACATTGTTCCACTGGCTAACATAATGTCCTTACTGTTAGATGTGTCCTTACTGTAAAGATTAGTGTGAATTTGAAGGTGATTGGTTATTTCCCATCTGAGATAGATTACTAACAGTGCTAATAATTATTATGGCTACATGTATTATGCGTGTTGTCTTCGATCATGTCTAAATATAGCTAGGTGTTACTATTAAACACTTAGGTAAGCTCTTATGTTAGCATATTGGGGATGTGGCCCCGCTCTAGAGATGGGGGGAGCTACAGCCTCCCTCCCTCCCCCCCCCCCCCCCCCCCCCAGTTCTTACGCCAGTAATGAATGCTAGAAACCATGCTGTAAGATCGGCCATGCCTATTAACCACACCTAGCACTGCATTATGCACACATGCTGTTTCGATTGCACATGCTCGAGCTAAATGCAGGTACATGTAAGGGTTGTTGAGTCACAAACTGTTGGCTATTATATTATGGCACACACAGACACACACTATGGAAAATGCCGAGCAGTACACATGGGGTATGTGCTCTGACAACTCTACTTCATGATGCAGACCTAAAAAATTTAGGGATGTAGTGTCACTGTACAATCTACGTTTTTCTGTATACTGCAATTGTAATTATTGCTTGTGTCTCGATTAATTTTTATACGCACTATGATTCACGATCTCAATGGTAACCTCACTCATGAGGTAATGAGGTAATGCCCCTGTAATTATAAAGATTTATAGCTCTGGCTAACTTTCCTACGGTAGAGTAGAGTCTGAGGTCTGGACAAAGATGCATAGGAGAAAGGCATTGAGAGGATATCCCTTTAATTAAAGTCCTAAAGCTTCCATAGTGTACATTGATTTATGTATGTGTATTGTTTATTAATTTGCATGAGGTATGTACAAGACATTTTTTATAATTATCAACTACATCATTATGATGTCATTTCTTTGACTATATACAGGCCGAGGTGACCAGTGAGGAACGTGTGGCAAAACAATATACAAGTCTGATTTTCTACGGTGAGTTTGTTTAATTAGGGAGTGAATTATCATTTACATCATCAAGAAAACATAATAGAAGAGAGAGGGAGAATATCCTACTCTGTATACTGCTGTGCAAATGCATTGCGGATAATTAAACCTGTATATTCCTGTAAACTGTAGTATACTGCACAACCACCTTGTAAGTTAAGTGAGTGTTGGCCAATAATTGGTCTATGACAGCCCACCTTGGTACTAACCAACTGCCACACTGTTGGTTTCACAGCTTGTTTGAGTCAACCACTCAAATTTAATTATCCGCAACGCGTTTGCACAGCAGTATATGGAGTAGGATACTCTCCCTCTCTCTTCCTATTATATACTCTTGACATCATTATATATTCCACAGGTAGACCTCTGAGAGTGCATTTGCTGAGTTGCAGGGCTAGGTTGGGGACAGAATACATGGAAAATTCAAAGAACATCAGCAAAACTGGTATCAAACTAATAAAAATTTAATTATAGCATCACCACCACAATACATTCAAATTGAAATGCTGTAAATAATATATACATGTGTAACACATTGTACATGTATGATCAACTGTGTTTTTAGTAATTTTGTTGTGAGTGGTATAATATTGTTTTTAATGCTGAGAACAGTTGCTGTATGTGTGGGTGTGTTGTCTGAAGTGTGTGCATCCATCCAGAGGTGGCTGCTGGCTGCTCTAGGAGTACATATTTTACCATACCACATCTACAGAGTGGAACAATATCAATCATTTTTCAGGGGTATATTATAGTTATGGAGCTGGGACCATGCACAGCTATAGTACAGTAGTGATTCCGGATGCCCGATGTTTTGGCTCAATCTCAATAGCAGAGTGGCAGTGATAGTAATCCTTATGGTTAAGGTGTGAATAGCTTCCTCTCAATGAGGCCTATATATTAGCACTGGGTGTTTCCCGTTGAACAGATGAAGCATGCACGAACTACAATCGACATGCTGGAAATCATTTTACATACAAATTTCCATAGAGCTAAAAATTGAAATTGCATGGCGCGTTCTTAACCGATTTGCTTGATTCAAACCTCAAGAGAGACAGTAATCTCTCAGCTACCTTGTGGTTTTTGTTTCCTGTTTTTATGACAACCCATTGCTAAGTTATGGCTGGTTTTATAAGCCTCAGGTCGATCATCCGGCTATAGTACTATATTTCTCCCATATCCACTCCAGGCTTTTGTAAATTATGCTAAAATTTTGGCCTATAATGCTATTCTCAAATTCCCAGATAATGGCCCTATAATGCTCAGGAATGCCCCTATAATGCTCAAGGTAGCCCTTATAATGCTCAAGATATTGGCATTATTCTTGTCAATTCTTTGTACTTTGATACAAAAAAAAAGGAACATGTCATCAGTCATCTATTATTGTATTTGAGCATTACAGAGGTCTCTATGTAGTCTTCCATACAGCGTGCTTGTCTTTCTGTGAAGCTGTTTGTAAGTAATATATAGTATGATGTCATTCACTCAGGGTCAAAAGTTATCTTAGTTGAGGTCAATGACTAGCCTGTGTTAGCCTCTGTGAGTCTCTAACTAGTTGCTTTAGTCTCCAAGTACTCAGTGACTACAAAAAACACCTGCTTGTTTTAAAATTTGTGAGCAGATGTAAAAGCCAGGACATCCCTATAATGCTCACAATTATGCCAGCATAATTTACTAAAGCCTAATCCACTCCTACTATATCTCTACAACATGCACTGTTTAGTGGTAGTATAATACACAACCACAGGCAGTAACAAGTATGCTAGTACATGTACATGTACCTACCTGGCACATGAGTTGAGATCAAAGGTCAGTCCAGTCTACCGTTTACAGACTCCCATGTGTGTGCAGAGCTGTACAATGGGGATAATTAGTGGTTTGTGGTTGCACTGGGACTGAAAGTCACCCCCAAACTGCGTAAAGATGTGGAACTCTGCCCTATTGGTGCACACACGCGCGTGCGTGCGCACACATACACACACACACACACTATTAGGGTATCCAACAAAGTTAGTGTATCTCTCTACTCTCAAGGATAATGAATCAGCTGTAGCTGGTACTGGTACAGTAGCTAGCAGGCAAAAAGCTCCCTTATGATGGCCCATTCACGTACTTGTCAGCATCAGCTAAGCTTCCATAACTAACTTATAGCACACTTATTAATTTTTTGCACTGAGAAGTAGAAAACGTTACGGGTGAAAATTTTAATTTGAAGCCAACTACCATTTAGGTAACAGGTATACATATAATTAATGTAAGTATAGTGGCTAATATAATGCAGAGAACCTTCGTTGGCTTGCTTTCAGCAGTGGCATCAGATACAGCAGGATCTCCGAATTCACAAAGGACGTCTCCTAGTCCTACATTTATAAGAGAGGTAAAATACTAGATAACGTTCGTACGTTATTGCCCAAATTAATGTCTAATCACAGCTGCTTTAGTGTGGACACTATACATAATACATACAGTAATAGAGGAGCACGGTGCATGGTTACTTAGCCACAACTTACAGTTTTGAGTGCTAACCGTTTACATTAATACTGACCACACTGTAAAAACTATTATTTAAGTGGACTCCACTGTCTTGTCAGCCGTGCATATACGCTAGTACAGAGAGGTACCTATTGCATTGTACAAATTTTGTAGTTACAGTTCCAGGTGCAGCATAAAGTTAATTTTGAAAACATCTGCACATACAGAGTGGCTATGCATGGATTATACGTACGGACATCATGTTTGTACAATCTGCGTGTGCACAGACTAATACTGTTTCGAAATAATTTATAGTGTAAAATGTATAATTATTATAGGACACCATAATAATGAATTAGAGCTGATGCATTTTCAGAGTCGACTCAGATAAATATGATGATCAACTTGACAGTCGATGCTTATTGTACAAGCTCGATAACAGGCTAGCAATGCAAGCCTACTAGAGCTGTGCTAGCTAGGGACACTGTAAAATTGATATTAACATTATTGTGTCATAGTGATCATTGTTAGTTATTTCTATGTATGCAAACAAATACATGACATTAATTGGCTAATTAATGTTCTTAATGAGCAGTCAAGAAACACGGCGCTTTTTGGTCGTGACTTTCAAATTTGTGAATTTTGTAATGTTAGCAACAACAGTTGTGCCACATAGCCATGCAAACTTATAATTATGACATTGTAGTCATCTTAGAAGTAATATTATTTACGGAATGGCTCCTACCACCGGTGAATCGGTGTCCGAAATAGCCACGAATCTGCTGGTGCCACCGGTTGGTGCCTTTAGTAGCCACGATCTCTCTGCTGCAACCGATCACAATCTCGGGACTTTTAATAATAGAACTGTGATGTTGTAGGGCGGGGCAAGGGCAAGTACGTACGTCCAGTCTACCATTGTCATAGTAATATTATAATGAAATTTCATTTAAATAGAGGAGAGTATATAGTGCACAAACATATTACAATACAGTTATAATATTGTAGCTAGTTAGCTAGTCACTGCAACTTGTACACATCCATGTATCATCCAGGTGGGAGTCTAGATCCAAGCCTATACACACGAAATGGAACCACTTTTTGCACTGATCACAGAATACCATTTTATCACCCTTATAGCTACCTACTCTGGTCATGAGACAACAAACACAGTAGATTTTGAAACTGGTTGATAGCTAGTGGTTTGGCCCCATGGAACTATAGTTGACGGAAATGCAGTGAACTTCTTTTTTTGAAGACAATCAAGGAAATGAGTTCACATAAGAGGAATCATATTTCATCTTGGTCGGATCTTTCCTTCACACAGAGTAGAAGCATAGGCCAAAGCAAACAGTCCACAACTTAATGAATTGGACTGTTGCTGGACAGCGGGGAAAAAGGAGAAAAATCTTCTTTTTATCACACTAGTTTTACCAAAGCTGCAATGACTTCTCAGTTGACTGACAGGGGCAAATCCCCTGATCGTAGGCTATCATAAACCTTAACAGTGCCTGGCTTACAATCTTTGCTGGGGATACAAATCTAGTGTGTGTTCATGACGTTCAAAATCTGCATAACATCCTTAGGAGGGTCACAAAAACGCCAGGGTATCACAGAAGCATGTATCATGAAGACTTGCAGTGTTAGGGAATTTCTCAAGGAGCATATGCTGTCCAACATTAATGGGACGGCATTCATGATCAGACTTTAGTGATTGAAGAGCGTCTATATAAACATTTTGATCATTTACGGTAATTAAATTCCGGTGATTCCATTTCATCATCTGAAGACTCACACTTGCTAAGGTCAATTTCCATCCCATCTTTTTCAGATTTTGAGTCTGTGACACGTTTCCTTCTCATCTTAATTAAATAAGTGGGGTTTCCTGGTTTAAATTTTCCAGATTGCTAAAGCCAGGCTATCAGCTTACAATTAATCCCCTTCTTACATAATAAGTAGCTCTGGCTTTTGAGTAGGTTTAATATCATGAAGGATATGAGTTGCGGCAATCATGACTATTTCATTGTAATCCTCCGCACTCTAAACACGAAGAGGGTGATGGTGCTCCTTCTTAAGCTTCTCAAGACATTCTTCAAAGGCTTTGAAATCCTCGTATGCCGTCCCAACATCCATGGCTCCGCTTTTTACAGCCGTGTATGTAGCACATGCATGTTGCATGCGCGCGAAGTGACAGGGAGCGGCGCGGCATGCCGTACCAGTAGGCGGAGTCTCGCCCGGATTCGAAGTCCGCGTTCTGCCATAAGCTACAAGGTAAGTACAATCGGTGGCAGGAGCAACATTTCAGCTGTAAAGGCACCGGTCGGTGGCAGCAGTAAGTCTGTGGTCCTAATAACCACCGAATTTTCGGTGGCAATAGTATCGGCCTATTATTTATGCCTGGGACGTTTGTTCAAACTGTGTACCGTACTAGTTGTATTATTAAATACTGGCCGGCTGGTTACTGGAGTAAGCTACCTCTTCTGACACTGGTCAACAGCTCTTCTGCCTCGAAGATTTTTGCCAGCGTCTGCTCCCACAGTGAATCCGAGGCGGCATATTTCATGTGGGCAAAGGGTGTACTCTATTATGTGTGTACACAATGAAACCT
The DNA here is from genome assembly GCA_964291365.2 of Stappiaceae bacterium. Lineage (GTDB taxonomy): Bacteria > Pseudomonadota > Alphaproteobacteria > Rhizobiales > Stappiaceae > JBDWFY01. Next base: position 43,106 of record OZ220050.1, read on the forward strand.
CAAACAACAAGTTATTATTCATGCAGGCTGTACACACTGCGATACAATATAAAGCTATGGTTACTCTTAACAAGCACTGCATAACTATAATAATCAAAGTACTGACTCACCTTGCCTGCCATGCTGCTTTCGCTGAAGGTCGACTCGTCGAATAGTGAATCTGCGCATGCGCTGCCAGCCCCTCCCACGTTCCTTAGCTCGGGCATGCACGCCACTGGGGCATGTTACTCACACAATAATAATATGGTTCCCAGCCTTCATAGCGGTTGCCCTTAGTTCGCGATCGCTAATTGGCAAGATTTTGCTGACTCAGCCATATGGAATCGTGAGAAGCCTGGGGACGAGGCTAACTAAAGACGATTTACTGGATCCACCATTATTGTCTGGTATGCTGAAGAGCTCGCAATCCTGATTCCACCAATGCATTCTGATCCGCTGTTTAATATTGTGTGCTATGCTGAAGAAATCCGCCAATGCATTCTGATGACTGTTTCGCCAAATCAATGCTCAACAAAGTTTCTAGCTGAAATGAATAGGATAAGGACGTCCGTACGTAGGATGGTTTCTCCTTAAGTTTAGTATGGTTGTAGAAGATAGACCTACTTAATTTTTATACGATAGATAGACATACCTTAATAACAAATTAAATTTTTGTACTTCTCCCTGTAGCATAATTAAAAGTGTAGGTATATGCATATACCTTTTATTGGAATTATTTTGGCAGGCATAACATTCTCTTTTTGAGATAACTAGCTACATCAATGTATGTTCGAATAGTCATAGTGGGCTTGCTAGAAGTACGTAGATTGAAAGAGGTGATAGGATGAAATATGAACATGTAATACATGTACAACAGTTTGACCATCAAACCTTTACCAGCATTTGAAATAAATTATTACACAAAACACGTACAAACTCTATCAACAAAGTAGAATAAAATTAATACTCTCAAAATTTCCATCATTTTTTATTTCGGCGTGCTACATTCACACAAATAATAATAATAATAATTATATAAGACAGATAAGACATTTGCTAGAGTAGGTGCATACTGTACAGTATACATCGAATAAAAGCAATTTTGTGAATTCCTCCAGATAATTTTTTCACTGCACTTCTCAAGCTGTTCACATACTTCCTAAGCCTCACCTCGATCTAAATAATTATAAGAATGAGAATAAAATGAAGCAGTAGTCTAAGATTAAGATGGCACCCCTTTCTCCCAAAATATTCACACAGTACAGCCAGCTCCCATTGCCACACCCTCCGGTACCTCCACTTCACTCACTCAAACCTTCAAACCTTGCTGACCAGCAATAAAGTTTTGTTCTTTAAGCTTCATCAATACTATATCAGGAAAATAGTGTTGAGCTCCCATACAAATGCCTGATAAGCATTCCAATAGAGTGATGCAAGCAAAAACATTAATCAGTCCTACATGTGTTGCATACAAAGGAAGTACATATTCATTAATATTCCACGTCACTTTTGCGAATACCAATGCTTATCATCATGGGTGCATCATCATACAGTCACTGTCTTGAAGCTAAAAAATTGCGGGATCCCTGAGTTAGAGATCTCTAGCTCTAATGTTATGGTTTTGATCGCTGATCAGTCATATTACCTTTACTTGTGGATCCTGAGGGATCACCCTTGAAAACCACCATCAAAGTTTAAGTACTATGTAAAGTATATGGGGATGAAAGTGATGACAGAGCATTTTTGCCTGAGCACGTGATCATTTCATACCTCCTCTGTGGTGTATAGTTTAGTGTTGTAAATACAGCTACATGTACATGCATGGCAGACAACGATGTACAGCCACTCCATCAGAACGCTATAGCATGTATGTGGTTATCTATATGACATGTATTCTCAACTTCATGGTACAAACCTTTTTTTTGGCTCTTTTAGCCTCATCTATCACTCCGTCTTTGCTCTTTGAGCCGTTTTCATTTTTCTTGACAGAAAGCTACAATAATAATTTTGGTAATCAAAATTGTCAATGATATAATTATTACAGTTAAAGTTCATCTAGCATGGATGGGGCCTCAGCATTCCTTAATGTATCCGTGTTGATACCAGCCAAACTGATAAATGTTGTGTACAGCATGATTGTACACATACAACGTAACCACAATGCAAACAGGCACACAAAGAGTAATTAATTGGGATGCACGAGATGCATAGTTGAGTGCACCCCAATTAATGTCATGTAACTGATTTGTTTCTCCATGACTCCTTTGATGATGAAGTTATCATCAGGCGACCCTATGATCACCTACACTCATCCCATAGCCGGTAATTTGCCTATAAAAACTTTGGTTGCTAGGCAATTGCAAACACTATGTTTTGTTGCCTACCACAGAACAAACACATCATTGCCTTCTATTCCTATAGCCTCGTACATCCCCAGGCCCATTACTAGTGTTTTCAAATTTCAGCATGAAACATTGAAAAACTGGGAATGAGCCTGGGGATGAGGTTATACCACTCCTGTGATACATACATGTACACCCCTAAACATTAAATAAAATCATGACAGTAAAACACAAAACTGAATATGTACAATGTAAAGCTTGGTTTCATACAGGGGGGGGGAGGAAGTAGGGGGTATCCCCCCCCCCAAGCTACATATTTCCCCCTCCAAGGGATGAGGCTACATGACATGGTAATTATCATGAAATTAAGCATTAAAAATCATGACTTAAAAGATCAAGATAATTTTATTCAGCGATTGCTTGATCTATAAATGTCTAACCAGTGTTTCATTTGGAGGGGGTGCCCTGGGATATCCCCCCCCCCCCCCCCCAGACCAGGTTTCCTCCCCCCAAAATTCTTGAAACTAATACATGTACATGTAATAAAATCTCAAATACAATTGTATAGTGTAATCACAAACTGCATAGCTTCCGTATCAATGTTAATTTTGGTAAAAATGGATCTAAAATGCTGTCTGAGAGGTCTTAAATTTCAAACATCTTTCTGGGAGGGATGCTCCCAGACCCCCTAGAGATGGTGGTGTTTTATCATAAGATTGACTTGTACTTCTCTCCCTAACGAAAATCCAGTAAGAAACCCTGTAATGTACCTGTAATTGTATCCAGTGAGTCCATTAAATCTTCGCTGAAAGGGCTGGCTCCCTTGGCTGGTCCGAGAGAGGTAGGTCACGTACTGTGATGTGGCAGTTGGTACCAGAGCTAGTAGGTTCAAGGTCCCTGTCCAAGGTGTTATTGTTACTGCAGACAAAACAATAGAAGTAATAGACAATAATGCCATACCGTAATCATGGATGTAACAAAAGTACTGTAATCTGATTGGTCAGGAATTGAAGGGGTATCTACAGTACCATAATTCTCATACAAACTAGTAAAAATCTCATAAATGTATTGCTTGGAGCATGACGCCAAGCTTGGTTGTATCCCAGTATATCCAAGCATCTGTGGTTGAGTACACACAAGTCAACCACAGTACAAGCATTCAGACAATGTAATAATTGGAAGGTGGAGTCTACCTTGGAACTTGCTGAGTAAGCAAGCTCGCTCATGAAGTGAAGCTACATGTAACAGACCATACAAACACTCATGCATACACACACAGAGGCTCCAGAGTGTACAAGACCATGCAAATACACACACACACAAGTGAAGCTAACAAACCATGCAAATACTCATGCATACACACACACACAGAAACTCCCAAGGTGAGGGTGTACAAGACCATGCAAATACGCACACACATACACAACCCCAGAACATTTACATGTACATTTGTAAACAGAGCACTATAATCAAGCACTAAAACAGCATTATCAATTGTATACATTTTCCACTGTACATCACAACATTCATCTCTTTATCATGCCTACAGCTGGTTAGCTTGAGCGCTTACTTGTTGATCTTCCATTGTTGGTAGACATGGAGGTAGGTGAGGTGGTCACTCTCCTCCTCACGAGCTTTAGAATAAATGAAGATTGATACAACAGATACAATGACCTGTAGGCACAGAAGAGACAGAGAGAGAGAGACATTGCGACATAAAAAATGGAGAACCAATTACATGACAACATAGAAAGGATGACCTGTTGTGAGATGAGAGAGGGGAGAACCCTTTAATTATAATAATATTATGAAGTATGATGTAGAATTCATTGCTTGAGATTAAGCACCCTTCTAAAAGATACACACACCACCTCAACACATGCATCTACATGTACAAGTCATGTAGCTCAATAGTAATCACCACTGGCCCCAGGGCACTGGGCATACTCCATGATAGTTCAAGGCTTAGCCTAACATGGATGGGGCTAACATTCACCCATGTCTGTGTTGATAGCAGCCAAACATCAGAGGAGGTACGAAATGATCATGTGCTCGCTCACAAAAGCTGTGTCATCCCCTTTTATCCCCATATACATTATACATGTACTTTTCCTAGTAAAACTTTGACGACAATTGTCGAAGGTGATCCCTTGGGATCCCCACAAACAAAACTATATGGCCGTGATCAGCAATTGAAACTACACTATCATTTTAAGCTGGGATCCCTTGGGGATCCTGCAATTTTTAACCTTCAACACAGCGACTGTATGTGGGACACACCCATGATGACACGCATTGGTATGGGCGCGAGTCACATGGAATATTAACAATTTCGTACCTCCTCTGAGCTGAACATGTACATGTACAATGTACATGTACAGTGCTCTCCCCAAGAATGATACAAGGCATGGTAGGACAGCGTGGTTTGGGCATGGCCTGTGGTCACATCAAAGCTTTTGGTCTCTTTCTTTTCCCACATCAAACAAAATCTGTTCTGAAGGCTTGCAGGGCCGACATGCCTCAAGTATGCTGGGGAGAACACTGATGTATTGTTGAAATGAGGACATTCAGGTTAATTAACCAGGTTAATTAACCACCCAACCCTAGGACAGCGTGGTTTGGGCATGGCCTGTGGTCACATCAAAGCTTTTGGTCTCTTTCTTTTCCCACATCAAACAAAATCTGTTCTGAAGGCTTGCAGGGCCGACATGCCTCAAGTATGCTGGGGAGAACACTGATGTATTGTTGAAATGAGGACAGCGTGGTTTGGGCATGGCCTGTGGTCACATCAAAGCTTTTGGTCTCTTTCTTTTCCCACATCAAACAAAATCTGTTCTGAAGGCTTGCAGGGCCGACATGCCTCAAGTATGCTGGGGAGAACACTGATGTATTGTTGAAATGAGGACATTCAGGTTAATTAACCACAACTATTTAATATATTGGTGTGTTGCAACACTAAGTATCTACCTCTTTAAGATTGCAGTATGTATGTGTGCATACTGCATTGTACACAAAGTGGAATATTTAATAAATAGCTCAGAATAGCCACATCCAAGCTCCACCCACTGTAAAATAAGCTTTGAAATTATTGTGATAATAAAAGAGCTAACAGGAAAAAATAGGAATCAATTGTACATGTACAATGCAGTATACACACAGTACAATATTTATGCCCTACTACAGGTATATTTTGTGGTGTTTTGTGGCCTTTTTATTTCTGTTTAGTGTGTTGGTTGCTTGGAATTAAAAAAAGGCCACCCTCCCCTACATTCGGAGCATCTAAGCCTGGAACGCTGGTAAGGGTGACTGCGGACACTTTCACTATTGATCTAGCCCCCGCACTAATAGTATGCTCGATTTGGCTATTTATAGGGCTGGATTGGATAGGGGAGAAATCAAAATGGGCTTCGCAATGGAATGTAATTAAATTCTCATGAATATCATCAAGAAATTCTTGTTCGAGTGAGTCGACTGCCTTATCTAATAGACCACAGAAGCTGCTACACTTACACAGCGTAATAGTTGGTATATGCATATCTTAATCTTATAGAAGGGGTAGGTATTGATCAATCATATCTCGGTGAAGGAAGCAGCTATGAAGCAGGAACAAAAACCAGAACGCAGCTAATGATGTAATAAAAGCAGTAAGACTCTAAATGATCTTTTATAAGGTTACTTCCTGCTGGAATAGGTGTAGTTCATAGTATAGCTATGGGTGGTAGACCTACATGTACATGAAGCTGGGAAAGGGTGAGATACCAGGTTTGTATCTGAATGGACATTTTCCTGTTATGACTTTGATAATCACACTCGTTTACATAAAAAGAGGGTGGAGCTTGAGTGCAACACTTTCCGAACTTTTTTTTTCATGCATATACTTTTAAAGATTGGAGCCATGGAATGGATTCAGGCCATACATGTGTGCACAATTGCAAATGAATGAATATGTACATGACACCACTTTCACACACAATGTACAACTGACCCAATATTGCCTCAAAGTGACCTCTAGGTGAATCTGAATGGCCTGCTACATAGCATTCTCCATGTAATTATCCGAGGGGTTATGAGGAAATATTGAGTGGAAAGACTGACCAGGGATTGTGAAGGTTGGAACGTTGCTGAAAATTTGGAGAATTTAACAGCATCCATGGTAGCCAAGGTGACAAACAGTTTGAGGTCATTACATTGAGTACAACCTGGAGGGAGGACAGGATAACAAAGAGAGAGACAGACAGGGAGAGAGAAAGAGAGTGTGAATATATGCAGCCAAGAGTACATGCATGTACAGTAAATCTGGAAATCTTAGTTGTAAAAATATTTTCGTAGTCGATGGCAGGTACATGTACGAAAATGAATCTTATAAGAATGCATGCACACTATTGACGTTAACATAGTAAGGGGTTGTTCTTACTAAAAAATTTCAACACGAAATTCATCATACAAAAGTTACTAACACGAAAACTTCCAGATCTACAGTATTATAGTGGTCGTAAAATTGATTTTCCATTAATTAGAACACTATTCACAGTCCTAGCTATTTAGAGACATAGATAAAACCCATCCCTAAGAGAAAGGCTTAAGCTGTCAGAAAAGATACACAATGTCATGATAAAGAGACAGAAGCCTGAGAAGGGAGCATTGTTAGTTGGGTAAGGGGTTGTCACCCTTTTTATGGAGTACATCAGTGTTTAGTGATCTTTTGTGAGCCTCGTCCATAATGTCCAAGTCCAGCTCCCTGAAGCACACCTCAGCAGCTATATTATATGGAAATTCTGTGTAGGAGAGACACAGATAGACCACACCTACTCCACAAGAGCAGTCATGTGACTTGTTAGACCATTTCCCTCTTCTTATAGCCTCGTCCCCAGGCCCTTCCCAGCTTTTCAATGTTGCATGCTGAAAAGCGGGAAGGCCTGGTATCAGAAGTCACATGACTTTGCGTCATGATGACACGAAGACCAGCAGTCAAAGGCCCCTTCGATTCTTCGAAAAGCAGGCCACACGCTGTCTTTACAAGTTTATTTTCTTACTCTCTATAGTCCATAAGAATTGTACCACACTCGGTAGCTGGCATTTGAACCATACATCTCGATCGTTGGCAATGAGAGCCATCAAAATTTTCGTGACCTTTGATGCACCCTGCTTACTGGTAGGTCTCTCTACGCGTTCGTCATGCATGTGACTTCTGATACCAGGCCCTCCCGCTTTTCAGCATGCTAAATTGAAAGGCTGGGAAGGGTCTGGGGACAAGGTTATCTTCTTACACAAATACACTTAATGTGAAACTAGTAGCAGACACTAGAGCTAGTAAGAGTACATGTATATACCATATAGCCGAAAATTTTCACTGCACAAAAGTTTTGCCAAGCCCAGCTACCTTTGCATTGTAGAAATATTCTGTGGAATAAACTTGCACCAATGCAGTAAAGCTCTCTGTGTAATCATTAACACAGGACAAAAAATTTAAGGATAAAAAAATTTCACCAACAAGAGCAGGTGGTGAAATTGGTGAAAATTTCCAGCTATACGGAATCTACAAGTTGTGTTTGAGTGATTATACAGTCTGTAGGTACATTTACCACATTGGTCATATTATGATGTGAGTGGGTGTGGATGGCTTCCTGGTTGAGTGTCTGCTGACAGACAGTCTGTAGTTCACAGAGTTGGTCTAGAGAGAGCTGGACAGAGTTCTAGCAAGCTGCAGAGTTGTCCAACATGCCACAGAGCAACCAAACCGTCAGCTCAACAGCAGCCTCAAGGCATCAACATGACTGCATGGGGTGAATAATACAATTACGTATAAACTGGGTTTGCAATGCTTGGACGTGAGGGCGTAGCAGGCCAATAATTAAGTTGTACGAGTGTCACTATATCAGGTTCACAGTGACAAAATGCAACCCTTAGTTTCCTTGGAATCCCTACTCCATGTAGTAAACAGTAATAGTGTATATATAGAAATGAATGTATACTTTCAACGTGGAAACACGTAACGATCCTATGTGTTTGACTGTCACATTTATGTGTTGTGATACTTGGTATTGGCAGAACCAATGGTATAAACTGGCAGCCATCCTAAGTGAATGAAAAGCATAATTTATTATTGAGCCTGAATAAGACGTGACTCAATTTCATTCCTTCCACAGCTCAGGGTAATGATGATAATTCCATCTCGAATGAAAACTTACACCACAATCAGAGCAAAAAAAAACATATGGCCCACACTGATGACAACGCACATTTGCTGGGGCACCACAATTACTACACGTTTCATCGCTCTTCATACTCTCTCCTTCTATTACGGCTTTGAAAGCTGAATGGATGCTTTCTCTCCACTTTTCGCTTTGCTTAAGTTGGCGTTTGGTATGCTGACTCTGAGATGAGTCTGGTTCATGCAGCATTCTGGTTTGGTCTTCCAGTTGATCAGCCAAGTATTCTGGCATAGGATCTTGACTACAACCCTCTCCAGTCTCATGAATTGTTGGTCCAGACGAGGTGTGAGTTGACTGTGGTGTTGCTACTGCCGAACGGACAGTGATATTCACAAATTCTTTAGATATGCGGTGTTTTCGTCCTCGTTTTTGGACAACATTAAGTGGAATGATATTTCTTTTCCGACGGCTAGCCATCACAAACATGTTAAAACGAGTAGGATCCCTTCGAGACCTGCCACGGGTACAGGCTACGCTGCTAGCTGTACTACTGAGGCCCTAGGTACAGGTAGCCGGTACCAGGTGTTGGTACTGTGACGACCCCTTCCCTTGTCTTCTATAATAATGATTGACTAGGTGCGTGTGCGGCGCTACAGGCCGCGCGCCACCCGCTTCACATAAAAATTTCAAGTGTATACTGATAAAAGGAAGATCGTATCGAGGTATATGCTGAGCTAAAGTCATCATAATATTATGATGACTTTAGCTCAGCATATACCTCGTCATACGATCTTCCTTTTATCAGTATACAGCTTGAAATTTTTATGTGAAGCGGGTGGCGCGCGGCCTGTAGTAATATTATGATGACTTTAGCTCAGCATATACCTCGTCATACGATCTTCCTTTTATCAGTATACAGCTTGAAATTTTTATGTGAAGCGGGTGGCGCGCGGCCTGTAGCGCCGCACGCGCACCTAGTCAATCATTATGCGCATGCGCTATGTATATGCACCATACTATACTATACTAGACGGTACTGCGCCGCACCGCGCAAAAACCTATTTATGGTCATAATCCAAATGAAATTTTCTACAATAATTTTTTTCCATGTTACAGTCACGACATGTACACCAATATATTAGATCTATTGAAGTTTCATTCACTTAAAAATCTTTCCATCTTTAACTTCTCTTTGCTTTCCATTAAAGTCACCTTCCCAGTACTTGTTGACTGTTGCTCTGTCTTCCTTGCTGTCTGGGTTCAGCTTGACGAATGTGTACGATGGTGCATCAATGTTCCAGTCTTCCACCAACTACACAAACAACCATTGTTTTTACAGAAGATTGTCAACATCCACACTTCAACTATCACAGTACATTGATACTTACATTGAATGCAAGCTCCTGTCCCCTCATGACCCACACTCCCTCAATGGCTGCATTGTCCTCCTCTCCTAGAATCAGAACGCTGGCAAATGCATACTTCCTCAGCTTCTCGATGCGCTGCATCATCCCAGACACCAGGTTGCTCACCATAAACATCTTCTTTAGCTCACTGTTATAATTGTACGTGGTGCTAGTCAAAGTTCTCCCAGAAGAATGGAACACCTTTTGTGGCTGTATCCTCATTGGAGTATGAGCGCTTAAAGGCATCTAAGTTAAAGGAGCTAGAGAGAGAGAGAGAGAGAGAGAGAGAGCGCTCCAATGAGATTGCAGCTTTAGCGCAGTCATATGACTCGCCAACCGCAGGAATGCAAAGCGCCATTGCCTGCTATATAAATTTGAATCGTCGGCCCGCGCCCAAGCAGCATTACTGACCAATCAGGTCCAAGGTTTGTTTCAGTACAACAGTTGCGGCGCGCGCAAACTGAGCCGGCCAAACCAAGAAAACGGTCCAAATTCACCAGACCCCTTTTCCCTCGCAGAGGGTGGGGGCTGGGAACGAGACTAGTGTACTACTAGTAGTGGTAGTAGACTACTAGGGGTACACTTAGTGCAATCCTCGCTCAGCTTTAGCACATAATTTACATGTCGTACATAATGTGCGCGTGCCGAGTTGACATTGTAAGGTAAAGATCGACAAGATCAAATGTGACATTTTTAATATTGGTCGTCAAAAACCTTTCGGCCACGCTGGAGAAAAATGCAGCCATGCCACAGTCTAAGATTCGCTAGAGGAGCTAGTCACAACCTGAAGAGTCACAGTACCAAGTCTGATCGTTATCTCTCCAGCCATTTGGCCAATACGACACCGGCTGTCAAAGACGTCGTCCACGGAAAGTTCAACAATATGCGATTATAGCCTCGGAACTAGTGAGTGTCCGATCGTGATCTGACTCGTGATTTTCGTTCATCGTCTGTTATGAGGGTTCGTCGGTAGTTGATCGCAATGATTAACGATTATACGCGATAGTACCGAATACGTCCAGCGCATGCGCGTTGTGTAAACGCGGTTAACCCGAATTCGGGCCAGCTGCAATTATCGCGATCTGGAGTGTCTTAGGCGGGGCTGATCATCGTTCGACTCTGCACAGCCACGACCAGAGGAGGTACGACAGGAAACATGTGACAGACCACACCCAGCAATTTGCTCCATAGACAGTGTACATAAAATTTGAGAATCTTAACGCTTGGGTTTCAAGCTGTCTGATGAAGGATCTGAGGATTTAGGATGATTCTAAGGACGTACGTTGTATTTTCCCCGAGAACACCCCTCTTGTTTTTGCTCACCAGTAAATGGCTGATTTACAAAGTAGAAAGCTATGATGAGGTTCAAAATTTGAAATCTTGCACCTTCTCATTAAGATCTAGCAGCCCTCTCAACGAAGAGGCACGAAAAGCGTGGCTGGGGACTACCACGAACAACGTTAGTTTGAGCTTGTGGGCGGGGTCCGCATTCCTGATCGCTTTATTAAATTCCTTACCATACAACGCCATCATACATCACTTCCTGTCGTACCTCCTCCGGATCCTCGACTCTGAGCCACGACGATCTACCGACAGCTTATTGACGCCCTCACTTCGAAGACTGACTTCCCACACGGGCTTAGTTTCATGCAATAAGTAAGCCACAGTTAGATATAAATCATAGCAGTGAATATTCATAAAACTATTATAAACTACACTAAACTATTGCTAGCTAGGATGGCTAAAAGAGCCCGCATGACGGTGGATGAGGTAATGGAGAGGTGGGATGATGCCAGTAGTGAGATTGGTGATGAACTTGATGACTTCGATGATCCCGATGAGCCAAAAATGGAAGGTAGTGACGACGAATTTTGCGATCTTGAAGATGTAGGTGGGTATGACAGCAGTGATGAGCTCCACGATGATGCTTCTCTATCTGAAGACCCTACTGCTCCACCTGATGATGACGTCTTGGACTCCACTATGGATCCAGATTCAGACATGGACTCGGCAGCTGCTGACTCCAAGCCCCAGTGGACCACAACACTCAAGTGCAACACAATCAGTTCTTTCTCCTCCTATGTAGGCCCAGCTGTTTCCATCTCAAAGTCACCTATGGAAGTTTCCAGCTGTTTTTTACACCTGAGCTCCTGGATATGATTGTGAAGGAGACAAACAATTATGCTAAGCTGGTGATGGGGGACGAGAAGTTTAGTAAGTGGAGCAAAATGGATGTTGCAGAGCTCAAAGCTCTACTAGGCTTCAAGATCCTAATGGCAATGAATAACTTACCATCCATTGATGTCTACTGGAAACGTGATCCTTTCCTCCAATATTCGCCCATAGCTGATCGTATCTCTCGAGACAGGTTCCACAAGCTATCCCGGTACCTTCATTTTACTGATAACGATACGCTCGTCCCACAAGGAAGTCCAGGGCATGATCGTCTGGGGAAAGTGAGACCGCTCATTGACCATCTTGCTTCACGATTTGCCGAGATGTACCAGCCGAGAAGGGTTTAGGTGCTAAGGTAGTAAAATCACTCACGTCTGAGCTGCACAAGAAGCATCACCACGTCTTCTTTGACAATTATTTCACGAGCGTGAACCTACTGGAAGACCAGCTTAAAGATGGCATATACGCATGTGGCACAGCCAGGAAGGATCACAAAGGCTTCCCAGAAATGCTAAAGAAGGCGAAACTCCCAAATAGGTGTGTGCAGTGGTTACATGGGCACGAGGGGGGGTGGGGGACAAGTGCTATTTAGTATGGTATTATCGGGATGTGTATGTATGTCAAACAAAGGGAAGGAGGCTGGGTAAGTAGCTACATATTATATAATATAAACAATAGGGAGAAAAGTGTGGGAGAAAGGGTGTGCATGGAATATTATACAATGTCATGTATTATGTGCAAATGTATACAGTGTCTGTGTGTGTGTGTGTGTGCATGCCTGAAAGTGTGTGCATGTGCATAGAAATTTATAGTATTGACACAACAAGGACATAATAATTAGAATAAGTGGGCCTTATTTAGAATATAATACACATGCATACAAATAAATTGTACTATGCTAGTAGTAGGCCCTATTTAGAACGAACATACATGCTTTACAATATGAGGCATGTGCACAGTACATTATTTCATTACTACGGTAACACTGCACACAGGGGCAACTCACTCACTGTTCAGAAGAAGGATGTTTCTGCAAGCACCTGGATGGATAAGAAGGTTGTGATGGTAAAGTACAGCAACTGCCAGTCAACAGAAACTGGGTCGGGGCTAAGACGGCAAAAGAATGGTAGTAGGATAGCAGCCATAATTAGCTATAACCAGCACATGGGTGGCGTAGATCGAGGAGATCAAGTGAGAGGTTATTACAGCTGTAGGACTCGATGTAGGAAGTTTTACAAGTACATCTTCCATTTCCACCTCGATGTTTCCATCACAAACGCTTTTATCCTCCAAAAGCATTACTGCCCCAACAAGTCTTTTCAGCACGTGAAAGATTTCCGGCTGCAACTTGCGAAGGAGCTGATAGGAGATTATTGTAGCCGTAAACGAGCAGGTCGTAGGGTTGGTACCATGTGCCCCCTCCCTCTACGTCACTTTCCATCCAAGATCCCAGTTGAGGGCAGTATTGGTCTGGACAAGCACAACAGAGGTCGCTGCTGGAACACCAGAACGCAATCAGTCAAGACCCCTTGGTTCTGCAGGGAGTGCAATGTGTGGCTATGCCACACAGGAGAGAGTAGCAGTGGTTGTTTCCTAACCTGGCACACTCAACGTCAACAATGACTAACATTTACTAGTTCTTTAGCGTATAAAACCTACTACCAATTATTGCTTTGTTTCTTATTATATGAGATGATTCCCAAAGCTACTTTTACAATAATATATAGGCTACGCTTTGCCATAACATCAAAACTACGCTCTTACAGCTACACTCATACTATAAACGCAAACGCACACACACACACACACACACACACACACACTTACCACTCGAATAGCTTTTCACACTCCACAGATCGACGTCGACCATCCCCTTTTGGTACTGGCAGTTACCTTGACGATCGCTCTTTTCGCTCCAGGTAAGCATCTCGTCCCAACGTCTTTCCCAAAGGCGATAATACAGTTTCAATAGCGTGGCCTCAAATATTGCTTACCGTATTCAATTAATTTCGCTGAAATAGGTCATCGCGCGTATAATCGTCTGTAAGGTTCCTCCAAGTGCATACAATGATGCCCCAACGATCACTGTCATTTTCCTACCAGCCAAGTCAGAGAGTAGCCCTGAGAGTAGGGCACCCACCAGCTATGGTAAGTTTATGATTGTGTGGCAGCTGTTGTTTGAGAATGTTGTGTGTGTTTGGTTCTGGTTGTTTGGGAGTCTTTAGATGTTATGTTTAGTGCGTGGATGTTTCGATCGTAGTGTCGTTGGGCCAGTGGTTGGTCTGGGCCTTGAGCTCGGGCCTTGAGCTACTCTGTTTATGGTGCGCTTTAAATAGGGCGCATACTGCATGTCTATGGTCCTTAGTTCTTCCTGTGTGGTTATAGGTATGTGCTGTTAACGTTGTGGAAGTTTAATGTCCGTTGTTTCATATTGTGGGAAGTTGGTATAGTTATTTGTTAACTGGTGGGGGGTGTGTTTACTGTTTGATTGTCTGTGTATGTGTGCTGTCGGTATAACCAGTGGTCCCCTGGTGGTAGAAACAGGTTATTATAAGTGTCAGTGTTGCCACCCTTGGGGTCACAAACAGCAATGCAACAAGAGAATATAGAGTGTGATACTTATAGTTTCCTCCGCTTTGTAGCCTCTTTCAATTACGGTTTGTCTTTTAGTTTATTCGTAATAAGTTTGAATGTATCCCCTTGTGTGTTTGTGCGGAGGTATCTTAGTGTTTCTCCTTTTGGTTTTAACATTTTTGGGATGGTGTGAGGTCTTATGGATGTACAATTGTTGGTCAGGTTTATGTGTGTTTTTTTACATCCAGGAGGCCTCTGTCTGGGCCTTTGTACACCGTCACAACCAAAAATGTAAATTCTTTTCTGTCTTGTGAATTTGATCATGGGGCGGACTTCGTTGATGTTTGTGATGAATGTGTTGAGTTGTTCGTCTGTGCCTGTCCATATTAGGAATATGGCGTCAATGTATCTTTTCCATAGTAGTATGTATGGATGTCCTAGCCATGCTAGGATAGGTTCCAATGACCCCATGAATAAGTTAGCATATGCTGGGGCCATTTTGGTACCCATGGCCGTTCCTTGTAGTTGGAGGAAGAAGTCTCCGTTGAATTCAAATGTGTTATTTGAGGATAATATTTAGCATTTCCAAGATCTAGTGCACACTCAAGCACCCTCACTCTCTCTTTCTCTCTCTCTAGGTGTTGGTGTTTGTAATGGTTTTGAGGGGAAGCTGACACACTGCTTAACGCTGTGGCTCCATTAGTGAGTGTGTGTATTAGTATAATGGATAACAGTAGTATTCGTACTGCTAGTACACACACACCAGCAAGTCCATAAGAGGTATGCAATAACATTCATACCGCTCCTCACTCGCACACACTCTCTCCCATCTCCCTGCCTGGTGTGTGTGTCAATAAATTGTGTGTCGGTGCCTGTGTTGTTACATTATTGAAGCCCTCTCACCTAGTGTTGTTTTAGTATGGCTTCAGTAATTTTAGTTAGTTATTAATTTTAATTAAGGTCCTCTTCGTTGATTTTAGTTAGTTTTAGTTTTTAATTAAGAGCAGAGGATCATTTTAGTTTAGTTTTAATAATTAAAACTAAAAGGATAAAGGGCATACTAAAAGTGATTTTAGTTTAGTTAACCATAGATAATAGAGTGGTATGAGTTAACTAACTAAAATGAGCTGATTTTTACCATTTTCTTTTTAGTTTAGTATATGGCATGGTCTGATGCAAGTTTGCTAGTTTTAGTTTTTAATTATGAAAGGCATAGCACAATTAATTTAGTTTTAGTAATTAAAACTAAGGCATAAATTGGGCAAAACTAAGGGGTTTTAGTATTGGTTTTGATTAACTAAAACAACACTGCTCTCACCTCTCTCTCCCCTGCAGTGATCACCACAGACAGAAAAGCAATCAACCACGAGCAAGGTCCGTTATTCAGTGTAACTGTACTTAGCTGACACATCTGTTGTACTGTATCTACATGTATTATTGTTTTTTATATTCCCTCTTCTTCTTGACAATTGTTTCTTTAATAATATTATCATTACGGTCAGTCACAATTAATGGGGTTAATGGCAATACATCATTTCAATGCATGGGATATTGCATGCCAGAATGCCAATCAGCACATATGCATAGTGCACACATACACCCCACCAATCTGACAGGCAGCCCCTCCCATGGCCCCATGGCACCTGCATATAGTTGCCCCTGCCTGTGTAGCCTGCAGGCACTTCACACCAAAATTAATGATTCAATGTCTGAATCTTGTCAACCTGCTATGCAGAGCTATATAGAGCTAGCTTAATCCTAATTATCTAATAATTAAAACGTGATAATGCTGTTGACCCGATTATATTTGTAATGTGATTTCCCTTCCATAAGACTACAGTGCGTTAATAGACAGGTTCATAATATTAAACCGCGATGAAAGATTGTACCGTTGAGTTCACGCCTCGGATGGCTCGAGACAAACGCTGAGATCTAGCCATGATCCACGAAAAGTTTATAGAAAAGCACATGGTGTATATATACACATAGCAAGGTGTGCCTTCGCACGCTCATATCTAGCCTGCAATTGACGCTGCCGAGGTCCTCCTGTCCACGAACGAGTACCAGTATCAAAGTAGGTCTCGATCTCATTCCCAGTTTGCAAGCGTACGGAGGCTTGAAGAAGCGGAATGCAACTTCCTTATCGATGCATTGGTCTATATACTGGGAATGGAAATCGATCCTATCGGACTACGCGCAAACATTCATACGCTATCCAATGTCAATATTTGCGCTTTTTGTACACCAATATGCGCGGTACGCGCACGTACGTACGATGCGCGTGCGCGTAGCCAATTGTAGAGAACAGATTACATCATATTAAATTGAATAGTAAGGAATGATTACAATAATGAAATGTTGAAATAAATAAAAATGAGCTACAAAAAGGAAATTAAGAAGGAAATAAACAATGAATATTACAATGAGCAGCTAAAAATGAGGAGGGAGTACAAAACAATCAAGTACAACAATGAAAATGAGATACAAGAAGGCAAAAATAATGATACAAAAATCAGCAAAGAAAAAGTACATTAGAGTTTACCAATGAATCGAAAGCAAATTTTAGGGACAGCCAGCATAGTATTATAGGTACAATTACTTACAAGCCTATGTGTGTGTAAATGTCTTACCTATCCTCTGGACATCGTGTAGAGTGCAGATCCCTTGCTCGACATCAGATCTACAGTTGAATACATGGTGACTTAACTGAGGGCTATTACTACTACCTTACCTTCTAACTAAGCACGAAAAGCTTCCTGCATCTACCCCAGCAGGCTTGCCATGCGCCATGGACTATTACTACCTCATCCTCTAACTGAGCAACCCCGAACAAAAGCTCCCCTGGCCATGCACGCTTTTCCATGGACTAATTCTACCTGACCACCCCATTTACAATAAGCTTCCTCCCACATAGCTCCCACATACACCCTTGCTAACATGCACATAAACACACACATAAAGTCCAAAACACTCACACATACACACGCACTAACACTCACCATCTAACTGAGCAACCCCTTACGAGAAGCTTCCTCCCACATACGCCCTTGCTAACATGGACACATAAACACACAACAAACATTACCACTCCGATACACACACACACAGATGAAAACTCCTATACATGCACATCAGCATCAGACTCCTATGTAAAGAGCAGAACAAAAAGATTAACACATAGTCTGTGGGAAACCTGTGCTGGCTTTCCTAAAAGCTTCCCTCCCGCACCCACCATCTAAAGCCAGCAAAAGCTGTGACTTCGCCACAAAATATCACCACTTCATGCTCTGAGTACCCCCCTTACGAGAAGCTTTCCTCCCACATAGCTCCCACACAAGCCCTTGCAAACATGCACACATAAACACACACACTAACACAGAAACACACGGCAAAAGTTGCTGCTCCAATACACACACATGCACACACACATACATCAGCATCAGATTCCTATATAAACAAAATAACATAAGGATTAACACATAATCTGTGGGAAACCTGTGCTTACTTTCCGAAAGCTCCCCTCCCGCAGCCACTGCCTACGGCCCACAAAGCTGCGACTTCACTATTATTATCTCACCCTCTAACTGAGCATTCCCCTTACGAGAAGCTTCCTCGCACATAACTCCCACATATGCCCTTGCTAACATGTGCTGGCTTTCACACAAAACAAATTTATGAAAGCTCCACTCCCGCACCCCCTGCCTATGGCCAGCAAAGCTGTGATTTCACCCTAAACTAGTACTACCTTACCCTCTGAGCACCCCCTTACGAACTCCAATACATGTACATCAGCATCACACTCCTATATAAACAACAGAACAATAGGATTAACACATAATCTTTGGGAAAGCTGTGCTGGCTCTACGAAAGCTCCCCTCCCGCAGCCACTACCACACCCTCTGAGCACCCCCTTACGAACTCCGATACATGAACATCAGCATCACACTCCTATATAAAGAACAGAATAAAAGGATTAACACAAATTTTGGGAAAGCTGTGCTGGCTCTCCAAAAGCTCCCCTCCTACAGCCCCCTCTGAGCACCCCCTTACGAACTCCGATACAAGTACATCAGCATCACACTCCTATATAAAGAACAGAATAAAAGGATTAACACATAAATTTTGGGAAAGCTGTGCTGGCTCTCCGAAAGCTTCCCTCCTTCAGCCCCCTCTGAGCACCCACTTACGAACTCCGATACATGTACATCAGCATCACACTCCTACATAAACAACAGAACAAAAGGATTAACACATAATCTTTGGGAAAGCTGTGCTGGCTGTCCAAAAGCTCCCCTCCCACAGCCACCGCCTATGGCCCACAAAGCTGCGACTTCACCATAAACTATCACCCTCTAATTGAGCATTCCTCTTACGAGAAGCTTCCTCGCACATAACTCCCACATATGCCCTTGCTAACATGTGCTGGCTTTCACACAAATAAATAAACTTATGAAAGCTCCACTCCCGCACCCCCTGCCTATGGCCAGCAAAGCTGTGATTTCAGCACCCCCTTACGAACTCCGATACATGTACATCAGCATCACACTCCTATATAAACAACAGAACAAAAGGATTAACACATAATCTTTGGGAAAGCTGTGCTGGCTCTCCGAAAGCTCCCCTCCCACAGCCACCGCCTATGGCCCACAAAGCTGCGACTTCACCACAAACTATCACCCTCTAACTGAGCACTCCCCTTACGAGAAGCTTCCTCGCACATAACTCCCACATATGCCCTTGCTAACATGTGCTGGCTTTCACACATAATAAATAAACTTATGAAAGCTCCACTCCCACACCCCCTGCCTATGGCCAGCAAAGCTGTGATTTCAGCACCCCCTTACGAACTCCGATACATGTACATCAGCATCACACTCCTATAATATAAACAACAGAATAAAAGGATTAACACATAATCTTTGGGAAAGCTGTGCTGGCTCTCCGAAAGCTCCCCTCCCACAGCCACTGCCTATGGCCAGTATATGCCCTTGCTAATACACACACATAAACACACACGACAAACGTTACCATTCCAATACAGTCATCCATGTACATCAGCATCCATGTACAGACTCCTACATAAACAACAGAACAAGAGGTTTAACTATGGTAGTTATGGATTCATCCTGGCTGTCCCCATCAAAATTTACAAAAATAATGAAAACATAAGGTGACATGACCGATGGGGGAAGGTGAGTAGTCAAGTTTTAGTTTGCGAGCAAAAGCAGCTTTCATTCAAGGAATGTGGTGCAGCGTCATCCACCCAGCATGTGCTGAGAATAACTTCAATGGACACTCGTTATGGATTGGATGGAAGGAGAGAATGTTAGAAAATTGTTCACACACATTAAGGTGTGTTCCTTCTGTACGATACAGGCCAGCCACTCTCTCTTGTCATCTTCTGTAATCAGCACACCATCCCCTCTCTGAAGCAAAAAAGAGAAAACCAAATACTAAATATGTGTACGTGTGCATGATACACACTAAGAGCAAGCTATGGTTCTAGTATAGTACAACTACATGCACATTCAGGGCACATATAGAAAAACTCACAACATACACTAGTATACATATACACACACTTGTAGTTAGATCTTCTCAACACCATAGCACGGGCATGAAGTAACAACAGCTGAATGCAAAAAATGACCCCCCCCCCACACACATGCTAGTTGATCTCAAACCTTCTTTTACCACACAAGCTTCTTCCCTGATAAATCCAGAGCCTGACGGTAGACAGGAAGTCATGGAAACCAAAAGTTATTCTCTAAGTATAAATATAACATCATACGTAGCAGTTGGAGAGAGAAACTGATGTCATTATTCTATCACATTAATGACTTTATTTCTAATTTGTCATCCAGAGAAGCCTCTTTTCGTCCGTACTTCCATCTTATACAATGCAAGTACATAAATCTGTAGAATACGGCTAAATCTGTAGACCTGGCAACACTGATAACCTTCAAGTTCTGCCATACTCGTATGGATCTATAGCTACATGTACTTTAATGCTTACACAGATCAGCCTGTATCATCAACTCAAGCTCCTGAAGACCAGAAGTATCAGTAGCTCACCAACAGAACAATATAGTAGCAAGTTCACCACCTGCTACATCAATAATAATTATAACAAGGCAAAGAAATACACCTACATATGTACATGCCCAACACTGGGGCCTCGTTGCGCTTAGGTATACTATACCTCACTGCTTGTTTAACAAATAAGGGAGTATCTAACTCTACCTGAAGAAGCTCTTTTGAAGCACAAAGTAGACCTACATAATATGTTAATACCACAACTTGAAAAGATATTACTGTACCTTCGCGAAAAAGGGCCCATGGGCGGTGCACCTTACATTGGATCTAGACTGGGGGGTGGGCCGATATTCGAAGTATCACTGTCGCAGTTAGACGTAAAAGAGCGCCCAGGTAAACTACCTACGTGATCTTCATTATTTGAATAGTAGCTGCAGCTACTATTGATTTCAGCCTTGCTCAAGTACGGTTACTAATCGAGGGCAGTCCGGCTTTTATTGGGCCGATACTTCACGGTACTGTTGACAGCAACTGTAACTCAAATGGCAGGACTGCACTTCAAATAATTGAGGCACGACCGAAAAATAACCTGCCAAACAGCCGTAGAACTAGTCCTAGTTCGTCTTATGCCGCATTTCAGCACGATCATGCATGGCTAGAGATCTTAACCACACCCACTTAATAGTTATCGCACATGCGTGTTCCGGGGCGGCTACATATGGGCGCATATTAGAGTAAACTTTAGACCTTAGCAGGAAATTGAGCCCAAAGTGGGGGGTGGGCTGATATTCTGTAGTGGGCCCTTTTTCACAAAGGTACGGTATTATAACTGGCTATACAAAAGTATGTCTGGTGACCTTTGTACTGTACTTTAAAACAGCTTTTTAGCAGTTAGATACATGTACTCTCTTCTTATGTACCCTTGTTAACAGTACAAGCTTAACTACAAATACACAGGATACACAGGGGAAGCACACTGACATGCTGTGAAATGCACATTGGTGAGTTTAGTGACACTCTTGACAAAGTTTGACTAAATATTTACATCTTAGAGACTGAGCACTCACTCAAATTAACTACTCTCTGAGAGCCACTTATGCTTCAAACAAGTAACTATAGTATTACACTATAATGAATAAGGAGATGGCTACAAATTGGTATTTATTCCTGCTTGTGCATTTGCTTGAGGGGTAGGAATAGAGGCTACAAATATGTCAGACCACCCCAACATGCATCTCGGACTCCTATAGTCTCGGTGATGAAGTGCCGAGACACAGTGCTAGAAGCATAGGTATGTATGATTTTATGTCGATCGTTAATTTCCTATAATGTTGGCAAAATTATGCTCAAACTGAGTAACAGAGCAATACTGCTAACTAGTAGGAAATTTCCACTCTCTACGCAGTTAAGGCCTGGGTCTAAGAAAAAGTATGACTTTTGCATCAATGTTTCAAGGCTCATATCTCTGGACTGCTAAGTCGCATGACTAAGTATACTTTACTGCAATACGTGAAATCACGTACGTATGGTGTGTATTAATGAGAAATCGCTGTTCAATACTTGACCCAGGTCTTAAGTACATGGAGCTGCCCAACAAGTTTACCATTGAGCTACATTTTGAGCTCAAGAACAGCCTTCTTGGATGAACAAAAAAGTTAATACAGTATGCACAAACTTGACATTCAGTACACGGGCGCGGTCTACGCATATCATTACCTCCCATACGTACTGTACAAACTACGATAAATATATGGACTTCCGGCAGTTGTAGCGTACACTGTTTACGGTCGCACACGGAGCACGGTCACTGTCTTCCACGACAACCCACACAACTCCCCTGCTTAGCAGTATAATAATGTATGCTGTATATTTGTCCTGTGTCACTCGACATTAGGTAAGGCCACTCAATCAATTAGTTGTTTCTCATCCCCTCATTATTTCCGCCCGCATGTAATTCCATTTGTACCAGCACAATACAAAACTATACAGCTTCAATTTTCGGGCGAGTTGAACTTGTAATTTTGACGACTATTTCCTACAAAACTTGTGATTTGGACGACCATTACTCGCCAAAAAGGCCGCCCGCCCGAATCAATTTTAGGGATGAGAAACAAGTAATTTATTTGGAGTGGCCTAATCGTGCCAACACCTTTACAGTCAAAGTTGAAACTTTGTTACATCAAACACTCACCTGGAAACGTCGCTCACTGAGTTCCTCCTTTTTCGATCACGATCAATAGTCCCCGATCATCAAGTTCACTCGCGAGCAGCGGACAAGAATGCACACATGAACACCAGTCTCCTATAGACTACAAAATATCTTTCACAAGCGTTCCAACATATGGTCCGGGCATAGCGTGTGCCAGATATCGAGGCACGATCGCGAGTGGAATCTAGCTAGGTACGCTGGACTACTGGCCACATGGAATCGAAGAACACATTGCCCAAAACAATAGGCAATACCAAGGAATTCCATAAAGCTACCTATCAGTCTGTACGCCACCCCCCCCCCCCCCTCCCCCCTTTCCCCTCTGGTTCCCCTTGCTAGAGCGAACGACGTACGTTCGTACGAAAGTGAAGTAATTTGCCTGTAGCTAGTTGGGCGCTCGTAGCCCACAAGCTATGTTACGTTTTCCCATGCCACTTACATTACATCCCTTAACGCCATAGCGATGGATATTGCTCGGGGCCCTGTCAGAGGAGTCAATCATAGTAGAAATCACACGGTTGCGACAGCTTCGAAGAGAACGAATGACCTTGGGCGCTTGTACACCAATCAAAGCAGGGGCCATGTACACGATGCATGTAGCTAATTATATGCTAATTATTCAGCACATGATGTGAAATCTTAATTAATTAACTATAAACAGTCTTTTGTGAGAGCTATTGTTTCTTTTGAGCCCATGGAGAGTGCAATTAAAAGTAACCCTGTGCACATCTGTGTAGACTTATGTCATATCTAGTCAACCTTGTATTCCTCCCTCACTCTTTGATTTCTCTCCTTAGTTCCCTGTATAGCTACACATCTTATATTCACACCTATCTCTCTCCCTGTTATAGAAACATAATAATATATGTGCATGGGTGCAATGAGAACTTTTCAAGAGCAGCTATCCACATCTACATCTTCACATATACACAGACACAGACACACACACACACACACACACACACACACACACACACACACACACACACACACACACACACACACACACACACGATTACTGTCTGCATAGGTGCAGAGAATATCATATGCATGGGACATAACTACAGGCACTTCAATTTGCTTGTAAATGCCTGATTCAGTAGTCTTATTATCGATACATTAATTGCGCATGAATATTTATAAGCCCCTTCAGCAGAACGCGCAACCACATAAAACATTGCGTGTGTGGACGCGCGTGATACATTGCAACCCGGTTCCAGTGCACTAGTCAGAGCTCCAGATCTGATATCTGATACGTGTGAGCAGATCGGATTGGGAACGGAGTGGCAGTCTCGTTCCCAGGCCTACGATTCCGTGTCAATGAGCGCTTGAAAGAGATCCTGGAGCAGTCCAGCTGAAGGCTAAGAACACTGAAACTGGTGAGCTCGCCAAAGTCGTGCAGGAACTCCATACCGAATATTAATTTTGTGCACATCTTGTTTGTACGCTATAGCTTATGTCGAGATGTATCCCCCATAACCCAATAGTAGCTCCCGATCGTGGATTTATGATGTATTTAATACTAAGCCATATAATTATTCAAAATGCTAGGGATATAGTAGTAGCATTAAAAGAGTAGCATTCGTGCTGCTAGTACACACATCCTAGCAAGTCCACCTCAGTTTGTATGCTATCATTGGTTTGTTAGGGAATATGGCATTAAGTAGTGTGTCATGTTCGATATCCGGCCAATATGTGTATAGGATTTTCCTAATGTCCTTGCATATGGGTAATCTGGCGTAGCCGACCCTCGCAGGAAGAGGAGGGTCTGGTCAAATGCCTATACCAGGCTTGTGTCAGACATACGGAATCTGGTTGTCCCCGCAAGTATGCAATTAATGGAGTATTGCGTAAACTGACAACCGCTGGCCAGCCGGCCTAGCGCGCGCGTAGTCTAAAGTATCTATGATGTGATTGCATATCGATGGCTGCTATAGCACTACGGTATTGCTGGTAGAGACTGCTAGGTCGGCAGCCACTAATCTCGGATGTAGCTCATTCAAGCCTGAGCAGGAGTTGGCTATTTTATCCTTTATGGAGGGTGACTAGTCGTTGACCAGGTTGAACTGACTGTCCCCACAATTGGCGACACAACGCTCTTCATTGGTCACGGTCATCTGGCAGTCCGCAATTATTTAGCAGCAAATAGGCCTCTACAACACTACCTTACCTTACATTGCATCTCTCAGCTTAATGCACAGCCTCGGCGACTTTCTCTGCACGTACGTGGCTACGTGTGGTGGCCAGTGTGGTTGACACATCAACCACACCCACTTGAGTGTGTACCACGCACGTAGTGGCTAATTACATTCCTCTGTCACAAGCCCAGTATAGGCATTTGACCAGACCCTCCTCTTTCTGCGAGGGTTGGCTACGCCAGACTAGCATATGGGACTGAATTTGACCGGGAGGACTACTGGGGGTGTGGTTGCTGCTTTGTTGTTGTTCTTGATGAGTTGAGTGCGGTTGTGGAAAGGATATTGTCGAATGATACTTGTAATTTCCTCCGCTTTGTAGCCTCTTTCAATGAGTTTGTCTTTTAGTTTATTTGTAATAAGTTTGAGCGTATCCCCTTGTGTGTTTGTGAGGAGGTATCTTAGTGTTTCTCCTTTTGGGATGGCTGTTTTCACACTTTTGGGATGGTGTGAGGTTTTGTGGATGTACAATTGTTTGTTGGTCGGTCTTATATGTGTTTTTACATCCAGGAGGCCTCCGTCTTTGAAGTTTGGGCTTTTGTAGACCATAACATCCAAAAATCTAAGTTCATTTCAGTCTTATTTGTGTGTGAATTTGATCGTGGGGTGGACTTTGTTGATGTTTGCGATGAATGTGTTTAGTTGTTTGTCTGTGCCTGTCCATATTAGGAATATGTCATCAATGTATCTTTTCCATAGTAGTATGTATGGATGTCCTAGCCATGCTAGGATAGGTTCCAATGACCCCATGAATAGCTTAGCATATGCTGGGGCCATTTTGGTGCCCATGGCTGTTCCTTGTAGTTGGAGGAAGAAGTCTCTGTTGAATTCAAAGACGTTATTCTTGAGGACAATGTTTAGCATTTCCTCCAGAACTCAATTGGTGGCCGTAGAGGGTGTGGATTTTGGTCCCATTTGAGGGCATTGATGCTGGATGTGATACCATCTTTGTGTAGTATGTTCATATATAGTGAGGATACATCAATACTGACTAGAGTACTGTTTAGTGGAATTTGAGTGGTTGTGATTAGGTCGACAAATTCCTTGGTGTGTTTTAGAAATGATGGAAGTTGTTTGACTAGTAGTTGAAGCCAGTAGTCTACAAAACTTGAGATGTTCTCAGTTACACTATTGAGACTGGAAACATTAGGTCTTATGCCCATTGGGTTTTTGAGTATCTTTTGTAGGAAGTAGAGTTGTGAGGTTCTGAATTGTATGGAGGGTGTACAGAAGTCGACAAATTCCATTGGCATCCATTTTTGGAATCAAAGTTCAACTAGGAATTTCATAATATAGGTTCTTATGAAGGCAGTGGTGTCTGCTTTGAGTTGTTTGTATACTTTTGGTTCGTCTGGATTTTTGAGGCCTTCCTCAGTGTAGTTGCATTTGTTTAACACTACAATGGTTGATCCTCTGTCGGCTTTGTTGATGACTATATCTTTGTTTTTTTTTAATGATTTGATTGCTGCTCTTTCGGCTTTGGTGATATTGTCACCTTTAATTTGTTTGTTGTTTGTACCTAGGGAGATAATTTCTTGGTCTAGTTTGTTTAGAAATAGATTGAGGAACGTGTTTTTGCTTTCAGCCCTAGTAAGGGAATTATTTTTCACTTTGAATGTTTGATTTTTTCCCATGGATCAAAGGTTGAGTTAGGTGGGTCTGGTTGGGTACCGGTACTGTTTGACAGTGTTGTTGTGTTGTGATTGAAGTAGGGTTTTTTATTTAGTAGCTAGTTCGTATTGTACGAGAATTTTTTACGGAGCTTCGAGAGGCCTGTAGCTATATCATTGTGGTCTATAGACTTGGGCTCGGGAATAAATGAGAGACCTTTTGATAGTATACTACGTTCAGCACTAGACAGAGAATATGTTGATAGGCTTACAATGTTGTTACAGCTAGGAGTATGTTTGATTCTTACTTTCTGTCTCTATATGGCATTAAGTTGTCTTTTCAGTTTCTGTCTGTTTAGTAGGTGCGGCCTCTTCCTCTGCTTCCCTTTTCGTTTCCTCTTCCTCCTCTGTATCCTCCTCTGCCCTCATCCTCTTTGCTATAGAGGGTTCTGTGGGGGCAGGGGCTTTTTGTTGTCTAGCTGCCGGGGGGGGGGGGGGGGGGGGGGGCGGGGGAGTGTGAGTTAATATTATGCATGATAGATTGATTTAGTTCTGAGCCTACCTCATTCACTGCTTCAATGAGCTGTGTGATGGCTGCATTTCTGTCTACCGTGTTGTTCAAAACCATTGTGGTTATACGGGGCCTTTTGATTGGTTCTAGTGTCAGGTCCGTTTCTGTGTCCCTGGCTCTCTTCCGTTGGAATGTTTGCTTGAATTCCTCGGCTTTCGCCTCCCATTTTTTGTTAATCTCTGTTAGCCTTTTCTCACAGTTTTTGAGGATTGTGTTTTCGGCCGGTGATGCACTCGACTTGGTAATGTCCGTCAAACTGGCCTGTAGTTCTGCTATGCAGCCATTGGTTTGTTCCATAATGTTTGCGTAATGCAACTTCAAGAGCCTGCATATTTGTACATCATATTTTGTGAGTTCTTCGTCTACTGCTGTGGACAGTTCCTTAGTCTGTTGTATGCTGTGAGACGGATGGTTGGGGTGAGGCATTTGTTGGCTTTAACAGCTTCCTTGCACATTTTCAGGTGGTGATTGACCTTGTCATAGGTCAACGAGCACCATATTTGCGCTTTCTGAGTTGATCACTGTTCTTGGAGAGAAGTGCAAATTCCAGTGTCTCCTGCCACCCATACTACTGCAGCTCGTTATACTACCTCATAGCACACATGCAGATCACTGAGGCACAGGTACATGTATGTAGTATTGTATTGCTGAATAAGCATTATTAAGATTAGTGTATCATTGCTATGTAGGTTCAGGACTGGACTGAGGATATCAATCAGTTTGTGGAAGAAGATGAATGCACACTCTCCTACTCAGGTAAGCAGGCTAGCAAGAGAAAATCATCAGTCACAATAGCTAGCCACATGTAGTTCAATTCTGTGTACAGTTGTATGTGTGCATGCACATGTATGTACACTACTGCTCTCTGTTGGGCAATCTTAACTGTCTCCACACACACACACACACACACACATGCATACATGCACAACACAGTTCATCTGTCAGCTTTGGATTTGCTGTCCTCTCTTTGCATGGAGCCTTGTCTCAGCTCACACTGCCATCATCCCTGCGATGGAGAAGCACCTTCAAGAGACAACAAGATCCAACTCACCTCACTGGTGGAAGGTCAGACAGTCTCCTAAATAATCTTGTCCCATGGCTGGCCCATGCCCAGCTTTTCAATGCTAGGGGGCAAGGCTACCTCATAAAAGAGAAAGCTAGCATGTTTATGCAGGTATTTTTGTCTCACCTGGTTGACCTGACCTCTCAGCTTGTGCTGTAGAGATTGTGTAGTGATAGTCCATGTAGCCACACCAGTGGTGTAACTTCTACAATGTGGTTTATCTTGAGGTGTGTGGGGACATTGTTCCACTGGCTAACATTGCCTGTGTGTACAAAAGCTAGATATTGCAATACTATAGACCAACCATCATCAGCAGTGAGGTCTGGTAGCAACATTGTGTCAGTGAATGTCTGACAGTCTAACTGAGCTCTCCCAAACTTTGCATCCTCTACAACACTGTTCAGAACCAACATGGTATTAAATGTTAATTTTGTTGTACACTCTCTCTTATCATAGATTATTGGAGTTGTTAGCTAGTGCCTTTCAGCCTTCAAGAGCTCCAGTGCTGGGAATACTAGCGGCTAAGGTCACTTTCTTGTGAGTTCAAACAAAATTAAGTTTTAATACCGTACATGTACGTGCACATGCATACACAAACACACAAACTCATGGACTCATTCACAGACACACAATGTCACACATACACCATGTAGATAGATATCTTAGCAAGGCATGCTCCTAACACTTTATGTGCAGATTTTGTGATGAGCTAAAGTCTACTGGGCATGCTCAGTTGGTCACTGCACACCACATCCAGCAATTAGCAGTGATGTTAGTGGAATTCCCTGAAGATGTGGTAGCTGGTACAGGTATATCAATAATTAGAGGGGCATGATAATTATGCCCTTTTCTGAACTTATTATATATATACATGTAGTACAGCTACATGTACATAGTTGTGTGACCCTCTCTCTCTCTTTCCTCTTCTTCAGGTTGATCCAGCAGTGACGACTAGTTATGCTAGTCAAATCATCCCAGCGACAATGAGCCTATTCCTAAAATACTCTCATGGAAAAAATCTGGCCAGTGAACCTCTGCTGCAACTAGACATGCATGTAAGAGAAGATGAGAAGTGTTTCTACTGCTATGCACATCATTTTATACAAGACTAGTTAAAATTTGCTGAATGCAAGGGTTGACTACTTATGGGGATACTCCTCTAATTAAGGTCTACACACAAACTGGACACCATAATCCATTGAAGTAGATAAGAGTCATGGAGTGTGAGTTACTTCAGTATTTTCTCTTTGTCTGTATGTGTGTTGCTATCAGCCAGCAAGATGAGTGAGTGGAGTGGCTGTGCAGTGGTGCAGCTGGTGCCAGCGTAAACTGAGAAGAAAGAAAGGTTGGCCACCATGTTGATCCGATACTAGCGGACAAGGAGGGAGAGAATGAGGTTAATTACAGCTGTCCCTTTAATCAGTATCCAGTAACCAACATGATGATGCTCTTCATGTCTGCTCACTCAGCAAAATAAATATCATTACCGATCTGGCAGTAAAGATTCGTGAAGATCTGCTGTGTATGATTCATCCGAGAAGAAGAGGATAGCTAGCAACCCACTGAAACTCAGGAAACTTAAACAGGTACGCATCAAAATAAGTTAGTGTTCACATGCAAGGACACCACTATAAGGAAGCGAAAGAGAGATGGGAGGGTGGGGGCAGAGGGAGAGAGAGAGGTTTATGTATCCGAAAAATTATTGCATCGTACTGCCATGCAGATGGCTGAAGGAGAGAGAATAGAATACTCCAAAAGAAAAAGTGCTTCATTTGCTCACCGCCACGCTGCAAAGACTCCCCTCCCCATCACAGAAGATGCGTCTCTCCCTCCTCACCCCTCACAGAAGGCACTCTCCTCCTCCCTCACCCCTCACATGAAGCCAATCTAGAGCGAGAGAAACAGCATGTGGTTCAGAGCAAAGATCAACCACTACAGAAAAGGTGATGTGTACTTAGAAACTAGTTTTACTTAGCATATACACATGGGATCCCAAACTCATGCACTAGGGGTAAAGTGATCAGTCTGTCCATCTGTTGTTGTCATTTGCAAATAAAAATCAGCATTGTATTGTTTATTAATTTGCATGAGGTATGTACAAGACATTTTTTATAATTATCAATTACATCATTATGATGTCATTTCTTCAACTATATACAGGCCGAGGTGACCAGTGAGGAACGTTTGGCAAAACAATACAAGTCAGATTTTCTATGGTGAGTTTGTAAGAGAGTGAATTATCAATTACATCATTGTATATTCCACAGGTAGATCTCTGAGAGTGCATTTGCTGAGTTGCAGGGCTAGCTAGGGGACAGAATACATGGAAAAATTCAAAGAACATCAGCAAAACTGGCATCAAACTAATAAAAATTTAATTATAGCATCACCACCACAATACATTCAAATTGAAATGCTGTAAATAATATATACATGTGTAACACATTGTACACATTTTTTGTAATTTTGTTGTGAGTGGTATAATATTGTTTTTAATGCTGAGAGCAGTTGCTGTATATGTGGGTGTGTTGTCTGAAGTGTGTGCATCCATCCAGAGGTGGCTGCTGGCTGCTCTAGGAGTACATATTTTACCATACCACATCTACAGAGTGGAAAGATATCAATCATTTTTCAGGGGTATATTATAGTTATGGAGCTGGGACCATGCACAGCTATAGTACAGTAGTGATTCTGGATGCCCGATATTTTGGCTCAATCTCAATAGCAGAGTGGCAGTGATAGTAATCCTTATGGTTAAGGTGTGAATAGCTTCCTCTCAACGAGGCCTATATATTAGCACTGGGTGTTTCCCGTTGAACGGATGAAGCATGCACGAGCTACAATCTACATGCTGGAAATCATTTTACATACAAATTTCCATAGAGCTAAAAATTGAAATTGCATGGCGTGTTCTTAACTGATTTGCTTGATTCAAACCTCAGGAGAGACAGCAATCTCTCAGCTACCTTGTGGTTTTTGTTTCTTGTTTTTATGACAACTCATTGCTAAGTTATGGCTGGTTTTATAAGCCTCAGGTCGATCATCCGGCTATAGTACTATATTTCTCCCATATCCACCCTAGGCTTTTGTAAATTATGCTAAAATTTTGGCCTATAATGCTATTCTCAAATTTCCAGATAATGGTCCTATAATGCTCAGGAATGCCCCTATAATGCTCAAGGTATTGGCATTATTCTTGTCAAATCTTTGTACTTTGATACAAAAAAAAAAAAAAGGAACATGTCATCAGTCATCTATTATTCTATTGGAGCATTACAGAGGTCTCTATGTAGTCTTCCATACAGCGTGCTTGTCTTTCTGTGAAGCTGTTTGTAAGTTATATAGTATGATGTTATTCACTCAGGGTCAAAGGTTATCTTAGTTGAGGTCAATGACGAGCCTGTGTTAGCCTCTGTGAGTCTCTAACTAGTTGCTTTAGTCTCCAAGTACTCTATGTCACTCAGTGACTACAAAAAACACCTGCTTGTTTTAAAATTTGTGAGCAGATGTAAAAGTTGGTCCAATAATCCTTCAAAAATAGGCCTATAATGCTAGCATTATTCTCAAATGCCAGGACATCCCTACAATGCTCAAAATTTTGCCAGCATAATTTACAAAAGCCTAATCCACTCCTACTATATCTCTACAACTTATTGTATGCACTGTTTAGTGGTAGTATAATACACAACCACAGGCAGTAACAAGTATGCTAGTACATGTACATGTACCTACCTGGCACATGAGGGTAAAGTTGAGATCAAAGGTCAATCCAGTCCACCGTTTACAGACTCCCATGTGTGTGCAGAGCTGTACAATGGAGTGGCATTGTTGGGGATAATTAGTGGTTTGTGGTTGCACTGGGACTGAAGGTCACCCCCAAACTGCGTAAAGATGTGGAACTCTGCCCTATCGGTGCACACATGCACGCGCGCACTCACATACACACACACACACACACACACACACTATTAGGGTATCCAACAAAGTTAGTGTATCTCTCTACTCTCAAGGATAATGAATCAGCTGTAGCTGGTACTGGTACAGTAGCTAGCAGGCAAAAAGCTCCCTTATGATGGCCCATTCACGTACTTGTCAGCATCAGCTAAGCTTCCATAACTAACTTATAGCACACTTATTAATTTTTTGCACTGAGAAGTAGAAAACATTACGGGAGAAAATTTTTATTTAAAGCCAACTACCATTTAGGTAACAGGTATACATATAATGTAAGTATAGCGCCTAATATAATGCAGAGAACCTTCATTGGCTTGCTCTCAGCAGTGGCATCAAATACAGCAGGATCTCCAAATTCACAAAGGACGTCTCCTTTTCCTACATTTATAAGAGAGGTAAAATAATGCTAGATAACGTTCGTATGTTATTGCCCAAATTAATGTCTAATCACAGCTGCTTTAGTGTGGACACTATACATAATACATACAGTAATAGAGGAGCACGGTGCATGGTTACTTAGCCACAACTTACAGTTTTGAGTGCTAACCGTTTACATTAATACTGACCACACTGTAAAAATTATTATTTAAGTGGACTCCACTGTCTTGTCAGCCGTGCATATACGTTAGTACAGAGAGGTACCTATTGCATTATACAAATATTGTAGTTACAGTTCCAGGTGCAGCATAAAGTTAATTTTGAAAACGTCTGCACATACAGAGTGGCTATGCATAGATTACACGTATGGACATTATGTTTGTACAATCTGCGTGTGCACAGAATAATACCGTTTCGAAATAATTCTAATCAGTCGGTATTATTCCGATACAACAGTTTTTTTTTATTATAGTGTAAAATGTATATTATAGGGCACCATAATAATGAATTAGAGCTGATGCATTTTCAGAGTCAACTCAGATAAAGATGATGATCAACTTGACAGTCGATGCTTATTTTACAAGCTCGATAACAGGCTAGCAATGCAAGCCTACTAGAGCTGTGCTAGCTAGGGACACCGTAAAATTGATATTAACATTATTGTGTCATAGTGATCATTGTTAGTTATTTCTATGTATGCAAACAAATACATGACATTAATTGGCTAATTAATGTTCTTAATGAGCAGTCAAGAAACACGGTGCTTTTTGGTCGTGACTTTCAAATTTGTGAATTTTGTAATGTTAGCAACAACAGTTGTGCCACATAGCCATGCAAACTTATAATTATGACACTGTAGTCATCTTAGAAATAATATTATTTATGCCTGGGACGTTTGTTCAAACTGTGTACCGTACTAGTTGTAATACTGGCCGGCTGGTTACTGGAGTAAGCTACCTCTTCTGATACTGGTCAACAGCTCTTCTGCCTTGAAGATTTTTGCCAGCGTCTGCTCCCACAGTGAATCCGAGGCGGCATATTTCATGTGGGCGAAGGGTGTACTCTATTATGTGTGTACACAATGAAACCTCAAACAACAAGCTATTATTAAATTCGTGCTAGCTGTACACACTGCGATACAATATAAAGCTATGGTTACTCTTAACGAGCACTGCATAACTATAATAACCAAAGCACTGACTCACCTGGCCTGCCATGCTGCTTTCGCTGAAGGTCGACTCGAACTCGTCGAATAGTGAATCTGCGCACGCATGCGCTGCCAGCCCCTCCCACGTTCCTTAGCTCGGGCATGCACGCCACTGGGGAATATATGTTACTCACACAATAATAATGTGGTTCATAGCGGTTGCCCTTAGTTCGCGATCGCTAATTGGCAAGATTTTGCTGACTCAGCCATATGGAATCGTGAGAAGATTGGGGAGCCTGGGGACGAGGCTAACTAAAGACGATTTACTGGATCCACCATTATTGTGTGGTATGCTGAAGAGCTCGCAATCCTGATTCCACCAATGCATTCTGATCCGCCATTTAATATTGTGTGCTATGCTGAAGAGCTCACAATCGCCAAAATTAATTCAGTGGTTAAAATCCGCCGATGCATTCTGATGACTGTTTCGCCAAATTTAATGCTCAACAAAGTTTCCCGCTGAAATGAATAGGATAAGGACGTCCGTATGTAGGATGATTTCTCTTTAAATTTAGTATGGTTGTAGAAGATAGACCAACTTAATTCTTATGATAGATAGACATACCTTAATAACAAATTAATTTTTGTACTTCTCCCTGTAGCATAATTAAAAGTGTAGATATATGCATGTATCTTTTATTGGAATTATTTTGGCAGGCATAACGTTCTCTTTTTGAGATAACTAGCTACATCAATGTATGTTTGAATAGTCATAGTGGCCTTGCTAGAAGTACGTAGATTGAAAGAGGTGATAGGATGAAATATGAACATGTAATACATGTACAACAGTTTGACCATCAAACCTTTACCAGCATTTGAAATAAATTATTACACAAAACACATACAAACTCTATCAACAAAGTAGAATACTCTCATAATGTCCATCATTTTTTTTTCGGTGTGCTACAATCAAGTTCACACAAATAATAATAAATAAGACAGATAAGACATTTGCTAGAGTAGGTGCATACTGTATAGTATACATTGAATAAAAGCAATTTTGTGAATTCCTCCAGATAATTTTTTCACTGCACTTCTCAAACTGTTCACATACTTCCTAAGCCTCAACCTCGATCTAAATATAAGAATGAGAATAAAATAAAGCAGTAGTCTAAGATTAAGATGGCACCCCTTTCTCTCAAAATATTCACACAGTACAGCCAGCTCCCATTGCCACACCCTCCGGTCCCTCCACTTCACCCACTCAAACCTTCAAACCTTGCTGACCAGCAATCAAGTTGCTTCATCAATACTATATCAGGAAAATAGTGTTGAGCTCCCATACAAACGCCTGATAAGCATTCCAATAGAGTGATGCAAGCAAAAACATTAATCAGTCCTACATGTGTTGTATACAGAGGAAGTACAAATTCATTAATATTCCACATCACTTTTGCGAATACCATCATGGGTGCATCATCATACAGTCACTGTCTTGAAGCTAAAAAATTGTGGGATCCCCGAGTTAGAGATCTCTAGCTCAAATGTTTTGGTTTTGATCGCTGATCAGTCATATCACCTTTACCTGAGGGATCACCCTTGAAAACCACCATCAAAGTTTAAGTACTATGTAAAGTATATGGGGATGAAAGTGATGACACAGCATTTTTGCCTGAACACGTGATCATTTCATACCTCCTCTGTGGTGTATAGTTTAGTGCTGTAAATACAGCTACATGTACATGCATGGCAGACAACGATGTACAGGCACTCCATCAGAACGCTATAGCACGTATGTGGTTAACACTCTTGTCCTGATCTATATGACATGTCATGATGTACTCTCAGCTTCATGGTACAAACCTTTTTTTGGGCTCTTTTAGTCTCATCTATCATTCCGTCTTTGCTCTTTGAGCCATTTTCATTTTTCTTGACAGAAAGCTACAATAATAATTTTGGTAATCAAAATTGTCAATGATATACTTATTACAGTTAAAGTTCATCTAGCATGGATGGGGCCTCAGCATTCCTTAATGTATCCGTGTTGATACCAGCCAAACTGACAAATGTTGTGTACAGCATGATTGTACACATACAACGTAATCACAATGCAAACAGGCACACAAAGAGTAATTAATTGGGGTGCACGAGATGCATAGTTGAGTGCACGCCAATTAATGTCATGTAACTGATTTGTTCCCCATGACTCCTTTGATGATGAAGTTATCATCAGGCGACCCTATGACCACCTACACTCATCCCATAGCCGGCAATTTGCCTATAAAAACTTTGGTTGCTAGGCAATTGCAAACACTATGTTTTGTTGCCTACCACAGAACAAACACATCATTGCCTTCTATTCCTATAGCCTCGTACATCCCCAGGCCCATTACTAGTGTTTTCAAATTTCAGTGTGAAACATTGAAAAACTGGGAATGAGCCTGGGGATGAGGTTATACCACTCCTATGATACATACATGTACACCCCTAAACATTAAATAAAATCATGACAGTAAAAACACAAAACTGAATATGTACAATGTAAAGCATGGTTTCATACAAGGGGGGAGGAAGAAGGAAGTACCCCCCTCCAAGCTATATATTTCCCCCTCCAAGGGATGAGGCTACATGACATGGTAATTATCATGAAATTAAGCATTAAAAATCATGACTTAAAAGATCAAGAAAGAATTATAATTTTATTCAGCAATTATTTGATCCATAAATGTCTAACCAGTGTTTCGTTTGGAGGGGGTGCCCTGGGATATCCCCCCCCCCCCCAAGACCAGGTTTCCTCCCCCCAAAATTCTTGAAACTAATACATGTAGATGTAATAAAATCTCAAATACATGTATAGTGTAATCACAAACTGCAAAGCTTCCATATCAATGTTATTTTTGGTAAAAATGGATCTAAAATGCTGTCTGAGAGGTCTTAAATTTCAAAAATCTTTCTGGGAGGGATGCTCCCAGACCCCCTAGAGATGGTGGTGTTTTATCATAAGATTGACTTGTACTTCTCTCCCTAACGAAAATCCAGTAAGAAACCCTGTAATGTACCTGTAATTGTATCCAGTGAGTCCATTAAATCTTCGCTGAAAGGGCTGCTCCCTTGGCTGGTCCGAGAGAGGTAGGTCACGTACTGTGATGTGGCAGTTGGCACCAGAGCTAGTAGGTTCAAGGTCCCTGTCCAAGGTGCTATTGTTACTGCAGACAAAACAATAGAAGTAATAGACAATAATGCCATACTGTAATCATGGTTGTAACAAAAGTACTGTAATCTGATTGGTCAGGAATTGAAGGGGTATCTACAGTACCATAATTCTCATACAAACTAGTAAAAATCTCATAAATTTATTGCTTGGAGCATGACGCCAAGCTTGGTTGTATCCCAGTATATCCAAGCATCTGTGGTTGAGTACACACGAGTCAACCACAGTACAAGCATTCAGACAATGCAATAATTGGAAGGTGGAGTCTACCTTGGAACTTGCTGAGTAAGCAAGCTCGCTCATGAAGTGAAGCTACATGTAACAGACCATGCAAACACTCATGCATACACACACAGAGGCTCCAGAGT